>DATEZE010000253.1:0-3878 GCA_035255845.1 Burkholderiaceae bacterium | reverse complement strand
GCGTACACGAGCAGCGCCTATGTTGCGTGCCAGCGGCGCTGGATAACTCTGAAGCGATTGGCAACAAAGGCGGAATCGGTATAACTCGCAGTCGCCGCCGGGTTCGCGCCGGTCGCGTGGTAGTCGGAAAACGCCGCAGACTGATTGACGTAGACGTTGCCAGTCAGGTTGATCGACAGCGACACGCCGGCGCGCTGTGTGGCCGCCGTCATCGCGTCAATCACCTCCTGCTTCGTCGAATACAGTCCGACAGTTAGCGCGCCGTGGTCCCGCACGGCCCGCTCGGACAACGCCACGGCAGCCCGCCAATCTGGAACCTTGACGATAAAGCTGATCGGGCCGAAGCGCTCTTGCAGATAGACGGACTCCTTGTTCGTGTCGGCTTTCAGTAGCATTGGCGACCGCACGGTCGCCGCTGGAAATTCCGGGTGATCGATCTTGCGCGACGCCAGTACGACTTCGGCGAGCGCAGGCGCCTCGTCGATGCGCTTGACCGTGTCGGGAGACTGGATCGCACCGAGCACTGCGGTCGCCACCGTCGGGTCGGCAAGAAGCTTGTCCACCGCAACGCCGAGATCGGCGGCGAGCTGATCGAACGACTTGTGGCCTTCGTCGGTCTCAATCCCTCCGGCCGGCACGAAGATGTCCTGCGTCGTCGTGCACATCTGGCCCGAGTACAGGCTCAGCGTGAACGCGAGGTTCTTCAGCATCGCCTTGTAGCTGTCGGTCGACTCTATGACAACGTTGTTCACGCCTGCGAGTTCGGCGTAGACCTGCGCTTGGCGCGCGTTGTCGATCAGCCAGCGACCGAAGGCATTGCTGCCGGTGAAGTCGATCGACTTGACTGCCGGGCTCGTCGCCAGCGCCTGTGTGGCCTTCGGGTCGTCGGTGATGGCCAGCGTTACGAGGTCGGGTGCGATGCCGTTCTCCTTCAGCACCTCGCGGATGATGCGCACGCTGATCGCCGCCGGCAGGATCGCGTTCGGATGCGGCTTGACGATCACCGGGTTGCCGGTCGCGAGCGCGGCGAACAATCCCGGATACGTGTTCCATGTCGGGAATGTGCCGCAGCCGACCACCAGCGCGACGCCGCGGCCGACGATCTCGAACCGCTTCTCCATCACGATCGGCGGATTTTTGCCCTGCGGCTTTTCCCAGCGCGCCGTTGTCGGGACGAAGCTCATCTCCCGCCACGCATAGGCCACGGCCTCGAGTGCCCGGTCCTGCGCATGTGGGCCCCCGGCCTGGAACGCCATCATCCAGCCCTGTCCGGTGGTCAGCATCACCGCGTGCGCAATCTCGAAGCTCGCCTTGTTGATGCGCGCGAGCACTTCCAGCAGCACGCCGGTGCGGCCTTCGGGCCCGAGGTCTTGCCAGGCCGTCATCGCGGCCAGCGCGGCATCGATCAATGCCTGGGGTTTCGAGACTGGATATTGCACGCCGAGCGGCACACCGTACGGAGAGCGCTCGCTGGCGCTCCAGCCGGACGCCTCCGGCTGACCGAGCTCGAAGCGCTGGCCCATGTGCGCGAGCGCCGCCGCCTTGCCCGCGTCGGCGGCGGTTTCGCCGTAGACCTTGGGACTGGGCTGCTCGGGATAGGCGGACCAGAAGCCGCGGTTCTGGATCGCGGCGAGCGCGCCTTCCAGCGTCGCGCGGTGCTTATCGAAGAGGGGGTGGGTCACGGAAATCTCCTGTGTCTTGCGTCGGAAGGTGAAGGGCGATGTCCGTCGCGCGCTGTCAGCGGCCAGACCAATTCCTGTCTGACCGAGATTTGTTCGACTGAACGCTTGTCAGCGGCGAGCCGATAACGCTACTATTGATTGAACGGTCGGTCAACGAATTCATGCGCAGCCGCCAGGCGGAGCGCGTTTGGAACGGCCGAGGAGACCCCGATGCCGACTTACGAGACGGTCCGCCTGGAACGGGCGGATGGCGTAGCGACGCTGACGCTGAACCGGCCCGACCGGCTCAACAGCTTCACCGTCGCGATGCACGGCGAGTTGCGTGCTGCACTGGACGAAGTTGCGGCCGACGCCGCGGTGCGCTGTCTGGTGCTGACCGGAGCCGGTCGCGGCTTCTGCGCCGGACAGGATCTTGCCGACCGTGCAGTGGCGCCAGGCAGCGAAGCCCTCGACCTCGGCTTCTCGATCGAGAACTACTACAAGCCGATGTTGCTGCGACTCCGGCATCTGCGCATGCCGACGGTGTGCGCGGTCAACGGCGTCGCGGCGGGCGCCGGTGCGAACATTCCGTTTGCCTGCGATCTCGTCGTTGCCGCGCGCTCCGCAAGCTTCATCCAGTCGTTCTCAAAGCTCGGCCTCGTGCCCGACTGTGGCGGCACGTGGTGGTTGCCTCGACTGGTCGGGCCGGCGCGCGCTATGGGCATCGCACTGCTCGGCGACAAATTGCTGGCCGCGCAGGCGGAAGAGTGGGGACTGATCTGGCGCTGCGTCGACGACGACCAGCTGATGCCAAGCGCGCTCGGGTTTGCCCGGCAGCTCGCGAGCGGACCCACACGCGGTTACGTTCGCACGCGCGAAGCGATGGAAGCCAACATGGAGCGCTCGTTCGAGGCCGCACTGGACGTCGAGCGTGACTATCAGCGCGAGCTGGGGCGCTCATCCGACTACCGCGAAGGCGTAACCGCGTTCATCGACAAGCGCGCGCCGCGTTTCACCGGACAGTAGACATGCCCAGCGGCCTGCCTGCGGAAACCCTCATCGGCGTGGTCGGCGCCGGTGCGATGGGTGCCGGCATCGCGCAGGTCGCCGCGCAGGCGGGGCATCGGGTCTTGCTTGCCGATGCGCAGGAAGGCGCGGTCGAGCGCGCGCTGACAGGCATTGCCGCGGATCTGCAGTCGCTCGCCGCAAAGGGCAGGTTGGCACATTCGGACGCCGATGCCGTGAAGGCTCGCGTCCAGCCGGCACCGACCGCCGGCTTCGGCGGATGCGGCCTCGTGGTGGAAGCGATCGTCGAGGACCTGGCAGCCAAGCGCGCGCTGCTGCACGGGCTCGAAGACGTCGTCGCTGACGACGCGATCCTTGCCAGCAACACTTCATCGCTGTCGATCACCGCGATGGCTGCGGGCCTGAAACGGCCGGAGCGCGTTGTAGGCATGCACTTCTTCAATCCGCCGACTCGGATGAAACTTGTCGAGGTCATCAGCGGGCTCGAGACCTCGGCGGATGTCGCCGCGACAGTCTTCGCAACCGCCGAGTCGTGGGGCAAGAAGCCGGCGTTTGCGAAATCCACTCCCGGATTCATCGTCAACCGCATCGCGCGGCCGTTTTACGGCGAGGCCTGGCGCGCATACACCGAGGACGCCGCAGACCCGGCGACGATAGACGCGATCGTGCGCGACTGCGGTGGCTTTCCGATGGGTCCGTTCGAGCTGATGGACCTGATCGGCCACGATGTGAATCTGGCGGTCAGCACGGCGGTGTTCGAAGCAACGTTCGGCGAACGCCGCTACGCACCCTCACTGGCACAGCAGGAACTCGTGCGCGCCGGCCGCCTCGGTCGCAAGCGCGGTCGCGGGATCTACGACTATCGCGAGGGCGCGACCAAACCGCCGCCGGCCGTGGAGCCGGGCGCCGAGCCGGTGAAGCGCGTCGTTGCGGTGGGGTCGCTCGGCATCGCTACGCCGATCATCACGCGGCTGGAAGCGGCCGGCATCGACGTCGTGCGCGTGCAGGGCCCGCGCTCGGCGCAGGAAGTGTCCGCGGGATGGCTCGAAATCGGACCGGCGCGGCTGATGATGACCGATGGCCGACCGGCGACGCGCCGCGCAATGGAAGAGAGGCACGAGCACCTCGTTCTCTTCGACCTGGCGCTCGATTATGCGAAGACGCCGCGGCTCGGTCTGGCGCGAGCCGACC
>DATEZE010000252.1:0-12088 GCA_035255845.1 Burkholderiaceae bacterium | reverse complement strand
CATAGCCGGGTACCCGAACCGCCGCACAAGATGATGGCTTGCATAAGGCGCCTTCGCGGGGCAGGCCCGCCCGTATCGATAGATACAATCAGGCCATTTTAGCGGTCGGTTTGCCGATACTGCCGTCATGACCACTGACCGTGCCGCCCGAACGAACGTCGCGCGACAGGTCCGATGACCCCGGCGCAGGAGACTGGCCCTGACATGACCGCCACAAAAGTCGCAGTCGTCACCGGGATCACCGGACAAGACGGCGCCTACCTTGCCCAACTGCTGTTGCAGAAGGGCTATAAGGTCTACGGGACCTATCGACGCGCAAGCTCGGTCAATTTCTGGCGCATCGAGGAACTGGCCATCGACCGCCACCTTGGTTTGGAATTGGTGGAATACGACGTGACGGACGTCGGTACGAGCATCACACTGCTCAAGCGGGCGCGGCCGAACGAGGTCTACAACCTCGCAGCGCAAAGTTTCGTAGGCGTGTCCTTCGATCAGCCGACCACGACGGCACAGATTACCGGCCTCGGCGCCCTGAACCTGCTGGAGGCGATCCGGCTTGTCGATCCTACGATTCGCTTCTACCAGGCATCGACATCTGAAATGTTCGGCAAGGTGCTTGAGGTTCCCCAGAGCGAATCAACGCCGTTCTATCCGCGCAGCCCCTATGGTGTCTCGAAGGTCTTCGCGCACTGGATGACCGTCAACTACCGGGAAAGCTATGGGATCTTCGGCGTGAGCGGAATCCTGTTCAATCATGAATCTCCGCTGCGCGGGCGTGAGTTCGTGACCCGCAAGATCACCGATGGCGTGGCCAAGATTAAGCTCGGTGTATTGGATGCGCTTGAACTCGGCAACCTGGAAGCGCGGCGCGATTGGGGTTTCGCGAAGGAGTATGTCGAAGGCATGTACCGGATGCTGCAGGTAGAACGTCCCGATACTTACGTGCTAGCGACCGGCCGGACTGAGACCGTTCGCGATTTCGTGCGCATGGCATTCAAGGCAATCGGCGTTGAGCTCGAATTTCGCGGCACCGGCATCGAGGAGCATGCGGTCGACGCCGCGTCCGGCCTGATCCGCCTGCGTACCAATCCCCGGTTCTATCGGCCGGCTGAAGTGGATCTGTTGATCGGTAATCCCGCAAAGGCGAAAAACGAACTGGGCTGGGAAGCCCACACGACGCTGGAGCAACTGTGCCAGATGATGGTCGAGGCCGACCTGCGCCGTAACGCGGCAGGCGTCTCCTTCTGACTTGGGGAATAGCGTTTGCCGACACTCACCAATATTCGCGGCCAGAGAAATGCACGCTGAGCGGCTCGCCTCGTCAATTTTCAAGGCTTATGACATCCGCGGCGTGGTGGAGACCGCGCTAACGACTGACGCGGTCCGCCTGATCGGCGCCGCGCTCGGTTCCGAAGCTGCGGAACAGAAAGTGGGGGCTGTTTGTGTTGGCCGCGACGGGCGGCTGTCCGGTCCGCTGCTGCGGGACGCGCTCGTCGAAGGCATCACCTCGGCAGGGGTCGATGTGATCGATGTGGGGATGGTGCCGACGCCGGTGCTCTACTTTTCGACAGTCGTGCTCGAGACCGGGTCGGGGGTCGAGATCACCGGCAGCCACAATCCGCCGGAGTACAACGGCCTGAAGATCATGCTGGCCGGGTCGACCCTGTATGGGGATGCGATCCAGGCGCTGCGCAGCCGCATCGAGTCGGGGCGACTAGTCAGTGCCGCGACCCCCGGCACCGTTCGCGGCGCCGATGTGACGCCCGCCTATCTGGAGCGGATCCGTGCGACGGTGAAGCTCGCCCGACCGATGAAGATCGCGATCGACTGCGGCAACGGTGTCGCGGGTCCGACCGCGGTGGCGCTGTACCGCGCGCTCGGCTGTGAAGTCGTGGAACTCTTCACCGATATCGATGGGTCGTTTCCGAATCACCATCCGGACCCGGCGCATCCGGAGAACCTCGAGGACCTAACGCGTGCGCTGCGCGAAACTAACGCCGAGCTGGGGCTCGCGTTCGACGGCGACGGTGACCGCCTGGGTGTGGTGACCAAGGACGGGCAGATCGTGTATCCGGATCGGCAGATCATGTTGTTCGCAAAGGACATCCTTGCGTCGAAGCCTGGCGGCGAGATCATCTTCGACGTCAAGTGCACGCGCCGGCTCGCGCCCTGGATCCGCGAGCATGGCGGTCGCCCGACGATGTGGCGTACCGGTCACTCGTTGATCAAGGCGAAGCTCAAGGAGACCGGCGCGGCATTTGCTGGCGAGATGAGCGGTCATCTGTTCTTCAACGACCGCTGGCCGGGCTTTGACGACGGGTTGTACGCCGGTGCGCGGCTGCTCGAAATCGTTTCTCGTTCGTCCGACCCGTCGGCGGTGTTGAATGCGCTGCCGACGGCGCTTTCGACGCCCGAGTTGCATCTGCACACGGCCGAGGGCGAGAACTTCGCGCTGGTCGAGCGGTTGAAGTCCGGCGCCACATTCGAAGGAGCGGAACAGTTGATCAAGATCGATGGCGTGCGCGCCGAGTGGCCCGACGGCTTCGGCCTCGCCCGCCCGTCGAACACGACGCCCGTCGTGGTCCTGCGCTTCGAGGGCGACACGCCAGAAGCGCTGGACCGCATCAAGGCGTCGTTCCGACAGGCGATCCTGGCCGTGGCGCCTGATGCGCGGCTGCCGTTCTGATCGGGAGCTGCACGCGGACCATGTGCCAGGGACTTCGGCGTGGATGAGCCCAACGCGGTATTGAGCGAGCTGCTGCGACGTCGGCCGAGCGGCGCGGCCGCAGCGCTTTCACGCGACTCGGCCGGTGTTCCGGATGCACTCGCGGCCTGCGGCATCCGTCTCGACATCTCACGGCAGCGCTTCGATCGTCCGGCGCTGGACCTGCTGCACGCTCTGGCGGTGGCGACCGACACGCCCGGCGCCGAACGCGCGATGGCACGGGGCGATACGGTCAACGTCTCGGAACGGCGCCCGGCGCTGCACACCGCGCTGAGGTCGATCGACGGTGCGACTTTCGGTGCACCGCCGGAGATCACGAACGCGGTGCGCAGCGAGCAGGAACGCGCGCGGCGGTTCGCCGATGACGTGCGTAATGGCACTTGGCGGGGTGCGAGCGGCCGCCCGATCGACGCGGTCGTCAACATCGGCATTGGCGGCAGCGACAGCGGGCCGCGTCTGGTGTGCGACGCGCTGGCACACCTGGCCGATGGCCCGGCGGTTCATTTCCTGAGCAACGTCGATGGCCACGCGATGGCGCGCCTGCTGCCGCGCCTCGACCCGCAAACGACGCTCGCGATCGTATCCAGCAAGAGCTTCACGACTCGCGAGACGCTGCTGAATGCGACGACATTCGTGAACTGGTTCCGCGCTGCGGGTATCGAAGGTGCCGGTCTTACGCGACACATCGTTGCCGTTTCCGCTCGTGCCGACGCCGCGCTCGGCCTGCAGCTTCCAGACATCCAACAGTTCATGCTCTGGGATTGGGTCGGGGGCCGGTTTTCGGTCTGGAGCGCAATCGGGCTGCCCGTGATGCTTGCGATTGGACCGCAGCGATTCACCGAATTCCTCGGTGGCGCGCATATGCTTGACCGCCACGCGCTGGACGCGCCGCTGGAGCGCAATCTTCCGGTGACTCTTGCGCTGCTAGCCTTCTGGAACTCCGTGGTGTTGCAGATGCCGAGCCACTGCCTGCTGCCGTACGACGATCGGCTGCGCACGATGGTCACCTGGCTGCAGCAGCTGGAGATGGAGAGCCTCGGCAAGAGTCGTACTGCAGACGGTACTTTGACTGAGATTCCTACGTCTCAGGTGGTCTGGGGTGGCGTCGGAACCGATGCGCAGCACACTTTCTTCCAGGCACTGCGGCAGGGCACCTTGCGCACGTCGATCGATATCGTGCTGGTCGAACGGCCGAGTCATCGGTATGTCGAGCATCACCGGGTGCTGCTCGCCAACGCACGCGCCCAGGCGGAAGCGTTGGTCAACCCGGATCCTGATTCGCGGGCGCTCAATGCTGTCAGCGTCCTGCAACTCGATGAACTGACGCCGGCCGTACTCGGCGGCCTGCTGGCCCTTTACGAGCACAAGACGACGATGCTTGCCACGCTGCTCGGTATCAACGCATTCGACCAGCCCGGTGTCGAATTCGGCAAATCGCTGGCGCGCGAACTGGAAGAGCGGTGAGCCATACGCCCTCCGTGCTCGCCACCGGTGGTGCCGGATACATCGGCTCGCATACGATGGTCGAGCTGCTGACGGCCGGCTTCGATGTCATCTGCCTCGACAATTTCAGCAACAGCTCGGTCGAGGCAGTGAAGCGGGTCGAGAAAATCACCGGCAAGAGCATTACGCTCGTCAACGGCGACGTGCGCGACCGCGAGGTGCTCGCCCGAGTGTTCCTCCGGCCGATCGACGCGGTGGTCCATTTTGCGGCGTTAAAAGCAGTCGCCGAGTCGGTGACGAGTCCGCTCGAGTACTACGACAACAACGTCGGCGGCACACTCGCATTGCTCCAAGCGATGGCCGACCGTGAAGTTCGTTGCATCGTCTTCAGCTCTTCGGCGACGGTGTACGGCGTTCCCGAGGCGCTGCCGCTCACTGAGGAGGCACCGATCCGCCCAGTCAACCCGTACGGGCACACGAAGGCGATGGTCGAGCAGATCCTGCGCGACTGGTGCGCCGCCGATGCTGCTCGCAGCGCCGTGTCGCTGCGCTACTTCAATCCGATCGGCGCACATGCCAGCGGCCTGATCGGCGAAGACCCGCAGGACGTTCCGAACAACCTGTTTCCGTTCATCGCGCAGGTTGCCATCGGCCGGCACGAACGGCTCAACGTCTGGGGCAATGACTGGCCGACAGCCGATGGCACCGGGGTGCGCGATTACCTTCATGTGGTCGACCTCGCCCTCGGACACGTCGCTGGCATTGCCTACGGTCGCGAGCACGCCGGGTTCATGCCGATCAACCTCGGCACCGGTCGCGGCACCAGCGTGCTGGAGCTGGTGCGCGCCTTTGAACGCGCCTCGGCGCATACGGTCCCGCACGCGATCGCGGCGCGACGCGACGGCGATGTCGCGGCGTGCTGGGCCGATCCTTCTCGGGCGAATCAGCTGCTGGGCTGGCAGGCCGAGCGTTCGATCGAGCAGGCCTGCGCCGACGGCTGGCGCTGGCAGAGCAGCAACCCGAACGGCTATCGGCACTGACGCGCCCGCAGACCGCCGCGGTGGGCGCGGGCTGCTGCGGCACAATGCCGCTCCGTGCGGATCCTGATCGTCAAGACGTCGTCCATGGGCGACGTGATTCATGCGCTGCCGCTGGCCTCCGACCTGGCCGCGGCACTGCCGCGGGTCCATATCGACTGGCTGGTCGAGGAAAGTTTCGCGGCGATCCCGGCGATGAGTCCGCATGTAGCCCGCGTGCGGCAAGTGGCACTGCGGCGCTGGCGCAGGACGTTGCTTACGCGCACCGCCTGGCGCGAACTCACGGCCGCGCAGCATGCCGTCGAGGCCGCTGGCTACGACTGGGTGCTGGATGTCCAGGGCCTGCTGAAAAGTGCTTGGATGGCGCGCTGGGCGGCAGCTCCAGTGGCGGGCCCCGCGTCGGGTTCGGCGCGCGAGCGCTGGGCTGCGCTCTGGTACACGCGCCCCGTCAGCGTCCCGCGCGAGCTGCACGCGGTCGAACGCTGTCGTCGGATCGGCGCGGCAGTTTTTGGCTACGACCTCGATACGCCACCGCGTTTCGACCTGTCGCCACCGCCCTCGTCTCGGAGCGACGTTTTATCGCCTTACGCCGTGTTGCTGGTCAACGCCAGCCGCGCGACCAAGCTGTGGCCCGAAGAACGTTGGCTCGAACTCGAGCGCTGGCTGGCGACCCGTGCAATCACGAGCCTGTTGTTCTGGGGGACTGCCGACGAAGCTGCGCGCGCCGAGCGGCTTGCGCCGGCAATGCAGCGCGCTCGGGTGATGCCGCGCGCGCCGCTCGATGCGATCGCGGCCACGTTGAATGGCGCCGCTATCGTGATCGGGCTCGATACAGGACTGACGCATCTGGCAGCAGCGCTCGGTCGACCGACGATCGGGATCTACTGTGACTACGACCCGAGCTTGGTGGGGCTGGTGGGCGCGGGGCCGGTCGCCAGTCTCGGTGGTGTCGCGGATGCACCGACCGCCGAAGCCGTGATCGCTGCGGCCCAGGCCGTACTGGAACGCGGGTCGTGAGCGCAGCGCGGGCCGCCTATACGCTGCTCGTGTTCATCGCGATGCCGTTCGCCGCGGTCTATCTGCTGTGGCGATCGCGTCGCCAGCCTGAGTACCGGCGGCATTGGGGCGAGCGCTTCGGCTGGGCGCACCGGCCAGAAGTGGCGGGCGCGCCGGTCATCTGGATCCATGCGGTGTCGGTTGGCGAGACACAGGCGGCGCGGCCACTGATCAGCGCGCTGGCCACGCAGTTTCCGGCGCATAGGTTCCTGCTGACCCATATGACGCCGACCGGCCGCACCGCAGGATCCGAGATCGTCGCGCGTTGGCCCGGACGTGTGCAGCAGGCCTACCTGCCGTACGACATGCCGTTTGCCGTGCGGCGGTTCCTGCGCGGCCACGCTCCGGTCATCGGGCTCGGAATGGAAACTGAAACCTGGCCGAACCTGCTTGCCGCCGCGCGCGCGGCCGGACTTCCGATGGTGCTCGTCAACGCGCGGCTATCCGAGCGATCGCTGGCGCGCGCACAGTGGACGCCACGGCTGATGGCCGAGACCGCGCAGTGTTTCACGCTCGTGCTTGCGCAGACGGAAGCCGATGCGGCGCGGATGCGTCAGGTCGGCGCGCAGCGCATCGAGGTCATCGGCAACCTCAAGTTCGACACTGCGGCGGACGCGGCCCTGGTGGAGCGCGGACGGGCCTTCCGGCGTGCGGCGGCCGCGCGGGCCGTGCTGCTGTTTGCCAGCACGCGCGAGGGGGAGGAAGAACTGCTGCTGGATGCGCTGCGCCGACATGACATCCGCAACGTCGGCATGACTCTGATCTTTGTTCCGCGTCATCCGCAACGGTTCGACGAGGTCGCGCGCCTGCTCGAAGCGCGCTTCGGAACTGTCGCTCGTCGATCGTCGTATGGCGCGGGCGACGCCGCACTTCCGCCTGACGCACCGGTGATCCTTGGCGATTCGATGGGAGAGATGGCGCTGTATTACGCAGCCAGCGACGTGGCTTATGTCGGCGGCAGCCTGCTGCCTCTGGGCGGCCAGAATCTCATCGAGGCGTGCGCGGTCGCGGTGCCGGTCGTCGTCGGTCCGCATACCTTCAACTTCACGCAAGCCACGGCGGACGCGATCGCAGCCGGAGCCGCAGTCCGCGTTGCCGATGCCGACGCGGTCGTGGCCGCGATGCAGGGCATCGTCACCGACACTGCGCGGCGCGAGCGCATGGCCGATGCCGGGCTGCGATTTGCCCGGCATCACAGTGGGGCTACCGCGCGAGCGGTTGCGCGCATTGCACCACTGATCGAGACGAGTAGCCGCCGCTCAGGCGGCTAGCTGGGGCGCTTTGATGGCGACGACTTGGCCTTGACCGCCGGAGCACCAGTGCTCGTCTTGCTTGCGGCTGCTGGCGACGCGTTGCTGCCGGTCGCGGCCTTGCGGGCTGGCGGTTCCATCTGTGACGTTGGTTCCGGCGTGACATCGGGCACGGTGAGCGGTACCGCGGGGTCGAGCAACCCATTGACGCCGGCGACGTCCTCGTCCGTCAGTGATCCGGACGACGCCTTGAGCCGCAGCGCCGCCAGCAGGAAGTCGTAGCGGGCGCGCTTCAAGTCGCGTTGAGTCTGCACTAGTTGGGTGGTGGCATTCAGCACGTCGAGCAGGATGCGGACGCCGACCTGGTAACCGAGTTGCGTCGATTCGAGCTGAGTGCGTGCCGAGACTTCAGCCGATTCCAAGGCGCGCACCTGGGCGAGGCCGTAGTTGACTCCGGTATACGCGTCGCGCGCCGCGTTGGCGGAAGTGCGGCGGGCCAACTCGAGCTCGGCGTTGAAGCGGTCCTGCTGCGACAGCGCCTCGCGCACGCGGCTCTGCACCAGCCCGCCCTGGTAGATCGGCACGTTGAGCTGCACGCCGATCGATCCCTGGTACAAGTTTGTGTCCAGTCCATTGAACGTGTTTCCAGTCGCACGGCTTGCGGTGTAGCCCCCGACGACGTCCACCGTCGGCTTCCAGGCGTCCTTCTGCCTCTGCACTTCGCGCACGGCGATCTCGTAGTTGGCGCGCGCGATCTGCACCGTGTAGCTCGTGTCCTCCGCGGCGCGCACCCATTCCTTCAGCTCGGTCGGCTTCGGCGGCGTCAAGTTGGGCCGGTCGCGCAGCGGCGCCAGGGTGCCGAGATCGCGCCCGATGATCGTCTGCAGTTCGCTGCGGCGGACCAGCAGCGTCCCCAGTGCGACCTGCTCCTGAGCGACGATCTGGTCGTAGCGCGCCTGGGCTTCGTTGGTGTCGATGATCGTCTTGGTGCCGACCTCGAATTCGCGCTTGGCCTGCTGCAACTGTTCCAGCGTCGCCTTCTTGGCGGCCGCGAGCGCGATCAGCTGGTCGCGCGCGCCGAGCACGTTGAAGTACGCGGTGGCGACGCTCAGAGCGAGGTCCTGCGTGGACAGCTGCAGCGAGAGGTCGGCCGCCATCACCGACACCTTGGCCTGCTCGAGCGCTTCCCAGTTCTGTGGCCGGTAGACGGGGACCGTCAGGTTGATGCCGCCTCCGAAGCTGGTGTACGGATTGTTGATGTCGACAGTACGGGTGCCAATGATGTTGCCCTGGACATCGACGATGTTGACCTCATTCGTCCCATCGGGCCGGTACTTGTTCGCGTTCGCGCTCAGGCCAAGGTTGGGAAGCAGGCTCGAGCGCGCCTGTGGAATGCGCTCCTGCGCGGCCTGCTGCTGGTAGCGCGCGGACGCGTAGGCCGCGTCATTCGCGACCGCTTCCCGGTAGATCTGCAGCAGATCATTTTTCGGCGCGCGCCGCGCGGCTTCGATCAGCTGCTGGGTGTCCGGAGTTGGACTCGGCGCCTGCGCGCCAACGGGCCGGCTTGTGGCCAGCGCCAGTGCCGTGACGCTCGCCAGTGCTGCAGCGATCGGCCGCAGGGCAAACGGGCGGGAAGAATTCGACATCGGGGTCTCCGCTTCAGTAGGTCGGCATTGAGGTGTCGACCTGGCGTGCCCAGGCATCGACGCCGCCGGTCAGGTTGTAGGCATCCTTGAAACCCTGGCGCGTAAGGAACAACGCGACTTGCATGCTCCGGCCACCGAGGTGGCAGATGCATACGACCGGCCGGTCAGGATCGAGCTCACTCAATCGTCCTGGCAGCGCTTGCATCGGCACAAGTTCGCTGCCTTCGATACGGCAGATCTGCGTCTCCCAGGGCTCGCGCACATCGAGCAGCACGGGCGGCGGGCGGTCTTTGTCGGCGAGCCAAGCGGACAACTCGGAGGCGGAGACCGACTTCATCAAAACCGGAAGCTCGACGGCCGCTCGGCGTTGTGCAGCGGCTTCAACCGGGTCTCGAACAGGGTGACGGCGTCAAAGCCGGTGTCAGAAACACGGGTGATGAGTTCCGCTGACATGATCGGATCGCTGCCAATCACAACTGCAAGCCGGCCCCCGACCTTGAGCTGGCGTCGCAGGATATCCGGCAGCACGGGCAGCGACCCGGTCACGACGATAACGTCGTAGGGCGCCCGCGCGGGCCAGCCGCGGCTGGCATCGCCCGACTCGAGCCTGACGTTGTGGACGCCGGCGCGCGCCAGGTTGGCCGCGCCAAAAACCTGCAGCCGCGGGTCGATTTCGACAGAAACGACTTGGCGCGCCTTGTGCGCGAGCAGTGCGGCCATGTAGCCGGAGCCGCTCCCGATCTCGAGGACCAGATCGTGTCGCTTGATCGCGATCTCCTGCAGGATGCGGGCTTCGAGTTTCGGCGACCACATGGAGTCGCCAGTGTCGACGCCGCCGATGCGCAGCGGGATTTCCATATCCGAGAACGCGAGGGCTCGGTACTCGGGCGGCACGAAGTCCTCGCGCTTGACGACGAACAGCAGGTCGAGGACGCTCTGGTCGAGCACGTCCCATGGCCGCACCTGCTGCTCGATCATGTTGAAGCGTGCTTGCTCGAAGTCCATCATGTGCATTGCGTTTCCTGTCAGGCCAGGTTGATCGCCTCGGCACAACCGCGCGAAAGTCTATCAGCGCAACTTGTACGTCCCGGTGCAGTTCGCTCCTCGATTCTTGCGGTCTGTCGCAACCACTGCAGATCAAGTGCGCCGCAGCGCCACCAGCACCATGTCGACATGCGTCGCTATGTAGGCGTCAGCATCGGCCGGCTGCCCGCTGCGCGGCCCGAACGAACGCGTCCACAGCGAAAGCATCACCAGCGGCGCCGTGATCACACGCGCGAACATCGGGACATTCACCTCGCGGAACTCGCCGCGCTCAATTCCACGGGCCAGTGTGCCGGCAAGCAGCGCATGCCAGGGCTCGATGACCTCATCAAGGAAGAACCGCGCGATTTCCGGAAGGTTGCCGCTTTCCGCCACGATGAGCTTGCCGAGGCCGCCGGCCTCGCTGCTGCCGTAGTCGCGCCACCAGCGGGTGATCAGCGAACTCAGCAGCTCGGCACTGGATCCGCCGAAGCACAGCAGCTCTTCGGCGGACTTGTTGATGCGAGCGACGACGTTGTCGTGCACCACGGCCTTGAAGAGTTCTTCCTTGTTCTCGAAATACAGGTACAGCGTGCCTTTTGAGACGCCTGCGCGGCTGGCGACATCCTCGAGTCGTGTACCGGCGTACCCTTTCTCGATGAAGAGATGCAAAGCTGCGGCAATGAGCTCGGAGGGGCGGGCGTCCTTGCGTCGCTCCCAGCGCGGTCGCGCAACGGTGCTGTTGGAGGTGGTCACGTATAGGCGCAAGTCATTGATCTCGCGCTATTTTTAAATGACTGACTGGTCAGTAATGTAGGAGGCAGAGCGCTGGAGTGTCAAATCGGCGTCTTTGGAACACGAGTTGAGTACAAGCATTCCCAACATCGCAGCCATCGCGGGCGTCGACCCGTCTGGAGGGGCTGGCATCGTTGCCGATGTCAAGACGATCAGCGCTCTTGGCGGGTACGCCTGCACGGTCGTCACAGCGCTCACTGCGCAGAACACCCGGACCGTCGCCGCAGTCATGCCGGTGACTCCGGGATTCGTGGCCGCGCAAGTCGATACGCTGTGGGCCGACGTGCGCATCGACGCCGTCAAGATTGGCATGCTAGGGCAGGCGCCGGTCATCGAAACGCTGGCCGAGCGCCTGGCGCACTGGAGGCCGAATCATGTCGTGCTGGATCCTGTGATGGTGGCGAAGAGTGGCGATGCACTGCTCGATCGCGGAGCTGTCGGTGCGCTGCGCGAAGCGTTGCTGCCCCATGCGTCGGTCATCACACCGAATCTCCCTGAAGCCGGAATACTGCTCGACGCGCGTGCGCCGGAGACCGTCAAGGAGATGTACCGCGCCGCGGAGCGCCTGCGCGAGTTGATGGGCGGCGACGGCGAGCGCTGGGTGCTGTTAAAGGGCGGCCACCTGCCGGGGTCGCAGGTGACTGACCTGCTGCACGACGGCGACCGCATGATCGAAATGAGCGGCGCGAGGATTGAGACGAAGAACACGCACGGCACGGGCTGCACCTTGTCGTCCGCTCTGGCGACGCTGATTCCGCAGAGCTCCGACATGCCGACAGCCGCGCGGCACGCGAAGGCCTATCTGACGAGTGCGCTCGAGCACGCCGGAGAGCTTGCCGTGGGGGGCGGACACGGGCCCGTGCACCACCTGCACGCGCTGTGGACTGCGTACCGAACTTGCGGCGAGCGATTTTGAGGTCGAGCGACTTGACCGCGTGCTATTTGACCCCGACAGCGCGAAGCGCAGATAATTCGCGCCCTCGGCGGATTAGCTCAGCTGGTTAGAGCAGAGGAATCATAATCCTTGTGTCCGGGGTTCGAGTCCCTGATCCGCCACCACTATCCTCTGGACCGATGCGCGCAATACTCCCACTGATCTTCGCCGCCTGCGTA
>DATEZE010000251.1:0-6946 GCA_035255845.1 Burkholderiaceae bacterium | reverse complement strand
CCGCCACCGCCGGCGTCGCCATCGCTTGCGGCTGCATGTCGTAGGTGCGGCGGTAGTAGCCGCCGAGCGTGCCGTCGAGCCACTGCGGGCTCCACTTCGCCGCCAGACCATAGTTGCCGGTGTTTTCGTCCGGCGTGATGTCGGTGCCGCGCCAAAGCCGCTGCGTGCCGGTGGCATTGAATATCTGCGACTCTCCACCCCATAGCAAGTTGTCGCCGATCGACAGATACGAGCCAGACTCCGGATAGCGGAACGCCTGGTTGCTAAAGCGCTGCCAGTTGAAGAAGTACTGGGCCATCACCGACACGTCCTGGGCGACCTGAGCCTGGACATTCAGCATGACGCGCGGACGGAACAGTTCCTTGGCTTCCGTGCCCGGTGTCGCCACGCCCTTCCAAATATCGAGCGGGTTCTGCGAATAGGCGACGCTGTGAATTGCGCCGTTGAGCAGCAGGCTCTCGCCCCAGA
The DNA here is from genome assembly GCA_035255845.1 of Burkholderiaceae bacterium. GTDB lineage: Bacteria > Pseudomonadota > Gammaproteobacteria > Burkholderiales > Burkholderiaceae_F > JALORV01. The sequence goes on along the minus strand of DATEZE010000251.1, from coordinate 6,478 downwards.
ACACCGTCGTCTGGCCGAGCTTGACGTTGACCGGAATTTTACCGATGTCGAACTGCCCGAAGCCGAACACGTCGAGGAATTCGCCCGACGGGCCCTGCGCATAACGGTCCGTGTAGGCGGGCAGGCCCAGCGCCGGACGGCCATAGACGAGGTGGTTCTCGGTCTGGGTCGAGCTGTTGTTCAGGCGGTCATAGGCCGGATCCCACCAGCCGGCGGCGCTGACACGAAACCCGTACTGGCGTTTCCAGATAACGTCGAACTCGGTGAGCCAGTCGATCCGCGTGAACACGCGGCCCTGGTCGAAGTTGCGGTCACCGTCGTCGGCATTCGGGTTCTTCAGAATTGCGGGGTCCTGCCCTTCGACCCGGTCGACGATGTTCAGCCGGACCGTGTTGTCCCAACGCATCTGGATGTCTTCGTTGCCGGTGTTGATCTCGAACGCGGTAGCCGTGCCCGGCAGCGCAAACGCCGCGGTCATGGCGGCACAGACTGCCGTCAGTCGGAGGCCGCGGCGCTGGCCCGCGGTCTGGTCGGTCTTCATGTAAAGCCCCCTTATTTTTGGTCGCATGACCGGTTTCGGATCAGACCGAAATATGGAGAAAAACAAGGGGCTGGACCCCCCCCATGGCGGTGGGGGCCACGCCCTCACCCCCTGCAACATAGCGCGTTTCGATCCGCGGTCGGGCCGGAACGTCCACGTGTCACCAGCGCTAAGCGCCGCGGCCAGGCCGGACGTGGTCACCCCGACGAGTTGTCGTACGCCCAGATCAGTGGACCCTTGGCTTGCAGGTTGCCGCTGCTGAGGCCGTTCGCACACCAGAACGGCTTTGATTTGACGTGCGCCGTCTTGCGCCGGGGAATGAGACGGCCAACGCCGCTGACCACCAGTGCGCTGAGTGCGCACCAGCGCCACGCAGTGACAATGGTGGCTGGTCGCAGAGCGTCATTGCTTTCGCGCCGGTCAGCCGTGCGTTCTAGGAAATTCCGAGAGTTCCGGCACCGCGAGGCCGTGGGCTTTGCAGTGCGCGCCCAGGCGCTCCAGCATCGAACGCCAGTCCTCGATCGAGGCGACGTTGCCGGCCTCGTCGAGAAATTCGAGCGAGCCGTCAAGGAGGACGAACATCTCGGCATCCGCTCCGGCTTCGCCCTGGAAGCTGTGACGGGAGCCGGCGGTCTCGTACACGAAGTCGCCTTCGCGCGTGATCCAGTCGTGCTCCATGTAGCGCCAGCCACCCTTGATCGTGTAAAGGACGACGCGGCCGCGGTGGTTGTGCACGCCGAGATTAGTCCCGGCCGGCACTCGCAGCAGCAGCGCCATTTCGCCGCGAGACTGGTCAACATGCAGAAGCTTGATAGTGACCTTCTCGTTGTAAGGCGTGAATGGCACCCAAGGCGTGTCGCCGCCCTTCAGGTACTTCGGATCAAAGCCCATCGAACTCATGATGTCTCCCCCCACGTTATGGCGCTCGCCTTCGTGCAGTGAATACACTGCCCAGCGGGCGGGGCACAGTGGGACTTTGGCAGCACGGGTCGGCGCTGTCCCCACCCCAGGAGGGTGGCTTCAGGTGGCGTCCCCCTCCTCATGTCAACTTGCGGCGCCGTGCGCCGCAGCGCGCTAGCCGTCCTTCAGCCGCGCGCCTTGTGCTTTGAGCAGTTCGCGCAGCAGCGAGCGGTGGCAGCGCGCTTCGTTCTCGCAGTAGCAGCCGACCGAGAAGTCGGCCTGATGCGAGAGCGTTGCCAGCAACGCTATCGCGTGAGCCGCGTCCGGTTGGGCCATTTCGGCGCGATAGCGTCGTACGAACTTTGCCCAATCGGCCGGCGACTCGACGGCCTGGCCCAGCTTCATCGTTTCGACGCTGGGGGCGAGGTTCGGAAACCAGACGTCATACCAGTTGCCTGAAGCAAACCGTTCCTTCGGCACCCCGCGGGGCGGACGCCGCACGGTGCCGATGCGAGTGCCCTCGCCGCTTGCACGCGGCGTGCCGAGCCTGACGACGCGGATGGCCATGAGCTGCCTCTTTCCTATCGACGAAGATGTCGCCGCCGCCGTCAGTTCTCGTCGCCGCGCTCGAGCGGGATCAGCTGCTGCGACTCGTCGGCAGGCAGCGCCTCGACCGATTTCAGTGCACGATCCATCTGACGGGTGCGGGTCTCGGCCCTTTCGATCGTGTTCGATGCCGCCTGCAGCTGCTCCTTCACCCTCGCCAAAACCTCTCCAAACTTGCCGAACTCGGTCTTGACGGCGCCGAGCACCTGCCAAACCTCGGCCGATCGCTTCTCCAGCGCCATCGTGCGGAAGCCCATCTGAAGGCTGTTCAGGATCGCCGCAAGGGTTGTCGGCCCAGTGACCACGACGCGCTGCTCGCGTTGCAGCGTGTCGACCAGACCCGGTCGGCGCAGCACTTCGGCATACAGCCCTTCGGCCGGCAGGAAGAGCAACGCGAAATCCGTTGTGTGCGGCACCTCGATGTACTTGTCGCGGATGCGCCGCGCCTCCAACTTGATCCGGCTTTCGAGCGCGCGCGCGGCCTCTTCAGCTGCGGCCAGATCGCCGCGCTCCTGCGCCTGGTGCAGGCGGTCGTAATCCTCGATCGGGAACTTTGCGTCGATCGGCAGCCAGCAGGTCTGCTCACGTCCCGGTAGGCGGATCGCAAACTCGACGCGCTCCTTCGAGCCCGGCCGCGTCGCCACGTTGGTCTGGTACTGCTCCGCCGTCAGCATCTGCTCCAGCAGGGCACCGAGTTGCACTTCGCCGAATCCACCCCGCGACTTCACGTTAGTCAGCACGCGTTTCAGGTCGCCGACCCCTGCGGCCAGCGTCTGCATCTCGCCAAGTCCGCGGTGCACCTGCTCCAGCCGCTCCGACACCAGCCGGAACGATTCACCGAGTCGCGCCTCCAGCGTGCTTTGCAATTTCTCCTCGACCGTCGCCCGCATCTGGTCGAGCTTGGTCTCGTTGCCCTGTTGCAGCGTGGACAGCTGCGTCTGCAGCGTGCCGCGCACCTCGGCGAGGTTGCCGTGGATGCTGCGGTTGAGCTCCGCGAGCTGCTGCTGCATCAGCGTCGCAAAGTCCTTCAGCTGCTGCGCGCTCTCTTCGCGGTTGGCGCGGGCAGCGGTATTGGCCGCCTCGCTTACCTTTGACACCTGTTCGCCAAAGCCGAGCAGCTGCTGGCCCTGCATGCCAGCCATGCCGGTCATCTGCTGCGTCAGGCCGCCGTGCAGGTCGCTGAGGCGCGCGCCGGTTTCGAGGCGCGACGCCGCGGCCGCAGACTCGACAGCGCCACGCAGCTCGCGCTCCAGCCGCTCGTTCGAGCGAGCGAGTTCATCGAGGCGGATCAATGCAGTGGCCGATAGCTGGCGCGAGCGCAGCGTGGCGATGGTGACGACGACGAGTGCAAGGCCCGCGACAGCGAGCGCGACCCACAGTGTTGCGTTCATGGGATGGCGATGATACGTGCGCAGAACACGGTCGCCGGTATCACTGCCCCTCGGCGCGGATCACGGCCTGCAATTCACGGAAGAATCGCGACTGCTTCGTCGCGCCGAGCGCGAAGTCGCGCTCCTGCGCATCGCCCTTCAGCTGCAGCCACGCGCCGAGCAAACGTCGCTCCGCCCCGCTCCAGCGCTCGAGGTCGAGCAGCGCCGCCACGGGCGCGAGCCGCGCCAGTGCGCGGCGTGTCATCGCTGGCACACGACCGATACCCAGCGCGCGCACCGTGTCATTTACCAGCGCCGCCTCGCCGTCACGATGCGACGGTGCCGCGCCTGTAGCGATGCGGCGCGCAACTGCCGCACCGATGCGATTGAGCAGCGGTTCCTCGAAATAGTCGCTTGCGTCGAAGTCCGCGAGGTCAAGATGCAGATCACCGCGCGCCAGCCGCCGCAGCACCGCGGCAGACGTACGCTCGGCCGGGCGACGCCGCAGGCGCGCCGCTTCGTGCTCCGCGAGGTCGGCGTCCTCGGCGAGTCCGGGCCGGAAACCGAGGCGGTAGTAGAACCAGTACGCACCGCTGGAGATCGCCTCGCTGTTGCCCGCGCCGAACTGGTAGCCATTGATCACGAAGCGGCGAACACCGAAGAGCGTGCGGAAGGCACGCAGCGTCTGGGCCCAGAGGAACGTCGCTTCGCTGCCGCGGAATGCGTCGAAGATATTGATGCCGGTGTTCGCCTGCCGATAAAGTGGCGACACGCCGCCGTAACCGATCGGAACGCCGTTGCTCATTAGCAGATACCCGTAGTTCGCTTCGAGCAACAGACGCTGCTCGGGCGCGACTCCGATCAGAGCCAGCCGCACGCCTTCACCGACGTCGACGAGGTACACCTCGGCACGGTTCGGATAGCTCATTGCGTGCACTTCGCGTCCACGCACGGCCAGTGCCGAGCGTGCCAGTTCGATGATCGGCGCAGCTCGCGCGGGCGTCAGCAGACGCACGCCATCGAGCGGAACAGCGACATGCGCAGCGAGTGGCTGCTCGAGGCGGCGAAAGCTTCGGCGCAGCACCGGGGTGAGCCTGAGTCGCGCATGCGTCGCCGACCGCGGCGAGTCCCCGAGCGCCCAGCGCAGCGGCACCGGCGCCGCATCCCATGTTGCAGAAAAACGGGGCGGAGTCGGCGTCGAGGCCTCGCGCACCAGCCAGGCGGCCGCGCACTCGCCGGGCCGGCCGGCCAGCGCGATCCACGCCCGCGTGGTGTAGTCGCCGCTCTCGTACGACTCGCGTTCCACGGCGCCTAGCAACTCTCCGACCAGCGCGTCGAACGCAGAGGCGTCGGTCAGATCGTCCCAATCGATGTCGATGTCCTCCTGAGGTATCCATGCCCGTGCAACCGGCCAGGCGAGCGGCGGACGCGACACCGTGCCGGCGATGCCACTGCCCGCGGCGCGCCGCTGGATCTCGCGTAGGCCACGCCAGCGCAGCGCGAAGGTATCCAGTTGCTCGATTGCGGCCCGCCGCGATTCGAGCGAATGCGGAAATGCACAGAGAAAAAGCAGGTCGTCGTGATAGTCGAGCAGTTGCCTGACCCTACGCAGGCGGGTGCCGCTGATGCGGTCGAGCGCTTGCCGACACGCGGCTGCAGCACGCGCGTCGAATCTAGCGCGACTCAGCCGCAACTGGCGCAGCACTGCACGAACCGAGGGCACGGGAACGCCGGAGGACACGACCGCGCCAGTATTGCAGCCGGGCGCCCGCCGTCAATGGTTTCGGTCAATGACGAGGGCCGCAGCCGCAAGCAGCCATTGCACACCCAGATGTTGGGCGCTAAGGTCTCGCGCCATGTGGCAGTCCGAGCGCTCCGCCTGGCCACACAGCAGTGCCCAGCTAACGCTCGCCAATGCAGTCATGTAGGCAACACCCGAGAATTGCCTGAGAACTAACAAAACAAGAGGAGACTCGTATGAGATCAATGCGCCCGATGCTGGTGCTGGCGGGTGTCGGCCTCGTCGGCACGCTCGCGATGACTGCGGGGGAGGCGCTTGCGCAAACCGCGCCGGCGAAGATCGGCTCGTCGCTGATCGGGAAGCTAGAAGGTCCGGAGATCATCCTTGACACCAAAGCCTTTCCCAAGACATTCAAGGAAGCGCCAACCCTCGACGCACAGGTGAAAGCCGGAAAGCTGCCGCCGGTCGACAAGCGCCTGCCCGAGCAGTCGCAGCTTTTTGTCGTGAAGCCACTCCAGGAAATTGGCAAGTACGGCGGCAACTGGCGCAGGGCCTTCACCGGGCCAGCCGACCATGAAAACGGCAACCGCATCAACTCGATCGACAAGATCCTGACCTTCGACTACACAGGCACGAAGATCGTCCCCAGCCTCGCGCGCGATTGGAAGGTGAGCGACGACGGCAAGACGACGACGATCTACCTCCGCAAGGGCGCCAAGTGGTCCGACGGCAAGCCCCTGACCGCGGACGACTTCATGTTCTGGTACGAGGACATCTATCTCAACAAGAACATCGTCCCCACACCGTTCTTCGAGTTCCAGATTAACGGCAAGGACGGGAAGATGAGGAAGGTCGACGACTACACCGTCGCCTTCGAATTCCCCGAGCCGTATGCTTTCTTCGTCTATCAGCTCGCGGGAAGCACGGGCATCGGCGCCGGGCTCGCCACGCGCGGCGCATTCCAGAACTGGGGCGGCGCGTATGCGCCCGCGCACTACCTGAAGCAGTTCCTGCCGAAGTACTCGTCCGAGGACGCGGCGAACAAGAAGGCCAAGGAATTGGGCTTCGACAACTGGGTCTCGCTGCTGCGGAACCGCTACAGCTGGGCGCTCAATCCCGATCTGCCGGTGATGACCCCCTGGCGGACCGTGTCGCCAATCAACACGCCGACATGGTCAATGGAAAGGAATCCCTACTTCTGGGCGGTCGACACTGCCGGGAACCAGCTTCCCTATATCGACCGGATCACGATGACGCTGGCCGAAAACGCCGAGGTTGCCAACCTGCGGGCGATTGCCGGCGAATATGACATCCAGGAAC
>DATEZE010000250.1:0-7747 GCA_035255845.1 Burkholderiaceae bacterium | reverse complement strand
TGCCGCTGCTGGCCGACCTGGCCGCCATGCGCAGCGTCGCGCAGTCGCTCGGCAAGTCGCCCAAGACCATCGAGCCGCTGGTACCGGTCGACCTGGTGGTCGACCACTCGGTGATGATCGATCACTACGGCGGCAAGGATTCGCTCGACCTGAACATGAAACTCGAGTTCCAGCGCAACCGCGAGCGCTACGAGTTCATGAAATGGGGCATGCAGGCATTCGACACCTTCGGCGTCGTGCCGCCGGGCTTCGGCATCGTGCACCAGGTCAACCTCGAGTACCTGGCGCGCGGCGTGCACCGGAAGGACGGCATCTACTACCCCGACACGCTGGTCGGCACCGACAGCCACACGACGATGATCAACGGGATCGGCGTCGTTGGATGGGGTGTCGGTGGCATCGAAGCCGAGGCCGGCATGCTGGGCCAGCCGGTGTACTTCCTGACCCCGGACGTGGTCGGCGTGCACCTTAAAGGCAAGGTGCGCGAAGGCGTCACGGCGACCGACCTCGTGCTGACGATCACCGAGTTGCTGCGCAAGGCCAAAGTCGTCGGCAAGTTCGTCGAGTTTTTTGGCGAGGGCACTGCGAGCCTGGCGCTGCCCGACCGCGCGACGATCGGCAACATGGCGCCGGAGTACGGCGCGACGCTGGGATTTTTCCCCGTCGACGAGAAGACGATCGCCTACTTCGAGGGTACCGGCCGGACGCCGGATGAGATTGCGGCGTTCGAGGCTTATTTCCGGGCGCAGGGGCTGTTCGGCGTTCCGAAGGCCGGCAGCATCGATTACTCGCAGGTGGTGACGCTCGACCTCGCGACCGTCGCGCCGTCGCTCGCTGGTCCGAAGCGGCCGCAGGATCGCATCGAGATCGGAAACGTGAAGAAGCAGTTCGCCGCGCTGTTCTCCAAGCCGGTTTCCGACAATGGCTTCAACCAGCCGGCGGCGCGACTGAAGCAGCGCTTCCCACTGCCGGATGGGAAGGGCCACACCGCGAGCACAAACACGAACGGGCCGATCGGCGCCCCGCGCGACGTGGAAGAGATGACGGCCAACCGCCCGATGGTGAAGCCGGCGCGCGCAGACGAAGTGCATGAGACCTCGATCGCGGACGGCGACGTGCTCATCGCGGCAATCACATCGTGCACCAACACCTCGAACCCCAGCGTGCTGCTCGCGGCCGGCCTGCTCGCAAAGAAGGCGGTCGAGCGCGGCCTGACGGTGCAGAAGCACATCAAGACCTCGCTGGCACCGGGCTCGCGCATCGTCACCGACTACCTGACGAAGACCGGACTGCTGCCCTATCTCGAGCAACTCGGCTTCGCGGTGGCCGCCTACGGCTGCACGACCTGCATCGGCAACGCCGGCGACCTGGCGCCGGAGATCAACGAAGTCATCACGAAGAACGACCTGGTCTGCGCGGCAGTACTGTCGGGCAACCGCAACTTTGAGGCGCGGATCCATCCGAACCTCAAGGCCAACTTCCTGGCTTCGCCGCCGCTGGTGGTCGCCTATGCGATCGCGGGCACCATGTTGAAGGACCTGATGACCGAGCCGCTGGGCAAGGGCAAAGACGGCCGCGATGTGTGGATCGGCGACATCTGGCCGTCGTCCGACGAAGTGCACGCGCTGCTGAAGACTGCGCTCGACCCCGTGGCGTACGAAAGTAACTACAGCAAGGTCAAGTCGGACCCGGGCGAGCTCTGGAAGAAGGTCGGCAGCGTCTCGGGCCAGGTGTATACGTGGCCGAAGTCGACCTACATCGCCAAGCCGCCATTTTTTGACGGTTTCACTCTGAAGCCCAAGCACACCGAGATCGGCGTCGACGGCGCGCGCGCGCTCGGCGTCTTCGGCGACTCGATCACGACCGACCATATTTCGCCGGCCGGTTCGATCAAGGACACTTCGCCGGCCGGCAAGTGGCTGATCGACAACAAAGTGATGAAGCCGGACTTCAACTCGTATGGCGCGCGCCGGGGCAACCACGAGGTGATGATGCGCGGCACCTTCGCCAACGTGCGCATCAAGAACCTGATGATCCCGCAGAAGGCCGACGGGTCACGCGTCGAGGGTGGCGTCACGACGCACCAGCCCGATGGCGAGCAGATGTCGATCTACGACGCCGCGATGCGCTACGTCAAGGACGGCGTGCCGACGGTCGTGTTCGGCGGCGAGGAATACGGCACCGGATCGTCGCGCGACTGGGCGGCGAAGGGCACGCAGCTGCTCGGCGTCAAGGCGGTGATCGCGAAGAGCTTCGAGCGCATCCATCGCAGCAATCTCGTCGGTATGGGCGTGTTGCCGCTGCAGTTCATGCCGGGCGAAGGCGTCGAGACCTTTGGCATCCGCGGCGACGAGATGTTCGATGTCGAGTTCGAGGAGGAGCTGCGTCCCCAGATGCCGGTAACCCTGATCGTTTTCGGCAAGGACGGCGAAAAGCAGATCCCGCTCAAGCTCCGAATCGACACGCCGATCGAAGTCGAGTACTACAGACACGGCGGCATCCTGCCGTATGTGCTGCGGCAGCTGCTGGCGGCCTGAGCAGCGCGGCGCGCGGTTCGAGAGCCGCGCGCTGACATCGAAGTGATGCTGGATCTGGCCGGCCAGCTTCCCGGCGTGGCCGGCCCTTTGGCCGGCCGCACCGCCGCGGCTGCATCGCGAGAAACGGGCCGCGTGCCGAGCGCGCGGATTCTCGCGACAGGCCGACTAAACTCGCTGCCATGGAACCCCAAGAACCCCAGGCGCCCTTCGATGCCCCGCCGATCGAGACACGCGCCGAAGCAGGTAGCTCGTCGAGCGTATTGCCGCTCGCACTACTTGCGCTGCTGGCGCTGATGCTCCTTCACGCCTGCGTTCCGTCCTGAGAGAACTGGCTGGCGCGCGCGTCAGCGACGCGAAGCCTGTGTTAGCCTGCCGCGCACGAATCGAGCCCGCCCTCGGGTTCCGGATCGAGCCCTCGTCTCCGAACAGCCGCCTCACGGATGCCCGCCGACCCTGCGCATGCGTCCATCGCCCCTTCTGCGCAGCTGCGGCGCGCGCAGGACCGCGATGTACTCGTGCTCGGCGGCTCCTGGCGCCTCAGCACGCTGCCCGAGGTCGAAACCGCGCTCGCCGCGCTGCGTTTGCCTCCACGGCTTTCGATCGAGGCTAGCGAGGTCACCGAACTCGACAGCGCCGCGGCGCTGGCCCTGCTTAATCGCGTCTCTGCGGCTGGCACCGATGTCAATCAGCTGACTCTGGACGGCTTCGCCGCGAACGAGGCGCGCATCGTCGAGCAGGTACGGCGCCGGTTACGCGAAGTCAACGAACCGGTGCGCCGGCCGCGCGAACACCTGCTCGCCCACGTCGGCCGCGAGACGCTGTCCATCGTCGACCTGCTCGCCGGGCATCTGAACTTCCTCGGTGAAGTGCTGGTGAACCTGTTCCGTTCGCTGATGACTCCAACCCGCGTGCGCCCGCGCGAACTGACCGCGCAGTTCGAGCAGGTCTGCCTGAACGCAATTCCGGTCGTCGCCCTGGTGACCCTGCTGATCGGGGTCGTGGTCGCCTACCTGCTGGGGCTGCAGGCGGAAAAGTACGGCGCCAACATTTTCGTCGTCGACGGCGTCGGCATCGGGGCGACACGCGAGTTCGCGCCGATCATCGTCGCGGTCATCGTCGCCGGTCGTTCGGGCGCAGCCTTCACCGCGCAGCTCGGATCGATGCGGCTCAACGAGGAGACCGACGCGATCCGCACGCTGGGCTTGTCGCCGATGGATGTGCTGGTACTACCTCGCGTCATCGCGCTGATGGTGGCGATGCCGCTGCTCGTCTTCGTCGGCGACGTGATGAGCCTGCTCGGCGCGATGCTGATCGCCGGCCCGCAGCTCGACATCACGCCGACCACCTTCCTCGCGCGGCTGCAGGATAGCCTCGCAATCAAGCACGTCTACGTCGGGCTCGCGAAGGCACCAGTGTTCGCGCTTTTCATCGCGCTGATCGGCTGCCACATGGGGATGACGGTGCGCCGCGACACCCGATCGCTTGGTATCGCGACGACTTCGACGGTGGTGCAGAGCATCGTCGCGGTGATCCTGCTTGATGCCGCCTTTGCGGTGCTGTTCCAGGAACTGGATATCTGATGGCGACCGCCGCGAGGGTCGTCGAAGTCGCCGACATCGTCACCCGCTTCGACAACCAGGTCGTGCACGACGGTGTCAGTTTCGACGTCTTCAAGGGAACGCTGGTCGCGCTGATTGGTGGCAGCGGCACCGGCAAGTCCGTCCTCTTGCGCGAGATCATCGGCCTGCAGCGTCCCACCGGCGGCCGCATCCGCCTGCTCGGTACGGATGTGTGGAATTCAAGCGAAGAGGAGATGAACGCGACGCGGCGGCGCTTCGGCATGATGTTCCAGGACGGCGCATTGTTCTCGTCGCTGACAGTCGCGGAGAACGTCGCGGTGCCGCTTACCGAGCATGCGCGCGTGCCCAATGGCATGCTCAAGGCGCTGGTCCACCTACGGCTGGCCCAGGCCGGGCTCGATCCTGATGCTGCGTCGAAGATGCCCAGCGAACTGTCGGGTGGAATGCGTAAGCGGGCCGCGATCGCGCGCGCCCTGGCGCTCGAGCCCGAAGTGCTTTTCCTCGACGAGCCGACCTCGGGACTGGATCCGACGACCGCGCGAGGGTTCGACGCGATGGTGCGATCGTTGGTCGACGACCTCGGCATCACCGTTTTTCTGGTGACCCACGACCTCGACACGCTGCTGACGGTGGTCGACCGCATCATCGTGCTGGGACGCGGCAAGGTGCTCGCCGACGGGCCGCCGAAAGACGTGATGGACGTCGAGGATCCGTGGATCCAGAGCTATTTCTCGGTCCGCACGATGGTCGGCGAGTCGCTGCCCTCTTAGAATCCGCGCCAAATGGAAGCCGACGCCAAATACACGTACGTGGGCACGGCCGTCATCGCGCTGCTCATGGCGGTGGTCGTCGGCGTCATCTGGCTGAAGCGCAGCGGCAGGATCAGCGACTTCAATTTCTACACGGTGTATTTCGAGAAGCAGAATCTCGACGGCCTGCAGATCGGTGCCGATGTGTCGATGCGAGGCATCAAGGTCGGTCGGGTCGAGGACTATGCGCTAACGCCGGACAACATCAATCGCGTGCGCGCACTGCTGCGCGTCGACCGCCGCACGCCGGTCAGCACCAACACGGTCGCCGTCGTCAACCGCCGCTTCGTCACCGGCCTTGCCAAAATCGACCTGGAAACCGGCGATCCGCCCGGTCCGCCGCTCGAGATCGTCCTGGCGAATGAGAACTACCCGGTCATCCCGGAAGGAACGTCCAACCTGGACGAGATCGCCAACCGGCTGAACAAGATCGGCGAGACCGCGGCCGAGACTTTGGAACGCCTGAACGAGGTGCTGAAGCCGGAGAATCGCGCCGCGATCGAGAAGACGCTCGCCAACCTGCGCGACCTGACCGGCGGCCTCAACCAGCGCCTGGCCGAGCTCGACCGCACGCTGAAGTCGGTGCAAGTGGCCGCGGACAACCTCGGCCGCGCGAGCAGCAGCGCCGCCACGTTTGCGAACAACACCGACCGCGACTTGCAGCCGGTACTGCACCAGGCCGACCGGACGCTGAAGGACATCTCGGCCGCAACTGCCGCGCTCGAAAAGCAGGTCAACTACCTGTCGCAGGCGGTCGGGTCCACCGTCAGTTCGAGCGGCGACCAACTGACCGCCGCGGTGGCCGAACTGCAGGCGACCGGCGCCACGCTGAGCCGCCTAATGGACCGACTGCAGGATCCGCGCGCGGCCCTGCTCGGCCCGTCGGCGACGCAGCGCGGCCCGGGAGAGTGACGATGCGCCGCCACCGGCAGTTGCTTGTACTCACGATTTTCGCCGCGCTCGCCACGGGCTGCATTTCGCTGAACGTCGGCAAGGACACGCCGCAGCAGGCGCAGTTTCGCATCGTCGATCGCAACGGCACGCCGGCGCCTGCTGCACGGCAGATCGGCCGCGATCTGGTCATCGCCCCGCAGCCCGGCGCATCGGTCGACGATTCGTACGCCCTCGCCTATTCGCGCGCAAACCAGCAGCGTGCCGCCTACCAGTTCGCTTCGTGGAGCGACCGTCCGTCGAGCCGGTTGGCGCAACTGCTGGTCGATCGGCTCGCCGCGCGTAATGCATTTACGTCGGTCGCGCTGGTCGGGAGGGGCGTCGCCGGTACGCTGCAGCTCAATCTTTCGGTCAACGATTTCTTCCACGATGCCGCGACCGATCCGGGCACGGCCCGCGTCGAGGTCAGCGCAGAGCTGGTCGATCGTGCGACCCGCCGGCTGATCGGGCGCAAGCTCTTCAGTGCGACCGCCCCGGTCGCGAACGCCGACTCGGGCTCCGCGGCCGCTGCACTGAGTACGGCAACCAGCGCGGTGCTCGATCAACTCACCACTTGGATCGAGGCGACGGCCGCACCCGAAGCGCTGGCGGCACGCGACTGACCGATGCGCGATGCTGATCGGCCGTCGTCGGCGCGCAATGTTCTCGGCGGACCACTCGCACCTTGCTGCGAGGATCCCGCCACTGGGTTCTTCCGCGACGGCTACTGCCATACCGGCCCGCAGGATGTCGGCTCGCACACGATCTGCGCCAGCGTGACGGCAGAGTTCCTCGAGTTTTCGCGCGAGCACGGTAACGACCTCGGCACACCGCGCCCCGAGTTCATGTTTCCGGGGCTCGTGTCCGGCGACCGCTGGTGCCTGTGCGCAGCGCGCTGGTTCGAAGCTGCTGAGGCGGGCGCGGCGCCACCGGTGGTCCTGATCGCGACGCACGAACATGCGCTGCATGTTGTGCCGCTCGAGTTGCTGATGCTGCACGCGCTGGACCGCGAATGAGTGCACTTTTTCACGCTGTCTTCGACACCAACGTGCTTCTGGACTTCTGGGTGTTTGCGAACCGGGGCGCTGCACCGCTTCGGACGGCGCTGGAGGCGGGCACGGTCGGTGCGTGGCGCAGCGGACCCGTGATCGACGAACTGAGCGACGTGCTGGCGCGGCCAGGCTTCGGCCTGAGTCCCGAGCGCCGTTGCGACATCCTGCGTCACTGGGGCCGACTGACCCGGCCGGTCACCAGGGTGTTCCCGGCACCATGGGCGTGCAGCGACTCGCGCGACCAGATGTTCGTCGACCTCGCTTTCAGCGCGCGCGCCGATTGGCTGATCACGCGGGACAAAGCACTGCTGAAGCTGGCCCGACGCGCCCGCGCGGCCGGGCTTGCAATCGTCGAGCCGATCGCCGCCATCGCACGCATGACGACACCGCAGGCCGCGCATGGCTGAGCGATCGCTGGCCCTTGCGCTGACCAAGGCCGGCGCGCCGCTACAGCCGATCGAGCGCGAAGTTCCGACGCCTGCGACCGACGAGGTCCTGCTGCGAATTCATGCCTGCGGCGTGTGCCGCACGGACCTGCACATCGTCGACGGTGACCTCGCGTTGCCCCAGCTGCCGCGGGTGCCTGGACACGAGGTCGTCGGCACTGTGATCGGGCTCGGTGCCGGTGTCCGGCGCTTCCGCCTTGGTGATCGCATCGGCGTCCCGTGGCTCGGCGCCACCTGCCAGGTGTGCCGCTACTGCCGCTCACGGCGCGAAAACCTGTGCGACGCTCCGCAGTTCACCGGATACACGCGCGATGGCGGCTATGCACAGCACGCGGTGGCGCGCGCCGATTACTGTTATCCGCTGCCGGCAGGCATCGACGACGCGCATGCCGC
>DATEZE010000249.1:0-6315 GCA_035255845.1 Burkholderiaceae bacterium | reverse complement strand
TTGCGACAACACCGCCCCGTCGGTGCGCCCCTGCTGCGCCAACTTGCCGTCGCGGTCCATCGCGGTACCGAGGTGGCGTGCCGCGTTCAGGTCGAGCAGCACGTTGCCAGGGCCGCAATCGAACCCGAGCGTGGGCTGGGTCTTGCCCGGCAGAAACGTGATGTTGCTGATGCCGCCGACGTTGACGACCGCACGCGGTGCATCCGCTACGAATACGGCGGCATGAAAGGCGGCGACGAGTGGGGCACCCTGGCCGCCCGCAGCTAGGTCGCGGCTCCGGAAGTCGGCGATGACGTCGATGCCGATTGCTTCCGCCAGATGCGCCGGCGCGTTCAACTGAACCGTGAAGCCGACGTCGGGCCGGTGCCGCACCGTCTGACCATGCGCGCCGACGGCACGGACTTCAGAGGCCGCGAGGCCGGCGGCGCCGAGGGCAGATCGCACGCATTCGGCATAAGCCGCCGCGAGCTTCAGTGAGGCGGTGCCGGCGCGGTCGATCTCGTCGGCGCCGGACGTGCACAGATGCAGCAGTTCGGCCCGTAGGTCCGTATCGAACGCCCGATAGACATGCGCGAGGACCTTCGGCAGTGCGCCAGAAAAGTCAGCAAGCACGGCGTCGACACCGTCGACACTCGTGCCTGACATCAGCCCGATATAGATCTCGGACGTGTCGGGTGTCGGAGCGGCCATTCGGCCGTCAGCGCGCGCTGGAGGCGAGGCGGATACGCTCGAGCAGCGCGAGTTGCTCGCGCAGCGGTGCTGCGACCGCTGCGAGCGCCGGCCGCTGCGATTGCGCAAGCGGCTCGGCACCGGGAAGTTCGGCGGTCAACGGATTGACCTGTGTCCCGTGAACTTTGATCTCGAAGTGCAAGTGCGGACCGGTAGCCCAGCCCGTGGCGCCGACGAATCCAACCAGATCTCCCTGGCCGATCCGCGCGCCCTTGACCATCCCAGGCGCGAAAGCCTGCAGGTGTGCGTACAGCGTCGAATTGCGCGAGTCGTGGCGCACCTCGACGACGTTGCCGTAGCCGCGCTGCCAGCCGGCGAGTTCAATCGTGCCGCCCGCAACGCTGCGCACCTTGGTGCCGCCGGGCGCGGAGTAATCGACCCCGCGATGTGCGGCGTCGTATCCGAACAGTGGATGCGAGCGGTTGCTGCTGAACCCCGAACTCATCCGCGTGAATTCGAGCGGCGACTTCAGGAAGGCTCGCTTCATGTTGCGGCCGCCCGGCGCGTAGAAGCCACCGTTTTTGCTGCCGTCATTGAACCAATAGGCCTCGACGGCCTTGCCCTGGTTGACGAACTCGACAGCGAGCAGCCGGCCGGGGCGCATATATTCGCCGCCTGCATACAGTGCTTCGTAGATCGCGCGGAACGTGTCGCCGCGCTGCAGATTGCGATGGAAATCGATCTCACTCTCGAGGGCGTCGACGATCTGCTGTGCGACCGAATCCGGAATTTCCGCGGCGTCGGCAGCTGCGAAAAATGAAGCCTGAACTTCGCCTCCGCGCAGCTCGACATGACGTTCGAGCGCAACCTGCGATTCAGTCACGCGAAAGTCGTTACCGACCGGGTCCCGGTCCAGCGTGACAACACGGACGCTGGACGATGCGGAACTGTCATCGCCTCCGCTGTATGCGCGCAGCCAATTTAGCCGGCCATCGCCGTCGATGCTCGCCTGAACCAGGCGCCCTACCGGCGCCAAACGCACCAGCGGCCGCGCCTGCGTTTCGGTCCGCAGGAAACGTGCTGCCGCCTCGTCGTCGATGCCCATGCGCGCGAGAAGGGCGTTGACCGATTCACCGCGCTGGACCCGAACCTCGCGCAAGAATGACTCGCTGCGACGGCCGATCTGTTCAACCTGTTCCGCGATCGATGGCGTCTCGATCACCTGCACAATCGGCTGCGACTGCAGCGCGTCGAGATCGAGCGCTGACGGAGCCGCCGCCACTGCCGCGATCGCTGCCGAAAGCGGCAGCAGGGAGAACACGGCGCCGAGTTCGATCCGGCTGCGCGTCGCCCGGTCAATCCGTTTCCAACGCCGCATGACGAGCCGGACACCAAGGCGCACGTCGGCAGCGAGGCTGGAAAATGAGTTAGTTAGAATCCGTGCAGACATCAGCAGCTTGTCGTCAGGAAAAAGCGCACCTGGGTGCGCTTTTTTACGAAGGCTGAATTATAGCCCGCGGGTCCCTGATTGATCGATGGAAGAAAGCCCTTAGAGCGATGGATCCAGCGGCCGCAAAGACCGACCCGATTACTCGGGAAATCGAGCAGGCAGTTGCTTTGGTCCGGCGCGGTAGCGACGAACTGCTGGTCGAGTCCGAGTTTGCCCAGAAGCTTGCGCGCGCACACGCGAGTGGCCAGCCACTGCGCTGCAAGCTGGGCCTGGATCCGACTGCGCCCGACATTCACCTCGGGCACACGGTGGTGCTGAACAAGCTGCGCCAGCTGCAGGACTTGGGGCACACGGTGATCTTCCTGATCGGGGACTTCACGGCACTGATCGGAGACCCGTCGGGGCGCAACACGATGCGGCCTCCGCTGTCGCGCGACGAAATCGAGGCCAACGCCAAAACCTATTTTGAGCAGGCCGCGCTGGTGTTGGACCGTGAACGCACCGAGATCCGCTACAACTCCGAATGGTCGGAACCCCTCGGCGCCGCAGGAATGATCAAGCTGGCGGCACGCTACACGCTGGCGCGACTGCTCGAGCGCGACGATTTCGCCAAGCGCTTCCGCGAGAACACGCCGATCGCGATGCACGAGCTGCTGTACCCGCTGATGCAGGGCTACGACTCCGTCGCGCTGCGGGCCGATATCGAACTCGGCGGCACCGATCAGAAATTCAATCTGCTGGTCGGGCGTGAACTGCAACGGCACTACGGCCAGGAACCGCAGTGCGTGCTGACGATGCCGTTGCTCGAGGGTATCGACGGTGTCGAAAAGATGTCCAAGAGCAAGAATAACTACGTCGGTATCACCGAGGCGCCGTCCGAGATGTTCGGGAAAGTGATGTCGATTTCCGACGAGCTGATGTGGCGCTGGTATGACCTCGTCTCGATACGCAGCAATGACGAGATCGCGGCGTTCAAGCGCGAAGCCGCTGAGGGCCGCAACCCGCGCGACATCAAGCTGCTGCTGGCGCGCGAGATCGTGAAGCGGTTCCACTCGACCGGCGCTGCTGACGCGGCCGAGCGAGACTTCATCGCGCGATTCAGCGCCGGCGCGGTGCCGGACGAGATGCCGGAATTCACGCTCGATGCCGACGGCCCGCAAGGACTTGCCATCACGACACTCCTGAAGCAGGCCGGCCTGTCGCCTTCGACAAGCGAGGCAGTCCGCAACATCGAGCAGGGCGGTGTGCGCATCGACGGCATGAAGATCAGTGACCGAAGCGTCCGGCTTGAGGCCGGTCGATACGTCGTGCAGGTCGGCAAGCGCAAGTGGGCGCGCGTGACCGTTCGCTGACGTCGAGACCGTCCTGCGCTGCTTCTGCAGCGCGAAGTGATGATTACTGCAAGCGTTCAGCTGAACGCGCTCGCCCGACTAAAATGCCCTGATGATTGCCCTGATCCAGCGGGTGACCCAGGGACGCGTGACGGTTGACGGCACCAGCGTCGGCGCGATCGGCGCAGGGCTCGTAGCCCTGGTGTGTGCCGAACGCGATGACAGCGAAGCACAGGCCGACGCGCTGGTCAGCAAGGTCCTCGGCTATCGCGTGTTCGAGGACGGCCGCGGCAAGATGAATCTCAGCGTTCGCGATGTGGACGGTGGTCTGCTCGCCGTGCCGCAGTTCACACTCGCGGCAGACACCCGCAGCGGCGCGAGGCCGAGCTTCAGCCCTGCCGCGCCGCCCGAACGCGGCGAGCGACTGTTTCATCGGTTCGTCGAGCACGCACGCGCGCGGCACGGCCGCGTCGAAGCCGGGCGTTTCGGCGCAAGGATGCAGGTCCAGTTGGTCAATGACGGCCCGGTGACGTTCTGGCTGCAGACCCGGGCGAAGGAGGACAGCAAATGAAGGTCTGGAGCGACTCTTTCAGCGATGACGGCGCGGTTCCCGGCGAGCATGCGTTCTGCATCATCGATTCGGCGCATCACGTCAAACTGTCGGCGAACCGCAATCCGCACATTGCCTGGTCGGAGGTTCCGGCCGGTGCGCGCGCATTCGTGCTGATCTGCCACGATCCCGACGTGCCGAGCAAGCCCGATGACCTGTTCAAGGAGGATCGCGAGGTGCCAGCATCGCTGCCGCGAGTCGACTTCCACCACTGGGTGCTGGTCGACATCCCCGCAGCGACACGAGCCGTCGAGGCCGGCAGCTACTCAAAGGAAGTGACTCCGCGTGGCAAAAATGGCCCCGCCGCCATCAACGGCACGCGCCAGGGCATCAACGACTACACCGGCTGGTTCGCAGCTGACCATGACATGAGCGGCGACTACTTCGGCTACGACGGGCCGTGCCCGCCGTGGAACGACTCGATCCTGCATCACTATGTATTCACGCTCTACGCGCTCGACGTCGATCGCGTCGCTGTCGACGGCAAGTTCGCGGCTGCCGACGTGCACAAGGCGATCGAAGGTCATGTGCTGGCAAAGGCCTCGATCACTGGCACCTACACGTTGAACCCGCGCCTCGCGTGACGGCCACCACGCTGCTGCTGGTGCGCCACGGCGAAACGGCGTGGAATGCTGAGCACCGCATCCAGGGTCACCTCGACGTTCCGCTGTCGCCGAGCGGAATCCAGCAGGCGGCCCGGCTCGCCAAATGCCTCGCCGGAACACCGATCGACGCCATTTACTCGAGCGAACTGGCGCGTGCCTGGCTCCCGGCCGAGCCGCTGGCGGCGCGCGTTGGCGTGCCAATCGTGGCGGAGACCCGGTTGCGGGAGCGCAGTTTCGGCATATTCGAAGGCCTTACGCTCGACGAAATTGCGACCCGCCACCCTGACGGCTTTCGCCGTTGGCGCGAACGCGAACCGTCTTGGGCGATCGACGGCGGCGAGAGCGGCCAACAGCTGATCGACCGCGTGCTCGCCGCGCTGCACGACATCGTCACGCGCCACCGCGGCGGCACCGTGGTGGCCGTCACGCACGGCGGCGTTCTCGATGTCGTGTATCGGACGGCGCGCCAGCTCCCGTGGGACGCGCCGCGCGAGCACCAGATGCTGAACGCCGGCGTCAACCGCTTGAGCGCGCAGACGCCGCCGCTGGCGCTCCGCATTCTCGCTTGGGGCGACATCGACCATCTTGCACACGCGCAGGACGAGCCGCTGAGCTGAGCGCCGGGCCCCTCGCGCGCGTGGGGCGCGTTCGCGCCGATGGACCAGAATCGGGCCATGAATGAGGCGCTGTCGCTCGTCCTGACCTTTGCGCTGAGTGCCGGCGTCGGCTTGCTGGTGGGGCTTGAGCGCGAACGCAATCCAAGCGCCAAAGCCGGCGTTCGGACTTTTGCGCTGATCGCCGTCGCCGGCACGCTGTCCGCCCTGCTGACAGTTGCGAGCAGTTCAGCATGGCCGCTGGCGGCTGGCGTGCTATCCATCGCGGGAGTTCTCGTCGCCGCGTACCTGCGTGATCGCGACTCGGTGCGTGACGACTCAGGCACCACGACGGTGGTCGCCGCGATCGTCGTCTTCCTGCTTGGTGCAGCGAACTATTATGGCTACCGGACGCCGGCCGTCGCGCTCGGCGTCGGCATGACCGCGCTTCTTTACTTCAAGTCGGAGCTCGAGGGTTTCAGTCACAGGCTGACCGGCCAGGACATCCGCTCGATGCTGCAGTTTGCGGTGCTGAGCGCGGTCATCCTGCCGTTGTTGCCGGACCGCTCATTCGGTCCCTATGACGTGCTGAACCCGTTCCAGATCTGGTTGATGGTCGTACTGGTCGCGGCTGTCAGTCTGTCGGGATACATCGCCTGGCGGCTGACTTTGAAGCAGCACGGTCTGCTGCTCAATGGCGTTCTTGGCGGCATCGTTTCGAGCACCGCGACCACCCTTGTCTATGCGCGACACGCAGCCACCGGCGCGCAAGCGATGCCGGCGGCACTGCTCGTCATCCTGCTCGCGAACGCGACGATGCTGCTGCGGGTGCTCGTGCTCGTCGGCATCGTCGCGCCGACATCGATGCTGCTCGCTGGCATCGTTGTGCTGCCCGCACTGCTCGCGGCGCTCGCAGGCGTCGCGCTGCGCTGGCGCAGTGCGGCGGCGGCACGGCCAACCGACGAAACCGCGTATCGGAATCCGGCGCAGTTGACGACTGCGCTCACCTTCGGCGCCATTTACGCGGTGATCCTGCTCGCGACGGCGTGGGCCAATG
>DATEZE010000248.1:0-2130 GCA_035255845.1 Burkholderiaceae bacterium | reverse complement strand
CTGCTGCACGAGCCCGAGCTGCTACTGCTCGACGAGCCGACCGCGGGCGTGGACCCGCGCGCGCGGCGCGACTTCTGGCGCGAGATCCACGCACTCGCCGCCGAGGGGATCACGGTGCTCGTCAGCACGCACTACATGGATGAGGCCGAGCGCTGCCATCGCCTCGTCTACATCTCCTTTGGCAAGGTGCTGACCGCCGGGACCGCCGCCGAAGTCGTCAAGCGCGCGGGCCTCCACACATGGTCGGTCGTCGGCGGCGCGCTCGCGCCGGTGCTCGATGCGGTCGAGCAGGGCGGCTGGATGGCGGTTCCGTTCGGCACCAGCCTGCATGTGAGCAGTGCCCAGCGCGCCGACTTCCCGCGCTGGCTCGCCGAGGATCATCCCGCGCTCGCGAGCCAGGTGCGGATTGAGCCGATTCCGACCGGGCTCGAGGATGTCTTCATTGCCTTGACGCGCGATGTCCGCGACCCGGTCCGCTGAGCCGCGCCTGTTCGGGCTTTCGCTCGAGCGTGTGGCCGCCGTGCTGCGCAAGGAGTTCGTGCAGCTGCGGCGCGACCGGCTGACCTTCGCGATGCTGATCGGCGTGCCGATCATGCAGCTGATCCTTTTCGGCTACGCGATTAACGCCGATCCGAAGCACCTGCCGACCGCAGTGGTCGCGCTCGATCAGTCGCCTCTGGTGCGCAGCATCGTGCGGGCGGCACAGAACACCGACTATTTCCGCATCGTCGAGGTCGCCTCGGAGAGCGAGGCCGAGCGGTTGATCGCGCGCGGTGACGTGCAGTTCGCTCTGGTTTTTCCCTCGGATTTCACACGAGGAGTGTTGCGCGGCGATTCGCCGGCGATGGCGGTCTACGCCGACGCGACCGATCCCGCCGCGACCGGCTCCGCAGTGGCCGCATTGCAGCGGCTGCCACTGATCGCCCTGCAGCACGACCTGCGCGGCCCGACCGCGCAATTCGCGCCGGGCCGTGCGCCGTTCGAGGTCCTCGTGCATCGCCGCTACAACCCCGAGGGCCTGACCAACTACAACGTGGTTCCTGGCCTGATGGGCGTGATCCTGACGATGACGCTGGTGATGATGACAGCGATGGGAATGACACGCGAGCGCGAACGCGGCACGCTCGAGAACCTGCTCGCCACGCCGGTGCGGCCGACCGAGGTGATGATCGGCAAGATCGTGCCCTACGTGCTGATCGGCTATCTGCAGGTGTTGATCGTCTTCACCGCGGCGCGGCTGCTGTTCAACGTGCCGATGTTCGGCAACTTCCTGACCCTGTCGGCAGCGATCGTGCTGTTCATCGTCGCAACGCTCGGCGTCGGCTTCGCGTTCTCGACGATCGCGCGCTCCCAGATGCAGTCGATGCAGATGACGATGTTCTACTTCCTGCCGAACATCCTGCTGTCCGGTTTCATGTTTCCGTTCCGCGGCATGCCGACATGGGCCCAGTGGATCGGCGAGGCGCTGCCGCTGACTCACTTCCTGCGCATCGTGCGCGCCGTGATGCTCAAAGGCGCGAGTTGGGCGGACGTTGCGCCGCAGACCGTGCCGATTCTTATCTTCATTGCCGTTGCGGCCGCGGTCGCGATGAAGCGCTATCGCCAGACTCTCGACTGAGGCCCCGCCCCCGTGGCTTCGGTCCGAACGGCGTACCCTTCGGTCATGCAGCGGCGTCTCGTCTTCAAGCTCGCCGGCGCGCTGGCGCTTGCCGCTGTAGCGCCGCGCGTTGGTGCTGCAATGGACATGCAGATTGCCGTGTCGAGGCGCGGCGACCTGCTGCTGGTGGACGCGGTGCTGGTCGCTCCGGTTTCGCAGCGCGAGGCGTGGGGCGTGCTCACCGACTTCGACGCGATGAGCCGCTTCGTGCCGAACCTGGACGAAAGCCGGATCGCCGCACGCAGCGGCGAGCGCCTTCGCGTTGAACAGCGCGGCGTCGCGCGCTGGGGCCTGCTGACGCATGCATTCACGATGGTGCGCGAGATCGAACTCCAGCCGATCGAGCAGGTGCGCTCCCACACCGTCGGCGGCACGATGGACGTGACATCGCTTACGCGGTTCGCAGCTGTTGCCGGAGGCACGGAAATCCGCCATCACCTCGAGATCGGCGTGGACACCTGGATGCCGAACTT
>DATEZE010000247.1:0-5630 GCA_035255845.1 Burkholderiaceae bacterium | reverse complement strand
CGTCACCTTGAGCGAGTAACTTTCGATCCGCGTGCGACAATGGGGGGCCGGGCGCAGCCTAATGACCTGCGGCGCGAGGCTGACCGGCCGGTCGTAGCGGTACCGTGTGACGTGGTGGAGGCTGGCGAGGATCGACATACGTTGCTCTGCTGCGCTAAGGCCACCTGAACATTATGCAATTTGATGCAAATTTTGGGCCGGCGAAGCGCCCGCGCAACCACTTCTGCTTCTGCATGAGTGAGCCGATAGAGCCCCCGCCCAACAGATCGCAAAATCTCGATGACTCTCCCGTCAATATCGCCTCAGTTCGTGGATTGCGGCGAGCCGACTGCGCGTTTGAGCCCGGCGACGATGGCGCGTATCGCGTTGTGCTCTGAATCGCGCGCCCGATCCGCGCTCACCGCGTGAATCTGATCGTGGATGAAAGTCAGCTTCCAGATCACCGCCGGGGCCAGCACGAATGGATAGAGATCCAGCTGGCCCATGCTGCGGTTGATGGAATTGACCGCAAACGTCAGCGGCAGCCAGGCGTCGATGATCCGGTCCATCTCGGCGGCATACGGGTCAAAGTCGATCGCGGCGGCCAGGCCGGCGCCTTTGGCCACCTTGGGCCGTAACCGCAGCCCGAACGCGAACGCGGTTTCGAGCGTATCGACCATATGAAAATAGTGCGCCCACGTTTCGGCGAAATCCTCCCACGGATGCGAGCTGGCATAGGCGGTGACGAAGCGCTCCGCCCAATCCGGAGCCGGACCGTCGGCATAGTGGCGCTGCAGCGCTGCTCCATAGTCCTCGCGCTCGTCTCCGAACAGCTGCCGGAACTCCTCGATCGCGGGGGAGTCCGCAACCAGACGATCCCAGTAATAATGTGCGATCTCGTGCCGGAAATGACCGAGCAGCGTGCGGTAGGGTTCGCCCATCGATTTGCGCTGGCGTTCTCGTTCGGGGGCGTCGGCCTCCGCCACGTTGAGGGTGATGAGGCCGCCACTGTGCCCAGTCATGACCGGCGCTTGGCCTTGCGCACCGCCGACCGGGTTCGACAAAAAATCGAATGCGAGACCGTTGGGATCTTCCGATCTGGTTGCAAGCGGCAGCCGCAGCCGCAGCAGCGTATAAAAGAGCCGGTGCTTGGCGAACTCGATCTTGCGCCAATGCGCGAGGTTCTCGGGATTTGCGAGATCGGGGATGGTGCGGTTATGGCGGCAGGCCGCACAGAAAATTTCGGCATCCTCGGCAGGCACGAGCCAATTGCAGACGTCGTGCTCGGCGTTGCCGCAAAGGCGATAGCGCTCCCCCTGCGTCGCGAGCGCGCTCCAGACGCCATCGACCGCTTCCAATGCAGTGACGACTTCCTGCTTCGGCAGATAGCCCAGCCGCAGGCCACAGCTTTCGCACTTCGTATTCTCGAAATAGAGCGGCTGACCGCAATTCTGGCACTCGAAGAGCTTCATGGTCCCGGTCACTCTGATGGTCGCTGCCGATTGGCAGACTAGCCGATTGAACGCGATTTCGCCGACATACCATTCCCCAGGCGGCGCGGTCACGGCATAACGATCGAGTATAGCGGCTTCCGACGCGACGCGTGAGGCGGGTGCTCGGCACTTCACCGAGCGCCCATCTCATCTGAGATACGACCGGCTTGAGCAGCCGATCCGTGAGCGATCCGGCCGTGGTAATCATGAGCTGCGCAGGCGCACCATGTCGGCCTATCATACCAAGCCGGCAGCCGACGGTAAGGCCAGCGCTGCCGGGCCATCAGGAGATCGCCATGAGCCGTCGAAGAAGTTTCCGCCAGGCGCTCAAGCGAGCCGTCGCGGAGCGGCGATTGCTCGTCGTTCCCGGCGCCTACGATGCCCTGAGCGCGCTGCTGATCGAGCGGACCGGATTCGACACAATGTTCGTCGGCGGCTTCCCGGTCGCCGGTGCGCGATATGGCGTGCCCGACATCGGCCTCAAGGGCTTTGCCGACATCGCGGCAGCGGTACGCGACATCCTCGCTGCCTGCGACGTGCCGGTTCTAGTCGATATCGACGATGGTTACGGCGACGTCAAGAACGCCGTGCACACCGTTCAAAGCTACGAGCGCATGGGTGCGAGCGCGGTCTTTCTAGAGGACCAAGCTTGGCCCAAGCGCTGTGGTCATATGGCCGGCAAGAAAGTCGTTCCGGCGGAAATCATGGAGGCCAAGATCAGGGCCACTATGGCGGAGCGGCTTGATGCCGAGACGCTCATCTGCGTGCGCACCGACGCGCGCGCCGTGCTGGGCTTCGACGAGGCGCTGCGGCGCGCCGAGCGCTATATCAACGCCGGCGCGGAGGCGATCTTCGTCGAGGCACCGGAGAGCATCGAGGAACTCGAACGCCTCGCGCGCAGTTTCGACGTACCGCAATTCGCCAATCCACTGGTGGGCGGGCGCACTCCGATCCTTTCGCCCGAGGAATTCGAGCAGCTCGGATTCAACGCGATCTGCTTCGGCCTCGAAACCATCATGCACGCCGCCAAGGCGATGAAAATGGTGCTCGAGGACATGCGCGCGGGCACCTTCGCGCTGCGCGACCAGGGCATGGGCTTCGAGGAATTCAAAGCGCTGGTCCACTACGACCGCTGGGACCGCATCGACAATGTCTATGGTCGCCCCGAAAATCTGCAGCCGACGACTGCCGCATCGCATTCGTCGTAACGGCGCGCCTTTCTGGACCCTTCGGGATCACCCCGCTAAGATTGTCCGACACGTTGCACGTGATCGACTGGAAAGCATCTTCATGACCGATACCGAAAAATTTCGCCTGCGCCATTTCGTTGAAAAGCTGGTGCAGCAGGGCGAATGCGTCGTCCACGACGATCCGATCGACCTCATCGACGTGGCCGCGGTGCTGGACTGCAATCCCCGCGCGGTCTGGTTCCGCGCGGTCGGGCCGGAAAGGGCCGAACTGGTCGGTAACGTGATGGGCACTCGGCGCCGACTTGCCGCCGCCCTCGATACCGACGAGCCCGGCTTTCCTGCCGCTCTGCGCGAGCGCCTGCGGCATCCGTTTGCTCCGATCGAGGTGCCCTCCGCGCAAGCGCCGGTACACGAGGTCGTGCTCACCGGCGAAGATGCCGATCTGACGACATTGCCCGTGCACCTGCAGCACGGACTCGACGGCGCGCCGTACATCTCGGCCAGCATCGACTACACGTACGATGCGAAATCGGGTTTCACCAATATTGGTTGCCGGCGCCTGATGCTGCGCGGCCCGCGCGCCGCCGGCATCGACCTCAACGCCCCCAGCGATTTGCGCGCGCTCTATCAGGCCGCGGTTGCCAGGGGCGAGCGCATGCCGGTCGCCTTTGCGGTCGGCAGCCATCCGACCGATTTTCTCGCCGCCGTCGCCGCGACGGCGCCGATGGACGAGCTCGACGTGGTCGGTGCGTTGCGAGGCGCGCCGGTGCCGGTCGTGAAATGCGTCACCGTCGATGTTCGCGTTCCGGCCGACTCCGAACTGGTGCTCGAGGGCTACATCGACGAGCGCGGGCTGGTCGAACCCGAGGGACCTTACGGCGAATATATCGGCTATTACGGCCTGCTCAAAAGCAATCCGGTATTCCATCTCACCGCCGTCACCAAACGGCGCGATGCGCTGTTCCAGACCGTGACCATCGGCGGCGCGCGGCTTACCTTCACCGACACGGCGCAACTCGGCGCCGCCAAGACCGAGGCCGCGATCTGGAACGTGCTGCAGCACGCCGTTCGCGAGCCGGTGGCGGTCTGCTGCACTGCATCGTCAGGCGGCATGTACAACGTGCGCGTCTCGCTGCGTCAGCGCAATCCCGGCGAGGCGCGCAATGCCATCGCCGCGGTGTTCTGCTCCTCGGGCGACGTCAAGCATGTGTTCGTGGTCGACGACGACATCGACGTCTTTTCCGACGAGCAGATCGACTGGGCGCTGGCCACGCGCTTCCAGGCCGACCGTGACTTCGTCGTGGCGTCGGGCTTCCGCTGCGTCCCGCTCGATCCGTCGCTGCAAGGGAGCCGCACCGGCGCCAAGGGCGGCTTCGACTGCACCAAGCCGTTCGGCAAGGGCGACAGCGCCGAGTTCACGGTGCCGCATCCACCGCAAATGCTGCGCCGCCCGCGCCAGACGCTCGAAGCTGCGCTGGCCGAAGGTCCCGCGACCTATCTCGAACTCATGGCGGCGCTCGGCACCCGCGACGGCCGCGAGATCCTGCGCGACTTCGACAAGCTCTACCAGCAGGGTCGGCTCAAGCGCCTCAAGGACGGCCGCTATGCGCTCAACGGAGGCGCGTGAGGGTCAGCGGGCGGAAGACTGGCGACGGAGGACGGATAATCCGGCATCGGTCGTCTGTCGTTCGACCGGATAGTCGTAGCTCGCCATCAGGTCCTCGACCAGTTTGTTGAACTCGCCCCAATCGGTTTCGCGGTACGAATGGTTGCGGATGATGAAGGAGGCGCCGGCGTAGAATTTCTCGTATTGCAGGTGGCGACCGGCGAACTCCGAGCCAACCATGTCCCATGCCAGCTTAAATAGTTTCATGCGGGTAAGCGCGTCGGCCTGCGGGGTCTGCCAAAAGGTCGCGAACTGCCGGGCGAGGTCGGGATCGTCCATGACCGAGATGTCCGCCGGCATCTGGAACACGCCGCCGCCGCAGAGCTCGCGCAGCTCGTCGATGAATTTGCTGTAGTTCTGCGTGCACCACTCGAGCCCTGCATACATGAAGCGGCGATTGAAGCAGACGTATCCCTCCGGCCAAGGCTCGCAGGCGTTGATCTGCCCGTGCACCAGCCCGCCGATCGTGCTCTCGACCGCGGCCATCTTACCGAGAGTTTCCCGCACGGCCGGAACCTGATCGGCGCCAGTCGCCTGGGCGACCTTGCTGCAGAGACCGAGCAGGAGGCGCATCTTCGACCAGTAGCGCACGTTAGACTGGTGATTTCCGAAGCAATGGCTCGGCGTCTTGATGTAGATGTCTCGTGCGAGCAGCGCGTCGTCGTGCACGAACACCTTCTCCCACGGCACCTTGACGTTGTCGCACAGCACCATGCTGTCGCTTTCATCGTAGCGCCAGGCGAGTGGGGAATCGAATTCCGATGTGGCGCCGAGCACCGCTGGCTTGCGCGACCAGAGCGTGAGACCAGACGCGTTGCACGGTATGACACAGGTGATCGACTCTTTCTTCTGATCCGGCGCGAGTGGAAGCACGTTGCCGATCCAGATTTCGTTGGCATAGACCGCGCCGGTCGCGAGCATCTTCATGCCCGAGATCACGACGCCGTCGTCCGCTTCCCCCACCACCCGCAGCGTCGGCACCGGAATGTTCTGCCGCTGATAGAATTCCGGATTGCGGGCCGCCTGCGGCGGCAACACGGCGTAGACGACATAGACGTCGTTGTCCCGGATGTGGCGGTAATA
Source organism: Burkholderiaceae bacterium (assembly GCA_035255845.1). GTDB lineage: Bacteria > Pseudomonadota > Gammaproteobacteria > Burkholderiales > Burkholderiaceae_F > JALORV01. Next base: position 219 of record DATEZE010000247.1, on the reverse strand, counting down.
GCGAATGAGGTTGTCGGCGTGCGCACAGGGTGCCGGCAGCGCGTCGGGCTTGATCACCATGCCGGTGACGAAGGAGGCGACGTGATCAGGCGAGCGGCCGAACATGCCGAAGGTCGCGTCGGCGATCCGGCGATGTCCCAGCATGCGCCGCTGCAGGTCCTCGCGCGTGTGCGGGCGCAGGAAATAGAACGAGTGGCGACCTCCCTCCTCCTCGTAGGT
>DATEZE010000246.1:0-38865 GCA_035255845.1 Burkholderiaceae bacterium | reverse complement strand
GCGGGCCAACGCGTTCCTCGATGCCAAGGCTTTGCAGTGCCGCCTGCAGCACGCGGCCCGCGGTAGCAAATTGCGGGTCGGGGGCAACGATGGCTCGGGCCGCGAGCAGTGTTTCCCGAAGCGCCAAGGTATCGCGGACATCGGGCAACCAAGTGCCAGTTCTCACTGCGACGCCTGTGGACACCGTGCCAAGATCGACACGCGACCCCGGGACCACCAGCTGGCGCGCGATCAGGTCATCGATCAACTCGTCGGTCAGGATGACGACATCGGCGGCCTCGCCGGCGAGCAGGCGCAGTCTCATCGCATGCACGCCGCCAAAAATTGTCGCGCAACGGCTGGCATGGTCGCGTCGGAACTCCGCGGCAACACGCTCGACCACCGCCTGCGCGGCACCCGCGCTGAGAACGTTGAGAGTCTCCACATTTAGCGGACGACCTTGACCCCTGCCGCCTGGTACTGAGTGCGAAGTTCATCTTCGATCTGCTTGATCAGCTTCCCGAGTTCCGCGGAGTTGGTGAAATGGTCGTCGAGCTGATTCTCCTCGAGGTATTTCTTCCACGACGGCGAAGCGTGCAACTTCGCGAAGCGATCTTCCCAGTAGGCCGCCGCTTCGGCCGGCATCTGCGGCGGGGCCATCACGGCCCGGATCTGTGGCGTTGGCGTGATGTCATAGCCGGCTTCCTTGAGTGTTGGCACATTCGGATACCCCGCCAGCGGGCTCTGGCTCAGGCGAGCGAGCACGCGCAGCTTTCCGGCCCTGACCTGCTCGCCGGCCTCCTGCGGCTCGATGACCATCATGTCGACGTGACCGCCGAGCAGCGCGGCAAGGCGCTCGCCGCCCCCTGGGAAGGAGACGAACGCCCAGCGGGCGCCGGTTGCATGCTGCAGCTGCTGCCTGACGATGTTGTCACGCGAGGTGATGGATCCTCCCGATTGCTTGAGCTGCCCCGGGTTGGCTTTGGCGGCTTCGATGAAATCCTTCAGCGTCTTGTAGGGCGAATCGGCCCGCACGACGAACACAGCAGGATCAAACACGAGGCACGCAATCGGCTTGAGATCGGTCAGCGCAACCTTCGCTTCGCTCGAAGTGAGCGGGCCGGCGATCCAGACGCTAGTGACCAGTGCGAGGGTATTCGGGTCGTCCTTGCGCTCGGCAACGGCGGCGGCCGCGACCGCTCCGTTGCCGCCGGGCTTGTTGATGACCTGCATGCGGACCGGCAGGAGCTTCTCTTTCTCCATCAACGTCGCGATCGCACGCGCCAGCAGGTCACTGCCGCCGCCGGGTCCGGTATGGACGATGACGTCCACGGTCTTGGTCGGCTTCCACTGTGCGTGCGCAGCGCCGACCGAGACCAGCACCGCACCGGCGACCGCGCAAAGCATCTTCGTGAGTTTCATCGCGTCTCCTTGTGTGCGATCACGGGGCTTCCTGGTCGAGTACCTGCACTCGCATCGCGTTGAATTTCTTGAACAGCGGAACGATCAGCAACACAGCCGCAACCGCGAGCAGAACCGCCGGGATCGGGCGGAACAGGATGCTGATATGTCCCTGCGACATCATCAGCGACTGCCGCAAGGCCTTCTCCATCGCATCGCCGAGCACCAGACCGAGCACCAGCGGCGCATTGGGAAAGTCGAGCTTGCGCATCCCGTAGCCGAGCAGACCGAAGATCGCGAGCAGGACGAGTTCGAAGATGCTGGACGAATCGCTGTAGACGCCGACCAGCGAGACGCCGAGGATCATCGGATACATTGCGAACGCTGGCATCTTCAATAGCTGCGCGAACACCGCGACCAGCGGCAGATTGAGGACCAGCAGCATCACGTTGCCGATGTACATGCTGGCGACCAGACCCCAGAACAGCGTTGGGCTTTCCTGGATGAAGAGCGGCCCCGGCTTGAAGCCCCATAGGATCAGCGCGGCGAGCAGAACCGCCGTGGTGCCGCTTCCGGGAATGCCGAGCGTCAGCAGTGGCACAAGCGCCCCACCGGTTTCGGCGTTGTTCGCGCCCTCCGGGGCGGCGACTCCCTCGATCGCGCCGTGGCCGAACTGCTCCGGATGCCTGGACACGGCCTTTTCGATGCCGTAGCTGAGGAAAGACGCGATCGTCGATCCGGCTCCGGGCAGGATGCCGACGATGAACCCGACCACTGAGCCATTGACGAAGGCGAACCGACACGCCTTGTAGTCTTCCCATGTGGGAAGCAGGTTTCGCAGGCCTTTCGGCACCGGCAGCATTTCGGGCGCCGACTGCGGTTCCATGTTCGCCAGCACCTCGCCGATCGCAAAAATGCCGATGGCGACGATGACAAAGTCGATGCCACCGAGCAGGGCGGTCTGGCCGAAGGTGAAGCGCGATGTCGCAGTGAACAGATCGGTCCCCATCGACGCGATCCACAGGCCCAGCAGCATCGACAACAGACCCTTCGTCAGCGATTCGCCTGACAGCAACACCACCATGGTGAGTCCCAGCACCATCAGAGCGAAATACTCGGGCGCGCTGAACGCCAGCGAAAGCCTCGCCAGCGGCGGCGCCACTAGCATCAGCGCGATGACGCCGAAGGTGCCGGCGACAAACGAGGCGATCGCGGCCATGCCGAGCGCCGGACCCGCGCGGCCTTTGCGTGCCATCTGGTAGCCGTCGAGGCACGTGACGACCGATGCCGATTCGCCGGGCACATTGAGCAGGATCGAGGTCGTCGAGCCGCCGTACTTCGCCCCGTAGTAGATGCCGGCCAGCATGATCATTGCGCCGGTTGGCTCCAGCTTCAGAGTCAGCGGCAGCAGCATCGCGATCGTCGCCGGCGGGCCGAGACCGGGTAGCACCCCGATCACCGTGCCGAGGAAGACGCCGACGAAGCACATCGTCAGGTTGGACCACGTCAGTGCGACGTCGAATCCTTGCAGCAGACCACCGATCGTGTCCATCGTCATTGCTCAGAAAAGGGCACCGGTCGGCAACGAGATGCCGAGCGCCCAGACGAATACTGCGTAGAACCCTAGCGGCGAGATGACCGCGGTGGGTATCGCGATCTTCTGCGGCTTGCGGAACAGAACGCTGACGAGGAACCACGTCATGAGTCCGAAGGACAGGATGAAGCCCAGCGGCTGCAGCAGAGCAATGCAGGCGACGAACGAGCCCCAGCAGGCACCGACACGACGTAACTCCGACCAGTTGATTCGCTTATCCGCGGCGGATGGGTCGGACCTGAGCACCGCGCCCAGGACCAGCAGTAACGACAAAACAATCATCAGGCCGCCGTACCACAGCGGAAAGAAGCCGGCGCCCGGTCCGTCTTCGCCCATGTAGTCCCAGCGCAGGGATTGGCTGACCACATAGGCCCCGAGCGCCGCCATGGCGAGACCCGACCAGAAGTCACCTTTGCGTACGAAGGCGTTCATCGCGACCTCCAGCAGTCGTCGGCTCAGCGCTTGTAACGTCCAAGGGGAACGAGTTCCGCGATCGTTCCGCCAGGCGCGCGGAACTTTACGGGGACGACGCCGGGGTCGCTGACAATCTCCGACCCGTAGGACTTGATCTGCTGCGTGGCCTTCTGCAGATCGGCGACCTCCACCGCGAAGTGATGGATGCACGGTCCGTCGCCGGCCGCCGTCGATTCGGCCGACTGCGTGTCGGCGTCGTACTTAAGCAGCGTGAAATCGATCGCGCCGTCGGTCATGTGGCGAGACGTGTGATCGCGCGTCTTCTTCGTCTCGGAATCGCGGAAGCCGAACACCTTCTTGTAAAAGTCGCCGGTCTTCTCGATCTCGTCGACCTTGAGGGCCAGGTGCACGATACGATCGATCTTGCGGTCGCCAGCCACCTGCTTGTAGCGGCCGATCGGGACCAGTTCGGCAATCGTCCCGCCCGGTGCGCGGAACTTGACGGGTATCACGCCCGGATCGCTGACGATCTCGCAGCCAAACGCAAGGATGTCCTTGGTGGCTTTGGCCATGTCTTCGACTTCGATCGCGAAGTGATGGATGCACGGACCGTCGCCCGCGGCCTTCGACTCAGCCGATTGTGTGCCGGCGTCGTACTTCAAAAGGGTGAAATCGATCGCGCCATCGGTCATGTGGCGCGACGTGTGGTCACGCGTCTTTTTGGTCTCGGCGTCCTGGAAGCCGAACACATCCTGATAGAACGCACCGGTCCGGTCGATCTCGTCGACCTTCAGCGCCAGGTGAACAATCTTTGCCATTGAAATCCTCCTGCCGAATCCGATCACCGAAGTCCTGCTACCGACCCCGAACTCGCGCTTGCTCGGCGCAGTCGGTGCTGCGAGATGAATGATGAATTTGGCGCGTCTGCAAGTAAATTGCAATGTTTATAACGATTGATGCAATGCACGCAACACTCCGTCGCAGCTCCGGCCGATCGTTTGAAGCGGAGCGCTCCCTAAGAAGGTCCTGATTCACCGGTCAGCCGGGCGCGGCGGCCCACCGCGCCACCGGCGTGAATGCTCGGCAACCGGCATCCCGAATAAGCGCGTTGACGGCGTCGTGGTCGCGGCGGATCGTTGCACCGGCGCTCAATGCAGGTCAATGCAACGTTGGCGGGAGGTTGCATGAGTGGTCGTCACACCGGCAGCACGCCGAGTGGCATGCCGTAGCTTGAGGGAGGCGGAGGGCCCGACCGTCAGCGAGTGAACAACGCGCCCGGGCATGCGTCAGAAGGTTGTCGCAGGCTATTGCGGGAGGCATGCGTCTTCGCTGATGCTTGCGACTCGTCTGCGCGGCGTGGACCGTTAGCGCCGTGCTTTGTTAGGGACGTTTCGAACATCGACAAAGGACACTTCGATGAAACGGTCCACCTTCGCGATCATGCTGGCTACGATCGGCGCGATGCTCGGTGTGGCGGCTGTCTCGAAAGCCCCAGCACGCCTTGTCATCGTCGCGCAGACTCCGTCGGACGCGCCGACTTCGCCCGCGCCGAGCGCAGACAAGTCCCGGCCCGACGATCCCGGCTTCTATGCCGGCGAAGCGAGCCTCAATGCATCCGAGCGCGCCGGACGCGAGATTTGGTACAAGGCCACGGCCGGCAACTCGCGCTTTCACACCTACGTCTTTCAGCAGCGCATCAACGTGCTGATCGACTGGTACCGTGTGCTCAATGCGAAGGAGCGCGGCGACCGCTTCGCGGCGTGGGGAATCGTCAACGATCCAGGTTGCTGCGTTCCGGGCAGCAGGGACTGCCCGGCAAAAAGCCTCGAAGAGACCTATGGGTTCGACTGGTGTCCCGGCGACGATGAACTGCTGACGTTTGTCGGCCGGCCCGGATATCGTGATCCGGCGTGCGACTTCAAAGACGCTCCGCTCGATGTGTCGAACCCGCACTTCAAGGTCAAAGACCAGCGGCAGTCGGCGTGCGATCTGGCGTTCGGGACTTCGACCGGAGCGCTCGGCTATCGCAAGTTCCCGAACCCGCGTTTCGACAAGGCACGGTGGCTGAAAGTCAACGGCAGCCTGGCGAGCTGGGACGGTTATCGTGGACGGCTGTCGAACAATCCGAAGTCGAGCGACGCAACACTCAACCGGCTTGCCGACGGCTCGATTGAACCACCGTTCCTGATCGGAACCAGCTGTGGCTCCTGCCACATCGCGTTCGACCCGCTGAATCCGCCGCAGGACCCGGCCAACCCACGCTGGGAGAACCTGAAGGGTGCGATCGGCAACCAATACTCGCGCGTCTCGGAGATTCTGACGTCGGGCATGTCCGGCGGAACACTCGAAGCGCAGATGTTTGCGCACGCGCGACCGGGTACCTCCGACACCTCGGCAATTCCGACCGACCAGGTGCACAACCCGGGGACGATCAACGCCATTTTCAACATCGCCGCGCGACCGACCTTCGCCAACGAGAAGGTCGACAAGTGGCGCAGGGTCGAAACCTGCGCCAAACAGGACTCCAGCTGCTGGTGCGAACCCGGTCGCGACAACAAGTGCTGGCAGCGCAGCCTCGCCACCGAGACGGTCCACCACATTTTGAAGGGCGGCGAGGACTCGATCGGCGCGCTCGAAGCGATTCAGCGCGTCTACTTCAACATCGGCTCGTGCTCCGAGCAGTGCTGGCTGAACCATCTGACCGACCTGCGGCAGCTGGATCCGACCGGTCGCAATTTCGGCCAGACGCCGTTCGACATCGGGCAGTGTCGTCGTGATTGTCCCAACTTCCGCGCGATCGAAGACCGCCTGCCCGACATCCTGGCTTTCCTGATGTCCAGGGAGGCGGCGGCGACAGACCTCGCCGTGGCGCGCGCGAACGAGCGCAAGGCGTCAAATCCCAAGGCGGCCTACACGCAGGGCGACCTCGAGCGCGATCTCGACAAGCAGTTCGGCCCCAATGCCGTCATGCATGGGCGCGAAGTCTTCGCCGCCAATTGCGCGCGTTGCCACTCGTCGATTCCGGAGGCGCCCGACCGACTCTTCAAGAACCGCGATTTCAGGGCCGTGAATGCGACCGGCATGCGGCTCGACTGGATGGGATCCGACCAGGCCACGCTCGCAACCGAAGTCGGCACCAATCGCTGCCGCGCGTTGCATTCGAATCACATGGCTGGCCACGTATGGCAGGAGTACGCCTCGGAGACGCTGCGATCGCGGGCGACCGATCCCAACATCAAGGAGCCGCACGATGGCGGCCGTGGCTCCTATCGCAACATCTCGTTGTTGTCCGCCTGGGCGACCGCGCCGTTCATGCACAACAACGCGGTGGGCCCCGAAGTCTGCGGGCAACCGAACAACAAGGCGAATCAGTTCTACCGCTCGCCGTACGTCGACGAAAATAAGTCGCCGTTGCCGGTGGGCAAGGCGCCCGCGTGCTGGCCGTTCGACCCGAGCGTGGACGGTCGTTTCCGGCTGTACGTGGCGTCGATGAACGAGTTGCTCTATCCCGACCGCCGCATTCCGAAGTTGTCGCGTTTTGACCAGGAGGTACGGATTGCGCTGGGACCGCGCACCTGGGACGGCAAGGAGGAGAAACAGATCTTTGGATTCGAGTTGGTTCTCCCGGCCGGCACCGCCGTCGGCGCGTTGGCAAGCTACCAGCACAAGGCGTTCGTCAACGATCTGATCCTGTCGAAGCTCGACCCACAGGCACTCGACGCGAGGCTCACCAAGCAATTCGGCGACGCCGGCGCGAAACGCATCACTGCCGACTTGCGTTCGGTCGCCGCCGACATCGCCAAGGACCCGGAGCAGCTCGTCGAAGCGATGCGCCGCTACCCGCAATTGCTCGAGATCTATAGCTCCTGCACCGCAGACATCGAGAACGGCGGACATCGCTTCGGTGAAGGCTTGTCCGATGCAGACAAGAAAGCGCTGATCGCTTTCGTTGCGACGCTGTGAGGGAAACCAAGATGCTCCATCCTCGAGATCTTCTGGCTCCGGTCGTCATGGTGGCCGCGCTCTTTGCTTCCGGCTGCAGCGATAAGCCACCTGCCGGCATCAAGTTCGGCACGTATCAGGCGGGCTACGCCTCCAAGCCCGACTTCGCGCGCGTCGAGCACGAGTTTCCGCTGGCCCGCGTAGATCTCGCCAAGCTCACACCGGCGATGCTGAAGGAGTACGACCAGGAACAGATCGACCAGATCTACGCACGGCTGACGGCGGGGCCGATACCGGACGGTTCCTACAAGGGCGATCTCTTTTTCCCCAAGGGTATCTCGGGGGAGCGTCGCATCCGTGAGATCGTCGGCGGTCTCACCGGGCTTGCCGCTGATGTCGGTACCGCCAAGGCCGAAATCCTCGGCCGGCATCTGTGGCGCGGCAAAGTTTTCTATCGCGATCAAAGGGTCCTTAGAAACCGCATCGAAGACACCTCGGTGCTGAAGCCGCTGATCGACGGGGATCTGTCGACGATTCCGAAGGTCAAGGTCGGCAACGAGGAGCAGTGGCTGATGTTTCCCGCGCGGCTCTACTGCGGGCAGAGTCTGCTCGACTCGCGCCGCGAGTCGGTCATCATCGATTACTTCTACACCGACGAGATCGATGGTTATCGCGAGCAGCCCGACTTTTTGGCCGGGCGACGCGGCCTGCAGGTGCGCGATGAGATCCGCATGGTGCGACCCGGCTTCTACCTCGGCCGCGCTTACGTCGGCAAGATCTTCCTGCTCAACTTCACTCTGGAAAACAAGGACGTCGCCGACAAAGGCACCGATGCCTTCGTCAGCGGCGGGCCGGTCGTCGAAGACTGCTGGATCGGAACCCAGCAGCGTGTCGTCGCATCGTCGGGCTAACGCTGCCATGTATAACAGGGTGTTGCTGCGGCGATGGCGTCAACCGCCGCGGCAGCGCTATGCAGCGACGTCGCCACGCTCGACGGGCCTTGCATCAACGGCGATCATGCTCGGCCTCCTCTGTGGAGCGCCCAGCGGCGTCGCATCGACCTGGGCCGTCGATCCGTCGTTGCCCGGTCCAAGCCGCACCGGCGTCGGCGTGTCGCTCTTCGACGAAATCACCGCCGACGGCGTGCCGTTTCCCTACGAAGCGCTGGTGCGCAAGATCGAACAAGCTACCGGCTGCGCGCCGCGCCGCTGCGCGAAGTCGGTGCTGATCCCGCTCGGGCGCTCGCTGCAGCGAACGACGGCCGCGCCGGATTTCTTTCGCTACCCGCGCGTGATCACGGCGGTCACCGACGACCGGGCGACCCGAGCGCACATCAAGGATCGTCTCTTCCTCGGTTATCAGGAGCGGGCGGACCTGATCGAGGTGATCAGTTACAACGAGGCGGCGGGACGCTTCGAGTTCCAATTGGTGCGTGACTATCGCGCCAACGGTGAGCGCCAGGTTGTCCCGGCCAATCGCGCCGTCTGCGTGTCCTGCCACCAGAACCACGCACCGATCTTCTCGCGGCAGCAATGGGATGAGACCAATGCGAACCCGCAAATCGCTGGCGCGATTGCCGCGCGACAGACTCGCGGCGCGATGTCGCTTTATGGCGCGGTGATCCGCGGCGATGTTGACGTGCCGAATGCGATAGACGATGCCGCCGATCGGGCCAACCTGATCGGCGTTGTCCAGCGCATCTGGCGCGATGCCTGCGATCGAAAGTGCCGCCCAGCCGCGGTTACCGCGGCACTGCAGTACCGGCTGTCGCAGGAGCAGGGTTTCGTCGCTCGCACCGAGGTCGCCAGCGGCTTTTCGAAAGCGTGGCCCGAAGGGCTCGCGGTTCCGGACCCGGACCTGCCCAATCGCGATCCGCTGGTTATTGCGGTCGACTCGACGCCGGCGCGGCAGGTCGATGTGCCCGCCGTGTTCGAAGCACTGAAGCCGCGCGCTCCAAGAGACGTTTGGAAGGCAGGTGACGCGCCGCTCGAAGCGAGGTTCGTCGCGGGTCTCGCGGCGATGATCGCCGATAGCGATGCCGGTGCGTTCGAGAGCGCGCTTGGCAAAGTCGCGGCGCCGCGCCGTGCTCTGCACGCCGACTGCTCGGCGGCCCGGAAGCGGCTGACCTGCGACGGTGAGTTTGCGATGACCGCGACAGGAAGCTTCGTCGAGCGGCTGGTGGTCGGCAGCGGCGAGCTCACTGAGCTCTCGATCGTTCGCGGGGTCGTGACTCGCCGGGGCAAGCCGGCGCGCACGATCGCGGGCGAGCGGATCGAACGGCTCGAGCTGAAGCCATCGGCCCGCGGCACGCGCGCCACCTTGATACTCGTCGAAGACTTTCAGGTACAGCGGGCGGCGATCGAGCGAGCCGATTGGGGCGACGTCTTTACCCGCAACTCACTGCGTGCGGCGCTTGGACTGACCCCGTTGCAGCGCTGCTGTGCAACGCCCTCGGTCATGCTTGCAGAACACCAAGCGGTCGAGCCCTTGGGAGTCGCTGCGGCATTTTCCGCGACGTGCGGGGGTTGTCACCGCGGCGCAGAGCGCTCGCCGCCCAATTTTCTGGCGGGCGACAGTGTGCGGGTCGATGCCGCGCTGCGCCACTGCGCTCAGCGGATGTTCGTCCGTCTCGCGATGTGGCAAGTGCCGCCCGCCGCGCGGACGAAGGTGCCGATGCCGCCGCCGCGTGCGGCGCTAAATGGCAGTCCACATGAGCAACTCAAGGCAGATGCGGCGATCGGGCCGCTGCAGACCACGGTGACCGACTGGCTGCGCAGCGAAACTGGAAGGACTCCAGCAGTCGACGCGCTGCTGGCGAACGGCTACGAGAACTTGCGCGCATGTTTGCCAACGGCGGTGACAGGAGACGCCAGATGAACGAGCCTTTCGGCGTGTCACGCGAGCGGGGCTGGCTGGCCCGCATCTTCTCGCACGCGTGGGTGCGCGTTCTCGCGCTGGTGCTGGCCATCCCAACTGTGGTCGCAGTGCTCGTCGCGCTCTTCGTGCTGCCGCGTTTTCTGGCGGACCGCCCAATCGAATACAGCGCGATCGAGGAGCACTTCAAGTACGGATCAACTGGCGGTGAACGGGTTTCGGGCTTTCCATACTGGATCTTCCAGGCGATGCCCGGTGTGTGTTCAAAGCTGCTGCCCGGCGGCTGGCCGTCGCTCGGATTCGTCTACGAAGAGGGCAAAGATCTGCCTGTCGGCATGTCGAAGCGCAACTACCAGGGAGTGGACCGCGTTTTCTTCAACTGCGCGGTCTGCCACACCAGCACCGTGCGCGAGACCCCGGGTGGCAAAGCCAGGATCGTCCTCGGCATGCCCGCCAATACCTTCAACATCTTCGGCTTCACGCGATTCGTGTTTGACTGCGCCAAGGATCAGAACTTTTCCTCCGAATTCGTTGTGGCCGAGATCGACCGCCTGATGCAGAAGAGGGGCGAAAAGGTGGGTCTGCTCGACCGCTACGTCGTGTATCCGGTCGCCGTGGCGTTGATGCGCGAACGGTTGCTGATGCTCGCCGATCGCTTTGCGCCGCTGCTCCAGGACACCGAGTGGGGACCAGGACGCAACGACACGTTCAACCCGAACAAGATCCTGTTCAATTTCCCGATCCGCGCATTGCCACCCGACGAGCGCAGCGCACCGGTGGACTTTCCTTCGATCTGGCTGCAGAAGCCCCGCCAGGGCATGCAGCTGCACTGGGACGGCAACAACATCATGGCGGAAGAGCGCAACAAGAACGCCGCGTTCGGCACCGGGACTACTCCACCGACGATCGATCTGGTGGCGATCGGGCGCCTCGAAGAATGGCTGTTGACGCTACAGCCACCCGCCTATGTCTTCCCGATCGACCAGGCGAAGGCGGCGCGCGGCCAAGCGGTCTATGCCGAGTACTGCGCCGGCTGCCACGGCGCGAACGGCCGCCAGTTCAGCGCACCTGCTGGCAAGGAACAGCGCGAATGCGTCAACGGCAACGACGACGATCTTTACGGCCCGCAGGTGGGAAAGATCACGCGTATCGAATACATAGAGACGGACCGGCGCCGCCTCGACTCGTTTTCATACGACCTGGCGACCAATCTCGGCACTGTGTACGCGGGCTATCCACACCGGTACTGCCATTACCGCAAGACATTTGGCTACGCCAACATGCCCCTCGATGGCATCTGGCTGCGCGCACCGTATCTGCACAACGGTTCGGTCCCCTCGTTGCGTGCGCTGCTCGAGCCGGCGAAGGCGCGGCCATCGGTGTTCTACCGCGGAAACGACGTCTACGACCCGCACAACGTCGGATTCGCGAGCGAGCTTCCGGAGCAGGGCGGGCGCCGGTTCTGGCGCTACGACACCACGCAACTGGGCAACTCGAACGCCGGCCACGAAGGCAAGGAGTTCGGCACTTATCTGTCGCCGCAGGACAAGGATGCGTTGATCGAGTTCATGAAGACTTTCTAGGGGCAGTCGATGAATGGCACCCGCACTTCGGGATGGCGCTGGCACAAGATCTTCTCGTGGCTGGGGCTGCTGCTGGTGCTAGGTGCGGCGCTCGGTTACTACGGTTGGTACAAGTTCTTTCGCGAAGTTCCGCAGGAAGACTGGGTCACGGCCACACCGGAGATGCGTTTCCGCTACGGGTCGATCGGCGGCGAGCGCGACGCCGGAATTCCGTATTGGATCTTCTATGTGCTGCCGCGGGTCTTTCCGGAAAAACTGCCGGGGCCCGGAGGCTACGCGTCGCTCGGCGTCTCCTGGGAACAGGGCCGCGAACTGCCGATCGGATTCACCAAGAAGACCGTCGGATTTCCGCGCGTCGGCAACACCTGCGCTGTCTGCCACACGACGAACTACCGAGCGAGTACCGATGCGAACCCGGTGTTCATCAACGCCGGCCCCGGCCACACGCTGAACCTCGTCGCCTTTTTCCGCTTTCTTGTCGACTGCGCGAAGGACCCGCGCTTCAACGCGGATGTCCTGATGCGCGAAATCGACCTCGTCACTGATTTGCCATGGGACGACAGGCTCGCGTATCGCTTCCTGATCATCCCGATGACGAAAAAGCGGCTGATAGAGCGCGAAAAGCAGTTCTCGTGGATCTACCGCAAGGACTTCCCCGATTGGGGCCGTGGGCGCGACGATTCGATGAACCTGACGAAGTACTTCATGCTCGAGCTTCCGATGGATGACAGCTTCGGCCCCGACGACATTCCGCCGATATGGAACCTGAAGAAGTACAACACGCCGGGAACGACGATGAACCATTCGGGCGACAGTCATGATGCGTACTCGGTGATCATCGACTCAGCGCTCGGCGTCGTCGGCGCGGCACCGAAGGATAACGACGAGTTTCTCGGCCACATCAAGTGGCTGCAGGAGTACCTGTCGAACTTGCCGCCGCCGAAATACCCTTTCCCGATCGATGGCGCGCGTGCCGAAGCCGGCAAGACCGTGTTCGACGAGCACTGCGCGAAGTGCCACGCCAGCGACAAGACCGGCCGGCGCATGCCGCTCGGCGGCATCGACACCGACAAGGAGCGCATCGGCACCTGGAACAAGAGCAACGCGATCGAGGCCAACAAGGTCGTTAGCAAAATGGGGATCGTCCGCAAAGGCTTGGTCGAGGAAGACCTGGTCGGCTACAACCCGCCGTTTCTCGACGGCATCTGGGCGCGCGCGCCGTACTTGCACAACGGGTCAGTGCCGACGCTGAGCGATCTGCTCAAACCCGCCGACCAGCGTCCCAAAGTGTTCTGGCGCGGCTATGACATCTATGACCGAACGAACGTCGGCTTTGAGACACAGGGCGACGGAGCACGGCGCGTCGGCACGAAGCACGACACGGGACTGCGCGGAAACGGGAACGCCGGGCACGAGTTCGGCACGACGCTCGCGCCATCTGACAAGGACGCTCTGATCGAGTACCTGAAGACGCTCTAGCGGATTGACCGGAGGAACGACATAAGACTTGCTCGAACGCTGCTCCAGCGCGTCACTTGCGCTGCGCACTGATCGTTTCGCTGCATCACTGGCAAGCAAACGCTATGTCTTCCCGCGAGGTAGGGGTATAGAGTCGATCGGCGTGCTCGACGGGGGACCCTGTGACAGACGTTTTTGTCAGCTACGCAGCTGAAGATCGCGAGCGCGCGGCACGACTGGCCGGCGCGTTGACCGCGCTCGGGTGGACGGTCTGGTGGGATCGAAGGATTCTTGCCGGTCAGACCTTCGACAAGGCGATCGAGCGCGAGCTGTACGTGGCGAAGAGCGTCGTTGTGCTTTGGTCCCGCCACTCGGTCGAGTCGGAGTGGGTGAAGTGCGAAGCCGCGGCAGCTGCCGAGCGCGATGTCCTCGTTCCGGCGGCGATTGACAAGATCAGGCTTCCGCTCGAGTTCCGCCGTCGACAGACTGCGGATCTGATTCGATGGCGCGGAGAGTCAGAGCATCCGGGGTATCGAATGTTGTGTGAGGGTTTAGCCGCCAAGATCGGCTGTGAAGTGCCGCTTCCGGTTGCCGCATCCGAGCGCGACGCGGCGTCAGGTACGTTGCCGCCGGAAACGATCCGATTGGAACGGCCCGAAACACTCGAAGGTTCCTTCGGGCGCGGAGCCGTACGCCGAGTCGGCTGGCGGACTGTCGGCATCGTGGTTGGCGTGCTGGCGATCGGCGGTATTGCCGCAGCTCTGCTGATTCCCAGACTGATCCCGGAGCCCGAGCCGCAGCCTGTGGTCAAAGTAGCGCCACCCGCTGACTCGGCCGTCATACGCCCCGCGGAAGCGCCTCATGAACCGCCGGCTGGCGCGACGCAGCCTCGACCAACGACAGGTTCTGCGAGCCCTGACACCGGCCAGACGGGAGCGGCGAAAGCGCCGTCGAGCGCTGCACCGCCTGCTACCACGAAGCCGAAACCACCGCAGGGCACGGCGTCGTCAGAAGACTGCCGGATGGATGCCCTGCGCCGCTTGCAGCAGGGCGAGATAAACACACAGAAGTACAAAGAGCTCGTTGGTCAATGCCGCTGAGGCGCTAAGGGGAGGAGCCCATGGCTCGAGGTCGCCTGCTACTCGTCGTTGTGACTTCGTTGGTCGCTGCCTGTGCCGCCCCGGAGGCCCAGTCTCCGACACCCGCGCCGGTGCAGTCTGCGACCCCGACACCCGCGCCACCGGCACCGCCGCCAGCCATTCGTGTCACCCCATTTGACGATGCGGTCGCCGCGGCGGCCGACACGCTCTTCAGTCAGGTCCGCCTTGCACCCGGTGAGCGCAAGTTGTTGGTCATCGACCCGCTGGTGGACGGCGTCTCCGGAATGCAATCTGCGGCGACGGTCCTGATGGGATCGCGGGTCGCAAGCATTGTCCGAGCCAAGTACCCGCAGTTCGAACTGGTGCCGCTCACCGCCTCCGCCATAGAGCAGTCGCCAGTCGTTCTGGTGGGCACCTTCACGGTGATCAACCAGAAGAATGAAGTGCTGAAGGAGCGTGAGGCCTATCGCATCTGCCTAGCCCTGGCGGACATGAAGACCGGCAAAATTCTGTCCAAAGGCGTCGCGCGCGCGCAGCTTGCCGGTGTCGATGGCACACCGACCGCGTTCTTCCGCGACAGCCCGGCGTGGGCGCGCGACAAGCTCGTACAGGGCTATGTGCGGACCTGCCAGGCGACAAAACCGGGCGACCCGATCGACGCCGTCTACGGCGAGCGCATCGCCGCAGCGGCAATCACTGCCGAGGCGATCGATCTTTACCAGAACAACCAGTTCGCCAAGTCCGCTGCCTTGTTCAGACAGGCGGCGGCGACGCCCAGCGGCAACCATTTGCGCAATCTGAACGGCTGGTTCGCAGCGAGCATGAAGGTGGGCAATGCGAAAGACGCCACCATTGCGACACAGCGATTGGTCGACTACATGCTCGCCGAACGCGACCTGAACTTTCTGTTCCTGTTCGCACCGGGCACCGCACGGTTCGTCAGCGGCGACCTGGCCGCGCCGTACCCAATCTGGATTCGCGAAATCGCGCGCGGCTCGGACGCGGCGAAAGCCTGCCTGCACATCGTCGGACACACGACTCGAACGGGCTCCGAGCCCGCCAACGAACGACTGTCGTTGGCGCGTGCACAGACCGTTGCCCAACAGCTTGCCCAACAGTCGAAGCCGCTGGCAGATCGGATCGTCACCGTCGGCATGGGGTCGCGCGAACCGATCGTCAACAGCGCGACGGACGATGCGCTAGACGCGGCTGACCGTAGGGTCGAATTTAAGGTCGTCGACTGCCCGAAGGCCTGATACCGAATCGCATCGTCGGGCCATGGGCCGACAGCGCATCTACGTGAGTGAGCGAGGCGACTGCGTCGTCAATGACACCGGCTTTTCGTGGTTCGCAGCGCTCGTCTCGCCCGTATGGGCGTTACAAAGGCGGCTGTACCTGGTGGCCCTCGCCCTCTTCGTGATGGGCGTCGCGACCAGCTACTACGCTGACACGACGACGCAGCTCGTCGTGGCTGTGGCGCAGGTCGCGCTCTTCGGTTCGCTCGCCAATCGCGTTCATCGCTGGCTGCTCGAGCGGCGCGGGTGGCGCGTGACAGCGGAAGAGCCGGTGCAGGGCAGCGGCGCGACGTGATGTGGGACTTGTCCTGCCTGTCCAGACCGAGCGGGCTAGGCGAGGCGTTGTTGCTGTCGCAGGGATGGTCTCTCAGCCTGGTTGCAATCCTCACACTGGCACTGTTCGTCTCGGTCGCGGCTTCGCCGTTCGTCCAGAGAGCGTATCGGCGTCGCATCGTGCGATTGATGCGATTCAACCAGATTGCTCCGCGACCATCGCCGTGGTGGTCGGCGCGGGCTGCTGCCACCGAACCATCAGCCAGTGTGGGGCAGGTTGGTTCCGATTCGGCAGGTGAGGGGAGCAGCCTGAGCGAGATCGTCTCGCGCCGCGAACGCCGCGTAGCGGTGAGTACGCTACTGGCGTGGGTGGTCTTCGTGCTAACGGCTCTGCCGGTCGCCTACTGGGTGCTGGCCGACGTCTCTCTCTCCGACCGTGCTCTGTTCGCTGTCGCCACAGGTGCACTGGCGCTCGGGCCAGCCTTCGTCAATCTGCCGCAGCGTTTCGCTCTACGGGCGCTGCTGTACGGTGTTTTGGCTTGCGCCGCCGCCGCAGCTGTCATTGTCGGCTTCGTAGCGCCCGAGACTGTGGCCCCAGCGCGCAGTGACCCGGACGACCCGGGTGTTCTGGAGACGGTAATCGGAGTGGTCGTCGCGACGCTGGCCTATCTCGGCATCTTCCATCGCAGGCTTCGCGGACTGGTGCTGCCGGTGTTCGTGATCGTCGCGGTCTCGCTACTGCTCTTCATTCTGCCACTCGGCTTCGCGGAACCGCATCTGGGAGCCTGCCTTGCCGAAGTTTCAGAGCATGGACAAATCTCGCCTTCGGCACCATTTCTGGCGGTCCTCAGTGCGCTGCTTCCATTGGCCGCGTGGCTCGGCTTCAAGGCGCTGGACGGCTTGGCCCGAGTCGTCGCCAAGGGCTGGCTCAGCGAGTTGTCTCTGATCGGCCTGGTTTCACTGGTGCTGATTGCAATGACACTGGTCGCAGCCGCGCTGGCCGAGCACGACGCGCCGTCGTACTGGCTCGCCTGGCTACCGCTGCCGTGGGCCGCAGCCGCGCTGACGGTCTATGCGATGGGCCTGGGACGGCGGAGACCGATGGGCATGGGACCTCGTTTGCTCGTGCTGCGCGTGTTCGCCCACGAGCGGAAGCAGCTGAAGCTGCTCGACGAGTTGCAGTCGCGATGGCGCTATGTTGGTCCGGTGCATCAAATTGGAGGTCCCGATCTTGCGACCACCAATGTGGACCCCCACGAGTGCGCACTGTTCCTGGTGGGACGGCTGCATGACCTGTTCCTGCCCGCAGCGGCGAGCCCGGAGCAGCTGCCTGGCCGGCTGCGTGCTGGTGCCGACCGTGAGGGCCGTTACAGCATCAGTGAAGTTTTCTGCTTCAACAGCGCATGGCAGGACACTGTGGAGCAGCTAATGCATATCAGCGAGGCCATAGTGCTCGACCTGCGTGGGCTAACCGCTAAGCGAGCCGGCACGAGCTACGAACTGCGCGTCCTGGCACGCACGGGTCTCCTCGACAAGGTCGTGGCGCTCGGCGACGGGAACACCGACTGGGCCCTCGTGGACAGACTGCTGAGTGAGGAAAGGCAGGAGCCCGGGCGGCTTCGCCTGCGGATCGTCGGTCTGGATCTTCGCGCCAACGTGATCTTCGAACACCTGCTCCGCTTGGCGGATGGCAGCGCCTGCGCTCGGCCTGGGACTCGGAAGGCCGAACCGTTGCCGCATAGCGCATAGCCGGCCGGAAGTCCTCCATTCAGCAGTCAATGCGCCGGCCTGCGACGGCGGCGACGCAGGCGCCTTTCTTCGCGCAGGCAATCTGACCCTCTGAAGCTCGCGGCTCATGTCATATGTCAAACCCGCTCGCGCGACTAATGACCTGATGAATACAACGCAGCGCGACACCGACCCGGCGGCGCTGCGGCACGCGTTGATGGAGCTTCACCGTGACGCTTACACCTGGGCGCTGAACTGCTGTGATCGAAATCGGGCCGATGCCGAAGATGTACTCCAGGCAACCTACCTCAAGGTACTCGACGGACGCGCGCGATTTGAAGGTCGATCGTCGATGCTGACATGGCTGTTCTCGATCGTGCGCAAAACCGCGGCGGATCAGCGCCGCCGCCGTCTCATGCAAAAGCTGCTGCTCGATCCGCTCGCCATCCTCATGGCGAATGCCAACCCCGAGCCGCCGGCCGAGGTCCCGATCGAGCAAGGCCAATTGCGTGCTCGTCTGACGCAGGCACTGGCCGCGCTGCCGCGGCGTCAGCGCGAAGTGCTGCTGCTGGTCTTTTACCACGACCTGACGATCGAAGAGGCTGCCCGCGCGATGGATACGAGCCTGGGCAGCGCAAGACAGCATTACGCACGTGGCAAGCAGCGGTTGCGAACGCTATTGACCGAAACCGGCGTATCTGGATGAGTGGCGATTTCGATGCGGGCCTGCGCGCGCGGATGCGCGGGCTGCGCGATGATGACATCGCGACTGCGCCATCATTTGAGCAGCTATCGAAGCGCCGCTCGCGCGATGCCCGGCGCGCCTTCCCTAAAACCGTCTGGGCCGTCATCGCGACCGCGACGATCATCGTCATTGGCTTCGGGCTGACGTGGCACAGGCCCGCGCCCGAGCAACAAACGCTGACCTGGACCGCCTGGCAGTCCCCGACCGGGTCCTTGCTCAATGGCTTTGGCGATGGCTTCAGCTCAGCAAACTGGAGATCGCCAACGACTGCGCTTGCGCCGTCTCCCCACGCACACCGAAAGGATTCGCCATGAAGGCCTGGCTGGCATCGCTTCTGCTGTTCTTCGGTTTAGGTCTGTCTCTCGCGCATGCGCAAGGTCCGCGCCCGGGTTCCGGTCCCGACCCGGTCGGGGAGCAGATCTTCCCGCCCGAGCTCGTCATGCAGCATCAGGCGGCAATCCGTCTGAGCGAGACGCAACGGACCGCTTTGATCGCGGAAGTCAAGCGGGTGCAGGCATCGTCCGTCGATCAGCAGTTCGAAATGCAGCGGACGGTCGAACGCCTGGTTGATGCACTGAAGGCGGATAAGCCGGACGAGAAGCAAGTCATCGCGCAACTCGATGCCGTGCTCGCCATCGAGAGGGAAATCAAGCGATTGCACATCGGGCTCGCGGTCCGCATCAAGAATCTGTTGTCGCCCGAGCAACTGAATCAGTTGCGCGCGCTGCGGGCTGCGTCGCCGGAAGCCCGCAAGTAACACCGGAGTTGCTCTCGGAGGCGGCTGACACCAATCGCCGCGATCGCCGGCCGGTACGGCGCGATTCCTCGCGATCTAGCATGCATTGACCGCCTGCGTCGGTTCAGCGACCGGTCGCCTTCGAAATTGGCCAGGACGGGAATAAATCTGCCCGAAGCCCGGTCTTGCAACTAGGCGCGGATTCCGTCGAGTCCGGTCAATTCCTCAAGGGAGGACTTCGTGGGTAATGAGTCGGACCGTCCGTGGCTGCTTGATCGCCGCCAGTTTCTGCGCCTCGCCGGCCTTGGCGGTGTGGCGTTCTCGTCCGCGCTCATCGGCCGTGCCAGCCTCGCTGCAAGCTCGCAGACCGAGTTCTATTTCGTGCAGTTGTCGGATACCCACTGGGGTTTCAATGGCCCCGCGGTCAATCCGGAGGCGGCAAACACGCTGCCGAAAGCTGTCGCGGCGGTCAACACCCTTAAAGTGCAGCCAGACTTCATTGTCTTTACCGGCGACCTCACGCACACGACCGATGACCCTGCCGAGCGGCGGCGGAGGCTGGCGCAATTCAAGGAGATCGCAGGCGGGCTGAAGAACAAGAATGTCCGCTTCATGCCGGGCGAGCACGACGCATCGCTCGATCGCGGAGAAGCGTGGTCCGAGTTCTTCGGACCGACGCACTACAGCTTCGATCACAAGGGCGTGCATTTCATCGCGCTCGACAATGTCTCGGACCCGGCCGCGCGGATCGGCGAGGAGCAACTGGCGTGGCTGAAGGCTGATCTGGCGAAGCAGGACCGGGAAGCGCCGATCGTTGTCCTGACGCACCGGCCGCTGTTCGACCTCTATCCGCAGTGGGACTGGGCCACACGCGACGGTGAGCAGGCGATAGAACTGCTGATGCCATATAGGAACGTGACGGTGTTCTACGGCCACATCCACCAGGAGCATCACCAGATGACGGGCCACATCGCGCATCACGCCGCGAAGTCGTTGATCTTTCCTCTGCCAGCGCCGGGTTCGCAGCCAAAACGCGACCCGATTCGCTGGGATCCGACGCAGCCGTATCGAGGGCTCGGCTATCGCGAGATAGAAGCCGAGGTGCCGCGCGCGACGTACACCCTGACCGAACTGCCGGTCGCGGCAGGTTGATCATGCAGCCCAATCGTCGTCGATGGATCTCGGGCAGCCTTGCCGTGGTCGTCACCATGGCGAGTCATCGGTTGCTGCGTGCACAGGGGACAGAGCGTGTGATTCCCGTCGTCGCGCGGAAGTTCGTGTTCCTACCCAGCGAAATCCAACTCAAGGCGGGTGAACCGGTCGTGCTCGAATTCACGGCACCCGAGGTGGTCATGGGCTTTTCCGTGCCTGAACTGAAGGTGCGCACCGATATCATTCCGGGCCAAGTGGCGCGTTTGCGCATGCGCCCCGAGAGAGCCGGCACGTTCGACTTCCTGTGCGATATCTTCTGCGGCGACGGACACGAAGGGATGGCGGGCAGGCTGATCGTGACCGCCTGACGCGTCTCGAGGCGCGCGAGGGATGCCGCGTGAGCGAGAACGATCGAAGGTTCCAAGACGCTGTACTGCCCCATCTGGATGCGGCGTACAACCTGGCGCGCTGGCTCACAGGCAACGACCATGACGCGCGCGACGTCGTGCAGGACGCCTGCTTGCGCGCGTATCGGTCGATCGGCCAACTGCGCGGCGCCAGCGCGCGGCCCTGGCTGCTGGCCATTGTGCGAAATGCCTGCTTCAGCTGGCTACGGGCCAATCGCCCGACCGAAGTTGTCGGCTCCCTGGACGACACGGAGGGGGCCGGCAGCACAGCTCGCGAGGACACCAGCCCAGGCCCGGAAACCTTGGCGCTCGAAAATCTAGACCGCAAGGTCTTGAACGACGCGATCGCGGCGTTGCCCGCTCCCTATCGCGAAGTGCTGATCCTGCGCGAACTGGAGGAACTCTCGTATAACGACATCGCGAACGTGACAGGCGCGCCGATCGGCACCGTGATGTCTCGCCTGTCGCGTGGCCGGCGCCTGCTCGCGCAGTCGTTCCAGGTGGTCTTGGCCCACGTCGAGAGTGGAGGGCGGCGATGAAGCAGGAAGACGCGCTCAATCTGCTGCAGCCGTACGTTGACGGCGAGCTGGACGCCGCGACGAGTCTGGAGATGGAGCGATATCTGGCGGGCGACGCAATCGCGCGCGCACAGTTGGCGCGGCTTCGTGCCCTGTCGTCGGCCTTGCGCGCCGAGGCTGACTACTACGTTGCGCCAGGTTCATTGCGCGCCGGCATTCTGTCCGGGACGCGCGGGGCGGCAGCGCCGCCGCAGGGTTCGACGCGCGTCAGGTCGCCGCATTGGCTGCGCAGTATCGGTATCGGCGTCGCCGCGGCCGCCGTCGGCAGCATCGCGACCATGACCCTGTTGGGACCGACGCAGCAGGACCTGACCGAGCATGACATCTTTGCGGCCCACGCCCGGGCGACAGTGAGTGACCGGCTGCTCGATGTGGCCTCGTCTGACCAGCATACGGTCAAGCCGTGGTTGAGCGCGCGGCTGGGCTTTTCGCCGCCGGTGCCGGATCTGTCAGGAAGCGGATTCGAACTTGTGGGCGGGCGTATCGATGTGGTTGGCGGGCAGCGCGTCGCGGTGATCGTGTACCGCCGCCGACAGCACATGATCGATGTACTCGTCCGTCCGGCCAGAGGCGAAACGCCCTCCGTGAGATCGCGTGATGGCCTCAACCTCAACCATTTCACACAAAGCGGCATGAGCTTCTGGTTGATTTCTGACTTGAACTCCAATGAGCTGGGTGATTTGGCGAGATTGCTCGTGGCCAGCGCAGGCCCCTGACGTCCGTCTGGTGAGACGTGGCTATCTAAAAAATCGGCATACTGGTGCTCACCCTCGTGCCATTGGCTGCGCTACCCTAATTTCATGAACAAGCCCAGGCTGATCTACTTCGACGCTCCGGTAAGCCGCGGAGAGGAGTGCCGCCTCGCATTGCATCTGGCCGGCATCGAATTCGAAGACGAGCGGATCAAGCCCGCGAGCTGGCCCGCGATGAAAGACCAGATGCCCTACGGCCGTGTGCCGGTCCTCGTGCTGCCGGAAGGCCCGCCGCTTGCGCACTCCAATGCCATTCTTGTGCTGATCGGCCGCCGCCACGGTCTCCATCCTGCAGATGACTTCGAAGCGGCGCGTCACGAAGGAATGATGCAGCACGTCGAGGACCTCCGCGCTGTCGTCGCGCCGACGATGCGCATGGAAGACGCCGAGAAGCGTGCCGCGCGCGAGGCGATCGTGGCGGGCTATCTGCCGGAGTGGGCGAGATCGGCGGAAAGGAACATTCTCGGCGAGCCGTTCTTTGGCGGGGAGAAGATCCACGTCGTCGACCTCAAGCTCCACATGGCCGTGCGTTGGTTCATCGGCGGCAAGGTCGACCACATCCCCGCCACGATTTTTGCCGGTTACCCCAAGCTCTTGAGAGTGCACGACGCGGTGCGGGACCACCCCGCGGTGAAGTCTTGGTACTCGAAGTCCTGAGCTTTCGCCCGGAATCGTCGCCAAGCAACGAGGGCCACGCTGAGCGGACTAGCCGGCAACAACGCTGGGTCGCGTACACCATGACAACGGCGTGGTCATGCGTCGGGCAGCTGGTGACGAATCATTTCCGATGACCTGGCCCGGACAGCACTTGCTATGCTGAACTAACTATTTGTTCAGCTTGCCTGATGGAACACGGCGCTCGCCTCGACCGAATCTCAGCCGCGCCCGCGGGTGTCAGCAGCGCGCCGCAGGCTGAGGAATGCGCCGCGGCCGTACTGGACATCGTGCCGGCCGCCATGGACGCCCTGCGCGCAGCAACGCGCCAGCATGTCGGCGAGCAGATGTCGGTGCCGCAGTTTCGATGTCTTCATTTTGTGTCGCGCGAGCCGGGCTGCTCGATCAGCGACGTCGCCGCATTCCTTGGCGTGACGATGCCGACGGCTTCGGCCATGGTCGATCGGCTGGTGCGTGCAGGCGCGCTGCGAACGCGCTCGTCGCGAGACGATCGACGGCGGACGCAACTTCAGCTGACGCCGTCGGGCCGCGCGCGACTGCGCGGTATCCACGATGGCGCGCATGCCGATCTGTCGCTGGCACTCGCGCAACTGAGTCCGAACGAATTGCGTCGCTTGTACGATGGCCTCAGCGTTCTGCGCCGGGTCTTCCTCTCAACGTGAGAACCCGGTGACCGCGGCTTTGCTGCTCCGTCTTATAGCTCTTTTGGGGGCTGCACTGCTGACGGCGTGCGGGGAGTCTCCGCAAGCGGAAACCAAGGCGACCAAGGCGGGAGCCACCGCAGCGGCTGGCGCGATCAGTGTCACCTCAGCCCCTGCGCTCCGGCGGGACCTGCCGATCCAACTCGAAGGCACTGGCGCAGTCGTCCCGGTCACAAGCGTCGACGTCAAACCACAGCTCACGACTGTCGTCACCGCGGTACACGTGCGTGAAGGCCAATTCGTCAACAAGGGCGACCTTCTGTTCACACTCGACACACGTACGGATGAGGCCAACGTCGCGCGGCTGCGCGCGCAAATGGCGCGCGATCAAGCCTCGCTGGCCGATGCACAGCGACAACTGGCGCGCAGCCGTGATCTGCTTGCACAGAAGTTCGTATCGCAGGGCGCGGTTGATACCAACCAGTCTCAGGTCGATGCACAGGCCGCGCTGGTTGAGTCAGATCGTGCCGCGGTCGACTCGGCGCGCGTTTCGCTTGCCTATGGGCGCGTTTCGGCACCGAGCGCCGGACGCGTTGGGGCGGTTACGGTCTATCCCGGTACCGCCGTGCAGGCGAATCAGACCACGCTGGTGACGATCACCCAGCTCGACCCGATCGACGTCGCATTCAGTGTGCCGCAGCGTCATCTCGGCGACGTGCTTGCAGCGCTGAAGCAGGGCGGAGCCGTCGTGACTGCGGCTCTCCCGGAAGGCAACAGCTCCGTAGCGGGGCGACTGCTTTTTGTCGACAACGCCGTTGACGCCGCATCCGGCGCCATCAAGGTCAAGGCGCGGTTCGACAATCGTGACGGCAAGCTTTGGCCCGGCGCGTTTGCAAGGGCCACGATAAATGTCAGCACGATCAAGGATGCCACTGTGATTCCGCAGGCCGCGATCGTCCAGAGCGCCAAAGGGCCGATAGCCTATGTTATAGAAGATGGAAAGGCTGTGATGCGTCAGGTGGAAATTCTCGGCGTGGCGGGCGACGACGCAGCGGTCAAGGGAATCAGCGCCGGCGAGCGTGTCGTGCTCGATGGTCGCCAGAACCTGCGTCCGGGCGTCCCAGTCGTCGATCGCAGTGCCGACGGGAGAGGCAAGGAGGCCGCCGGGGGTGACTCGGCCGCGCCGCAAACAGCGCGTCAATGAACCTTTCAGAGATTTTCATCCGGCGGCCCGTGATGACGGTGCTGCTGAACGCCGCAATCATCGTCGCCGGCGTCATCGGTTATCGCAACATCCCGATCGCCGCGTTGCCGAGCTACGACACGCCGGTGATCAACGTGTTGGCCAGTCTGCCGGGCGCAAGTCCCGAGACGATGGCGACGTCGGTGGCGTTGCCGCTCGAGCGTCAATTCCAGACCATCTCCGGCCTGAACATCATCAGCTCGACCAGCACGCTCGGCAACACCTCGCTGACGCTCGAGTTCGATGAGGGAAGAAATATCGACGGCGCCTCACTTGACGTGCAGGCGGCGCTGCTGCGCGCACAACGCTCGCTACCGGAAGATATGACGGTGCCTCCGGCGTATCGCAAGGTCAATCCGGCCGATGCACCGGTCCTTCTGATTGCCATGACCTCGCCGTCCGTCGCGCCCTCGGATCTGCAGGACTTCGCTGAACACCTGATCTCGCCGACATTGTCGACCATCAGCGGCGTTGCCCAGGTAAATATCTTCGGCGCCAAGCGCTATGCCGTGCGGGTTCGTGTCCGGCCCGATGCACTGGCCGCTCGCAACATCGGCCTCGACGAGTTGTCCGATGCGCTGCGTGCGGCCAACGTCAACACCCCGGTCGGAACGCTCGACGGCAGCCGCCAGATGCTGACCCTGCAGGCCAACCGCCAGTTGCGCAATGCGGCCGAGTTCGCAGATCTAATCGTCAGCAACCGTGGCGGCAACC
This sequence comes from Burkholderiaceae bacterium, assembly GCA_035255845.1. Lineage (GTDB taxonomy): Bacteria > Pseudomonadota > Gammaproteobacteria > Burkholderiales > Burkholderiaceae_F > JALORV01. Next base: position 13,581 of record DATEZE010000246.1, on the reverse strand, counting down.
CGGTTCGTCTGCAGGACGTGGCGACGGTCGAGGATAGCGTCGAGACGACGAAAACTTACGCCAATCTCAACGCCGAACCGTCGATCATGTTGGTCGTGCTTCGGCAACCCGGTGCCAACACAGTGCGCGTCGTCGACGCGGTGCGCCAGGCACTGCCGGCATTGCAGGCACAGCTCCCGAAATCGGTTGCGCTGACGCCCGTGAACGACCGCTCGATCTCGGTGCGCGCGGCACTGCACGATGTCACGCTGACGCTCCTTGGGACAATCGCGCTGGTCGTGCTCGTGATGTTCCTGTTCCTGCGGCGCTTCGTTGCGACTGTGATTCCGACGCTGGCGTTGCCGGTGTCTCTAATCGGTGCGGTCGCGCTGTTGTGGGGGCTTTCCTACAGCCTCGACAACATCTCCCTGCTGGGACTGACGCTCGCCGTTGGCCTGGTGGTCGACGATGCCATCGTGATGCTCGAGAACATCATGAGGCACGTGGAGAACGGCGAGGCGCCGTTTCAGGCCGCGCTACGAGGCTCGCGCGAGGTCGGTTTCACGATCATCTCGATCTCTTCGTCCCTTGTCGCGGTCTTCATTCCGATCTTCTTCATGCCTGGGGTGATCGGACTGCTGTTTCACGAATTTGCGGTTGTTGTCGGCCTGGCGATCGTCGTGTCGGCATTTGTCTCGCTGACGCTTGTTCCGATGCTCGCGAGCCGGATGTTGACTGACGAGGCGCATAAGAAGCCGCCTGGTGCGCTGGTGCGCTCGTTCGAGCGTGCGTTCAATGCCTCGCTCGGGTGGTACACGCGCACGCTCGATCTCGCGCTTAGACATCGGACGACCGTGCTTGCGATCGCGCTGCTGACTTTTATCGCGACAGCGGTCCTGTTCTACGTCATACCGAAGGGGTTTTTCCCGGAAGAGGACATCGGACAGATCACGGTCAGCACAGAGGCTGCGGAGGACACGTCGTTTCCGGAGATGGTCCGGTTGCAGGAGCAGGCAGCGGCCGTTTTTCGCGCCGATCCGAACGTGAACAATGTCAGTTCCTTCAACGGCGGCAGCGGGGCGCAGAACACGGGTCGGATGTTCGTGAGCCTGAAGCCGCGCGGCGAGCGTCAGCCGATGAAGCAGGTTGTCGAGGGGCTGCGCCGCAAGCTGCGCGACGTCGCCGGCATCAACGTCTTCATGCGCCCGATCCAGAACCTGCAATTGGGCGCGCGTTCGAGCAAGGCTCAGTACCAGTACATCCTGCAGAGCGTACGCGCGGACGAACTCAACGATTGGGCGAACAAGCTGCAGGATCGGCTGCGCGCCGATCCACTGTTCCGCGACGTGACCAGCGACGCGCAATTGCGCGGGCTGCAGGCTCAGCTGAAGATTGACCGCGCGCGAGCCAACACGCTCGGCGTCTCGATCGATTCGATCCGCACCGCCTTGTACAGCGCGTTCGGCGAGCGGCAGGTTTCGACGATCTACCTGCCGACCGACAGCTACTGGGTCATCATGGAGGTCGCGCCCGATGCGAAGCGGGATGAGAGCGCGTTGAACGGAATTTATGTCCGCTCTTCGACTGGTGCACTGGTCCCGTTGACGAGCTTTGCCACAGTTGAGCGAACGGTAGGCCCGACCTCGATCAATCACGTCGGGCAATTGCAGGCGGTCACCGTGTCGTTCAACCTCGCGCCCGGCGCGGCGCTTGGCGAGGCGACTTCGAAGATTGAGCAGGCCCGCGAGGCGATATCGCTACCGAGTTCGATCATCACGAGCTACGGCGGTGACGCCGCCGTGTTCAAGAGCTCGCAGGGCAAGCAGGCGGTCCTGATCGCTGCCGCGCTCCTCGTCATCTATGTGCTCCTCGGCGTGCTCTATGAGAGCTACATCCATCCGTTGACGATCCTCGCCGGCTTGCCCTCGGCGGCGGTCGGAGCTCTCGCGACGTTAATGTTGTTCAGACAGGATCTGACGCTGATCGCAACGATCGGAATTCTTCTGCTGATCGGAATTGTCAAGAAGAACGCAATCATGATGATCGACTTCGCGCTTGACGCGCAACGCGATCGCGGCATGGCGCCGGCTGCGGCCATCCGCGAGGCGTGCATCCTTCGGTTTCGTCCGATCATGATGACGACGCTTGCAGCTCTAATGGGCGCGTTGCCGATCGCGATAGGAATCGGCGCGGGCGCCGAACTGCGTCAGCCTCTCGGCCTTGCCGTCGTTGGCGGACTCGTCTTCTCGCAGGCAATCACGCTTTACATCACCCCGGTCATCTACCTGGCGCTCGACCGCTTCAGCGGCCGCGGTCCGGTGACCACGCCAGAGGGCACGGCGGGTGAGAAGATCGCGTCCGGAGCTGCTGCTGAATGAAGTGTGAAGGGAGAACTGGAAGCTTTTTGCGATGCGCTAAGTTAGGCGCCTAGATCAACAACGCTCTGAGCGACCGGGCCGCGTCGCAACCCAATAACGGAATCTGCCAATGACCACCGGCCTGAATCCCATCATTGCTCATGCAATACAACTCGCGGTAGCGCCGGTTTTTCTGATGACCGCAATCGCGGGCCTGCTGGGCGTCATGGCCAACCGCCTGGCTCGCGTGATCGATCGGGCGCGCACACTCGAGGCGGCGTGGGACGGGTTATCCGAGCCGGCGCGCGAGGCTGCGCTCGCTGAATTCCGCAGTCTTGAGAAACGCCGCCATTTTGCGAGCTGGGCCATCAACTTTTGCGCAACCGCCGCATTGATCGTATGCATTGTCATCACGACCCTGTTCCTCGAGGAGTTCTTTCAGGCCAACCTCACCGCGCTTGCCGGCGGGCTGTTCATCTGCGCGATGATCGCGCTGATCTGCGGGCTTGGGTCATTTTTGCGAGAGGTCTACCTCGCGACGCGCTCGATTCGGATCGGAGCTGCGCCGTCGCCCGCAAAACGATAGTTCCGGCAGACGCGGCTATCAAGAAGTTAGCTTCTGTGCTTCAGGGGCCCGCTGGGCGAGGCGCAATCCGACGTCCGGGCCGAAACGCCAGCTGGATCGATCAACGGGGTAACGTCATCCGCCAAGGCTGCGTAGCAAGCGGTCGTAAACGCCCCATCTTCGTGCGCTTGCACCACAAGGGCGCCGACGCCCGCGAGCGTCGCAGTCGCGAAGGAAACCAATAGCGCGCTACGGGTCCAGCTCATCTCAATTCCTTTGCGGCGTCCGGTGCCCGCGTCAGTGCAGTCTGTGGCGAAATATCGCTTGCATGGGCGTCACGCGTGTGTCGGGCAATGAGGCCTCCTATTACCGTTGTAACGATGAAGCTCAGGAGATCGTCCCGCGAAATGCTCGCGCAGTATTGCGATGTTCGCTGCATCAACCGTGCCATGTCATCTGCGCCGTTTCGAATCGCTCTGAGGCACGGCGCGGAATTGAGGTGGGTAGAAGGCACGGACCGCTCGATCCACGCCGGAGCGGATGTCTCCTCCCTCAGACATCAAGTAGAGTCCGCTCCGAGTGTCGTCCGGACCTCGAACGCAATTGGACGATGAAGCCTTATTACGGACCTTGCATTGCCGCTCTGGCATTCACGGGCATGCTGATGACGACGCCAACCATGCATGCGGCTGACACGAAGGGGGGCGCCGCCGCTAGTGACCCGTATCTCTGGCTCGAGGAGGTCGACGGCGATCGCGCGATCGCCTGGGCACGCAGGCAGAACGAGCGCACGCTGGCCGAGCTACAGACCGACCCGCGCTATCCGCGTTTCGAAGCCGAGGCACGCAGGATCCTGGAAGCGCGAGACCGGATCGCCGACCCGGTCCTGCTGGCCGGCACCGTCTACAACTTCTGGCAGGACGACCAGCATGTTCGCGGGCTGCTGCGCCGCGCGGAGTGGGCCGGCTACGCCAACGGTGCTCCCAGGTGGGAGACAGTGCTCGACGTCGATGCGCTGTCGGCCAAGGACGGAAAGCCGTGGGTCACGGGCGTGCCCGACTGTCTCGCACCGGAATACCGGCGCTGCCTGGTGACTCTATCGAACGGCGGCAAGGATGCGGCAATCGTGCGTGAGTTCGACACTGTGGACAGGCAGTTCGTCGAGGACGGATTTGTCTTGCCCGAGGCGAAGCACAGTGTTGAGTGGGCCGATCGCGACACGTTGCTCATCGGTACCGACTGGGGCGAGGGAAGCCTCACCGAGTCGGGGTATCCGTACATCGTCAAGCGCTGGAAGCGCGGTCAGCCGCTTTCCTCAGCCACCGAGGTCTTCCGCGGGACGCCACGCGACGTAGCGGTTTCCCCGCTGCGCCTGCCTGACCGCGACGGCAGTTATGCACTGTTGATCGTTCGTGGTGAAACCTTCTTTGAGTCGACATTTCAGTTGCTCGATGGTGACCGCCTCGTCGCGCTGCCTTTGCCTCGGCGCTCCCAGATCGAGGGCTACTGGAGCGGCCAGCTGATCGTCTCCCTGCAGGAAGATTGGAGCGTCGGCGGGGTGACATATTCCAGCGGAAGCCTGGTCAGCTTCTCGCTCGGCGAGTTCCCCCGCTCCGGCAACCCGGAGGTCAAGCTCGTCTATCAGCCCGGCCCGCGCGAGTCGTTCCAGGCTTTTCGAGGCGGTCGATCGGTCGCGTACCTCCTCGCGGCGGAGAACGTTGCCACCCGCGCCTATCGCTACACATTCCAGGATGGACAGTGGCGGCGCCTTGGTCCCCTCGATCTGCCCCAGCGCAGCCAGGTTTCGCTCGGAAACGTTTCGCCGGATGATGATCGGGCGTTCATCTACTCCGAAGGTTTCACCACGCCGCGCAGCCTCTACCTCGCAGACGCCGCGGGTAAGGTCGAGAAGCTCGCGGAGCTGCCTGCAAGGTTCGACGCGAGCGGCCAAGTCGTCGAGCAGTACGAGGCGGCTTCCAAGGACGGCACGAAGGTTCCTTACTTTGTCGTGCGGCCGATGGACCTGAAGTTCAATGGCAGCGCGCCCACGCTGCTTTACGGCTATGGCGGCTTTCAGGTCTCGATGACGCCGGCGTACTCGGGGACGATCGGCAAACTCTGGCTCGAGGACGGCGGGGTTTACGTGCTGGCGAATATCCGGGGAGGTGGCGAGTTCGGCCCGGCTTGGCACCAGGCGGGGCTAAAGACGAAGCGCCAGCTGATTTACGACGACTTCATCGCGGTGGCCGAGGATCTAATCGCACGAAAGATCACCAGCGCGCGCCGCCTCGGCATCATGGGCGGTTCCAACGGAGGTCTGCTGATGGGTGTCATGCTGACGCAGCGGCCGGATCTGTGGAACGCTGCGGTCATACAGGTGCCACTACTCGACATGCTTCGTTATGACCAGATGCTCGCAGGCGCGTCGTGGGTCGACGAGTACGGCAGTCCGAATGTTCCTGAGGAGCGCGTATTCCTGCAGAGAATCTCGCCGTATCAGAACCTGAAGACAGGCGTGCCTTATCCGCCACCATTCTTTGTGACTTCCACGAAGGATGATCGCGTCCATCCGGGTCACGCCCGCAAGATGGCTGCGAGAATGGCCGAGCTCGGTTTGCCGTTCTACTACTATGAAAACATCGACGGCGGCCACGCCGCAGCAGCGGATCAGCGTGAGAGGGCAAAGCGTATTGCGCTCGAGTTCACCTATCTGTCGCGCCGCCTGAAGGACTGACAAGGCTTCGGTCAGGGCAGCTGAGTCGATCGGCTCCGAGTCAGCAGGACATCGGCGAACATTGGTAAGCGCGAATTGGGACGTCCGCTTTGATGGTGGACGATGTCGTGCTTCTGAATCCAGGCCGAGCGCCGTTCGGCCGGGATGGATTTCCCGCCGGCTTCTCGACCGCCCACCAGCAATCTCGGATCCGTTGCATCAGCGAGTTTGAAGAGATCGTGGTTTTCAAGGCAGCCTAGTTCCTTTTGCGGGGTGGTGCGATCAGCGTGCTCACGCGTGCCAGCGCCAGACCGATCTCTGAGGTGGGACCGGCGCCGACCTCGGCGGCGATGGCCGACGCGGCCGCGAGGGATGCGGTCGCAGCCACGGCATCACCGGCCAAGTAGTGAGCCTCGGCGCGGCTGGTCAGTAGCACGCCCAGTCCGAATTGGTCCGACCCGCCTCGCAGCATTGCCTCACCCGAGTCCAGGCAATCTTGCGCTTCACCCTGCCTGCCCTGCCGCGCATGCAACAGACCAAGGTAGCCCAGGAACTGGCCCTCCGAGAGCGGATCGCCGAGCGCATGCGCCAGGCGCACGGCCGCCTCGAAGTGTGCTTGCGCTTCGCCCGGGCGGCCCAGGCGCTCGTACACGATGCCGAGGTTGCACAGCACGATGCACTCGAGCCGCAAGTTGCCGACCTCGCGCGCCGCGGTGAGCGCCGCTTTCGACGCCGCTTCGGATTCGGCATAGCGCTCCTGAACGAAGTACACCATGCCCAGGTTGCACAAGGTATTGCCTTCGAGGCGGCGATCGCCTGTGTCGCGTGCGATCGCCAGAGCTTCCGCACCTCGGACCTGTGCATCGTCCATGCGCCCGAGGGCGGCATGCAGATTTGCGATGTTGCCCACCAGGCTGCCCTCGAGTTGCCGGTTGCCTGACTCGCGTGCTAACGCGAGCGCGCGCTCGTACTGCGACAACGCCTGCTCCGAGCGCCCGACCACAGATTCCACATTGCCCAGCGCATTGACCGCTGAACACTCCAGCCAGCGCGCGTGCAGTTCTTGCGCCATTTGCATCGCCGCAACGTAGTGCGTACGGGCCGCGTCCATCCGGCCCTCGTCGAAGTGGAGGTACCCGAGCCGAAAGCTGATCCTTGCTTCACAGAGTCGATCGCCGGCGCTGAGCGCATGCACGAGCGCCTTGTCGAAAACTGCGCGTGCAGGGCCACCACGCCCGCAGAGCTCGAGCGCATGTGCCAGCGTCAAATGCGCAAGCGCCGCCGCACGGTCGCTCAGGTGCGGCATCGCACAGACCGGCTCGGCCAGTCCGACACCGGCTTCGAAAGGCCCGCGCAAGCTCAGAGCACCCCACGCGCCGTCGAGGGCGCCGGCAGCCGAGTCGCCATCGCCAAGGGCCACCGCACGGCGGCACGCCGTCACGAGGTTGTCGAGGTCGGCGCAGCGGCCTTCAATGGCGCGTATCGGCCCCAGCGCGGCGAACCATGCGATGGCTCGCATCTGGGCCGCAGTCATCGCCCGCGGTCCGCTGCCGGCATAGCGTCCTTCGGTCTCCACGTGTTCGGCGGCGTAAACCTGCACGCTGACGAGCAGGTCGAAGCGGCCGTCGCCACGCGGCCGCACGAAGGATTTGTCGACGAGAGCGTGAACTGCATCCACGGTCCACGGCGCGTCGTCGAAGGCCGTGAGGTCGATCACCGCCTCGGCGGCCTCGAGGGTGAAGCCGCCTTCGAACACCGATAGTTGCGCCAGCGCAGCCTTCTCGTGCGGCGACAAGAGGTCCCACGACCAATCGAATGCGGCGCGCAGTGTCGATTGACGATCGATCCGGCCGCCCTTGGACACGAGCAGCTTGAATCGCTCGCTCATGCGCTGCAGCAGCAGGCGCGGTGGCATCACACGCACGCGCGCCGCGGCTAGTTCAATGGCCAGTGGCAAGCCGTCGAGCAGGTCCACCAGCGGAGCGATGGCCGATTGGTCTTCCATACCGGGATGGAAATCGGATCCCGCGGCTTCGGCACGCTGCACGAACAACGCGACGCCGTCGGCCGGCGGCAGCGGTGGTAGAGCCAGAACGTCCTCGCCGGGAAGGCCCAGCACCTCGCGCGTTGTGACCACGAAGCAGGCCTGCTCGGCGCGGTCCAGCCATCGGCCCAGGGTCGACCGCGCATGCCGCGCCACCTGCTCGAAGTTGTCGAGGATCACCAGACAGCGGCCGCGCCCGGCGATGGCATGGCCGAGCTGCACCACCGGATCGTCCCGGCCGAGCGGAACGTCGAGACCCTGGGCGACCGCGCTCACGACGCCGTCGAGACTGCGCGCGGGCGCCAAATCGCAGAACCAGACGCCGCCCGGAAACTCGCCGAGACAGCTGCGGCCGTAGCGCGTCACCAGGCGCGTCTTTCCGGTGCCGCCAAGGCCGAGCACCGACACGAGGCGCGCGCCCGACTGGATGCGCTGGGACAGCCCGTCCAATGCCTCGGCGCGTCCGACGAAAGTGTCGCGCTCGGCTGGCAGACTGTGCCGGATCTCGCGCGCAGGCGCTTCGCGGTTCGTCTCGGCAACCGCCATGGCAAACCGATAGCCCCGTCCGGGAACAGTGGCCACGGCCTGCGCACCGAGCAGCTTGCGCAGCGCCGAGACGTGGACGGTCAAGTTGTTTTCCTCGACCACCACACCGGGCCAGACGAGCTCCAGAAGTTCGCTCTTGTTGACCACCCGGTCGCGGCGCTCGATCAGGCACAGCAGAAGATCGAAGGCGCGCGAACTCAGCAGGACCGGCGCCCCTCCGCTCAGCACGCGGCGTTCGTCGGGCCGGACCTCGAACTCACCGACCGTGTAGCAAGGAGCCAAGTTCTTTCCCTCGACGTGGTGCCGATCTCGGACCGAGACCCCTCGGAAGCCTCAGTCTAGCGAGCGCCGACGATCGTCGGCATTCGGCACCCGCGGCACAAACTTTTGGAAGGCTTAGCGCTCGCCCAGGAACGCTTAAGGACGAGGCGGCACACCGACGAGCACAGTCTGGTCATCGAATCCGCCCCGCGAGGCACTACCTGAAAGGACCCTTGAAATGAACGCCAGCACCCTCCAGCCCGTCGCCCGGAAGATCGTTGCAGCCCTGCAGCGAGTGGCGCTCGCTCACCACGCTCTGGCCATCGGTCTGGCCGGCACTGTGGCCGCGCTCGGCATGGCCATCGTCACGCCGGTCGTTCAGGCCCAAAGCTCATCGACCGTGGAGGTGAAGGACTGGGACGTCTACGTCGACCTGCCGACACGATTCGCCTTCGTCAAGACGCCGACACGCTGGGTGTTTGTCCGCCAGCTCGACGAGGAACAGATGACCCGCCTGCCGCCGAGCACGCTGACCAACTTGTTGAAGGTCGACGACAGCGAGATCCGCTACGCCCACCCGGCGCTGGAGCCGTCGCCGCGTGTGCAGGCGCTGCGCGCTGCCGAAACCCGGCAGGCCAGCAGCGCCGCAGAGGGGCCCGTCGCTGCCCTGCTGCGATAGTGCCACGCGTCCTGAGCGCCGGCCTGATCGTTCTGGTTTTCGGCGCACTCGGCAGCCCTTCGGCGGCCCGGCCGCTGGACGATCCAGAGGTGGGCTCGGCATGGCGCACCTTGCGCGCCATGGACTGCGCTCGTTGCCACGGCGGGTCGTATTTGGGGTCATCGGGCCCGTCGATCGTCGAATACGCACGAAGCCAGAGTCGCGAGGCCTTCCTGCGTGCCGTGCTTGAGAGTAACCGGCGAAACAGCGCAAGTGCCGGCAACTTGCCAGCGGCCGTCTCACTGCCGCAGCATGCTTCAGCGCGATGGCGCAAGACTCAGGTCGATATCGACCATCTGATACCAGCCCGGGATGAAAGGCTTGATGCGATAGCCGATCACCCAGGGATGGTTCATGTATGAGAACACCCGGTGCACTGTGGTCTTCTCCGGCATGTAGGCGACGACGATGCGCTTGGCCCGGTCAAACAGCGCGTCGCGCTCGGGCCCGTCCGGCATAACACTGATCTTCTCGTAAAGCGCGTCCATCGCTGGGAGCTTGAAGCGTGATTGGTTGTTCCCGCCGGCCGCCGGCCCGTAGAAGCGAATCAGTGAATCGGTGCCGTCTGGCGCGAGCACGTAGGTGCCGAGCTGCCACATCATCAGTTTGCCGGCCCTCGAAGCCTTGGCGTTTTCCTGCCACTGGGCGACCCTGAATTCCACTTTGAGGCCGATCGCCTGCATATCCTTCTGGAACAGCTCGTCCATCTGGCGGGAGATTTGCGAGGGGTCGGTCGAAACGGCCAGGACCAGCGGCTCCCCGTTGGGCAACTCGCGCCAGCCGTCGCCATCTCGGTCGAGGTAGCCGTACGTATCGAGCAATGCCTTCGACCGCGCGGGGTCGTATTCGCCGTTTTCGCTGCGGAATCCGGCATCAAAGCCTCGCGCATGCGCAGCGATCGCCGACTGCGCGACAAGACCTTGTCCGCCGCGCGCCAGCGCAATACTGCGTTCAACGTTCATCCCCAGGCCGATCGCCCGGCGCAGGGCGATCTTGTCCGGCGAATAGCCGCCAACGATCGGGTCCTCCATGTTGAAGTAGTAATAGCTGACGGCGTGCGAAACGATCACTGAGCCCTGAATGTCGCGACGCTCGAGGTAAGGGGCCACCTTGCCACCGGGCATGGCGACGCGCAGAAAGTCCGACGGGACTTCGATCGTGTCGATCTTGCCGTCGACGAACGTCAGCCATCGAGGCTGGTTCTCCGTGATGATCGAGATCTCGACGCGATCCACCATGGGAAGGCGGCGACCACGCAGGCGCGCGGCGATTGCTTGGCCGGTGACATCGTCCGGTCCGGGCTGCGCGTCGAAGAAGACCTCGCGGTAGTCGGGATTGCGCTCCAGGGCGATGAACGATGAGCGTCGCCACTGGCCCAGCTTGAACGGTCCGGTACCGATCGGGTGTTCCATGATGCGGCCGCCATACGCTTCGACCACCTCGCGCGCCACAGCGCCCTTGAAGCCGCTGACCAGTTTGTGCACAAGGCGCGGACGGGGACTGTCGAGTTGGAATTGCAACGTGTACCGATCCAGCGCGCGCAGGCCTTGGATCTCGTGGTCGTAATCGAAGGGTCGTTTACCGTCGAGCGCGTCCCTGCGCAGGCGCGCCAGCCCCTTGATCTGCAGCTCTTCGAAATCCGCCCACTGCGGGCTGTTGTTGGCAGGATCCGCAAAACGCTTGAACGAGTACACGTAATCGGCTGCAACCAGCTCGCGCCGTTGTCCCTTGAAGGCCGGATCCGGCGTGAAATAGATGCCGGGGCGCACGCGGATGGTCCACGTGCGGTTATCAGGCGAGTGTTCCGGCATCGCCTCGGCCGTCAGGGGACGGATCTCTGCGGGGATTGCCAGGTAGTCGTAGGCGTACAGGCTCTCGTGGATGTGTATGACGACGCTGTGAGAGTAGGTGTCGTTGATTCGGGCCGGATCGAATCCATCCTCGGCGATCGGAAAGGCGACTCGCAGTACCTTCAGCGGCTGGCTGCCCCACACGCAGGGCGTTGCGACTAGCACCAGCAGGGCAGCAAACCACCGTAGAGCAGACATGCACACTCGGACAGGCCGATGAGGATCGCGCATCTTAGAGCGCATGAGCATGGATACCTGGCTGCTCAAGGAGCGGTGCCGCAAACCCCGACAGGCAGCTCACGTCAAAAGCCCGCACTGTCATGGACGGAGGTGTAGCTCCCGCACGTCTCGGCGGCCGTCACGGCTCGAACATGGCGCTGATATCCTGATAACTCACCGCCTCGTCTGCGAAGGTGAACGTGCCGTGCTCGCGCATTTCCTTGCCGGCACGAAGAAAGGCACCGAGGGCAGCGCGAGTGAGAGCGCTGCCAACGCTCACGCGCTTCACCCCCATCTCCGAAAGCGCAGCGAGGCTCAGTTGGACACCTTGCAGCCCCATCACGACGTTCAGCGGACGATCGACAGAGCTCACCACAGCTGCGATCTCGTCCTTGCTCGTCAGGCCCGGCGCATAAAGAACATCCGCGCCCGCCTCCTGATAGGCCTGAAGCCGCCTGATCGTGTCTTTGAGGTCGGGCCGGCCAAAAAGGTAGTTTTCCGCTCGTGCCGTCAGCGTAAAAGGAAAGGGCAGGGCGCGCGCCGCTTCCGCAGCCGCGCCGATTCGCTCAACCGCCAATCGATATTCGTAGATCGGATCGTTTGGACAATTCGTGGCATCCTCGATAGAGCCGCCGACAAGCCCCGCGCCCGCCGCAAGCCGGATCGTTTCCTCCACCGATGCAGGATCATCTCCAAAGCCGTTTTCGAGATCGGCGGTCACCGGCAAGTCGGTAGCTGACACGATAGCGCCTGCATTTGCGATCAGCTTGTCGCGGCCCATCGTGCTGTCCTGCTGCCCCATGGAAAACGCATACCCGGCGCTCGTGGTCGCCAGCGCTTCAAAGCCTAGTCGCGCAAGCAGCCGCGCCGTGCCAATGTCCCACGGATTCGGGATGATGAAAGCGCCGTCTCGTTCGTGGAGTGCACGAAACGCGCTCGCTCTTTCTGCCTGAGTTCGCATCCCGTCCATCCTAGTCCGGAGTCCCGCAGAAGAACGTCGCCGGTGAATTTGGAGGCTGCTGGCCGGCAGCCGGGCCGACGGCACCCGTCATGAACTTCTTGCGGCACTCGGCGATCGGTTCCGGATAGACCTTCGGCGTCCACGTCGGTCCGCTCTTCGATTCATACACTGCAACGATGCGATAGCGCGTGCACGCCTCGAGATCGAGTTCGATGTCGAGGCTCTGAGGCCGAAACATGCCGCGGGAGCTTTGGAAGCCTATGGAAATCGTTCGCTTGCCCGGCTCAATAGGGTCCGAGCGGCGTGGGTTGCTCGTACTTCTTCCGTCGATCTTGCGGATGCTCACACGCCCTTCGTTGCGTGGCTCAGCGGCCGCACCGGTCTCAACAATGGCGTATGGCTGATCGTAGGGTCCCGCGATTGCGGAATGCGCCGTTAGCAGGGAAATGGCCAACAAGAAGCGGAGCATAGGCAAACGTTTTCGCCCTATGTAAGCAAGGCGATCGTTACCAGGACCGATGCGTCTTCGATGGCGACAACGCCGTGGACCACGTCACGCGCCAGGTAGATTAACTGGCCGGCCTCCAGAATCCTGCTTTCGCCGTTCAGGGTGACATCGATTCCCTCTATGCACTGGATCGTTGTCAACCACTTTGTGTGGTGGCAGCGACTTCCCAGCGGTGAGGACAAGCCGCATAACTTCGAGATCGTCGGTCTTGAACAGCGCTACGGTCCGCTCGCTTGTTAACGAAGGACCTAGCGGCCGCACATCGATCACCTGACCCGACTGCGCGTGTGGAATGGCCATACGTCGTTACTCATCTCTCAGTAATTGATTTGCGTGCATCAGAGCGCATCGAGGAATGCGCAATTCTGTTCGCCTATCGGCCAGATCGAGAAGCAAGCACGGTCGCTTCTGAGCGCCGCAACAGTCTAATCGGGTCGACCAGTGGATCACCGACAGGCGAAGGCGCGGAACGCTCGCGGAACGCACCCCTGCGTACGGTTCCTCCCTGAGCCATGGGACACCGGCGATCGCCAAGCGAAGAGATTGCGTGGCATCTGGATCGTGGGCATAGCCAAGCGTCGACGCGTTTCGACCGAGCTTTGATCGGTGCGCTGTTAGCGGAAACCCAATGCGTGGCCGAGTGAGTTTCGCGTTCGATTCAACGGATCCGGAGATTCAAATGAACAAAGTTCTGAAGTTCTCATTGGTACTGGCCGCAGTTCTGGCCGGACCTTTACACGCCCAAGTGTGTTCCGGAGGCAACGATGGCGGGATGGATGCCACTGGCAACCAGTGCAACACGCCGAATGAAGTCGCAGCCGGTTCAGCGATCACCCCGCCCACGCAAATCGCCAAAACGG
>DATEZE010000245.1:0-2126 GCA_035255845.1 Burkholderiaceae bacterium | reverse complement strand
ATCGTCGCGCAGCGCGACGCGCTTGAGCGCGCCGAGCGCGTCGCCGGCGCCGAGGGCGCGCGCGGCAGCGGCGATCAGGGAGTCCATTGCAAAAGCCTACTTTGCGTCGCCTGGCCGGATTGCCACGGCTTCGGTTCTACTTGTCGCTAAGCGCTCGCCGCCACGCCGCGGGCGGCATGCCCACGAGCCGCTTGAAGGCGCGCGCGAAGGCTGCCTCCGAGTCGTAGCCGACTTCGAGCGCGATCGAGGCCACGGTCGCATTCGAGCTGCGCAGCAGCCCGGAGGCGACCTGCATGCGCCATTGTGCGAGATACTGCATCGGCGGCTGACCGACGAACTGCACGAATCGCTCGTGGAGCGCGGAGCGTGACAGGCCGACCTGCCGTCCCAGTTCATCGATGGTCCAGGCTTCCGCGGGCTTCTCGTGCAGCAGCGCAAGTGCGCGACCGACGAAGCGGTCGCGCAGTCCGGCGAGCCAGCCTGTGCCCTCCGGCGGCAGGATTTCCACGTAGCGCCGCACCGCATCGACGAACAACATCTCGCTCATGCGCGCGAGCATCGCTTCGCCGCCCGGGCGGCTCGATTGCGACTCAGAGACCGCCTGCTGCAGGAAGTGCGCAACCCAGGCGCCACCGTCGCTGGCGCGCAAGTGAAGCATACGTGGCAGTGCGGCGATCAGCGGATTGAACGGCCTCGCGTCGTAGCTGATGAAGCCGCACACGATCGTCGTTAACCCGCTCTGACCCGGCTCGGCAGGGGTCGGGCCGCCAGTGCCGTCGTAGGCGATGCGGATCGGCAGTTGGTCGATCTTCGCTTCGTAGTACCACGCGACGTTGGGCTCGGCTCGCATACCCGGAGCGCTGGAGATCACATGCGAATCGCCTTGCGCAAACAGCACGATGTCTCCGGCACTCAGCCGAACCGGCGGCTGACCGACGATGCCAGCCCAACAATCGCCCGCGATCACGACGTGATACTCCATCACATGCTCGGCGCCGGGCATCACCGCAGACGCGATGTCCTTCGCGGCGGGCGATTCGGCCGCCCACTCGCGCCCGCCGCTCACGTAGAAGAAAACGGCGCCCCGCAGCCGCACGGTCCGCAGCACGTCGGACAACGTGTCCTGGCTCATGTTGATCTCCTCGCCGGAGTCCTGATCAAGGCGCGCGGACGGGCGAGCAGGTCGCCATCCAGCAGTGCTGCGGAAAAGGACGGGCGAGCAAATCTGAACGATGCCGGGTGAAGCGTCAAGGCGAACAAGCGCCAAGAATCCGCCTGTCGCATCAATCGACATCAATCACAGGAGATACAAATGACACAGGTTGCAGTCCGTTCAATCAACGCGGCGCCGAGCTCGCCACCGCCGGACTTCGCGGGAATCAAGCAGAAGCAGCAGATCACATGGGCCAGCGGCGACTACGCCGTCATCGGCACCACGCTACAGATTGTCGGCGAGTCGCTGGCCGAAGCAGTGGACGTGCGTGCCGGTGAGCGCGTGCTGGATGTCGCCGCGGGCAACGGCAATGCAACGCTTGCCGCCGCGCGGCGCTTCGCCGACGTCACGTCGACCGACTATGTGCCCAGCCTGCTGGACAAGGGAGCGAAGCGTGCCGCTGCCGAGGCGTTGACGGTGAAGTTCCAGGTCGCTGACGTCGAGCAACTGCCGTTCGGCGACGAGAGCTTCGATGTCGTGTTGTCGACGTTCGGCGCCATGTTCACCCCGGACCACACGCGGCCCGCACGCGAGATGCTGCGCGTAGTGCGTTCCGGCGGCCGCATCGGGCTCACGAACTGGACGCCCGACGGCTTTATCGGTCAGCTGTTCAAGATCGTCGGCTCTTACCTGCCACCGCCCGCCGGGCTCAAGTCGCCCGCGCTGTGGGGCACCGAACCGCATATCGTCGCGTTGTTCGGCGCACAGGCGGCCGACATCAAGGCTGTGCGCAAGATCTTTAACTTCCGTTACCGCTCCGGCGCGCACTGGCTCCAGGTGTTCCGCGACTACTACGGCCCGACGCACAAGGCGTTTGCGGCGCTCGATCCCGAGAAGCAAGAGTCGTTCGAGGTCGACATCGTCGCGCTGCTCAATCGACTGAATGTCGGCGGCCGGCACTCCCTCGTCGTGC
>DATEZE010000244.1:0-5285 GCA_035255845.1 Burkholderiaceae bacterium | reverse complement strand
ACCCGAAGGCCTTCTTCCCGCACGCGGCATGGCTGGATCAGGCTTGCGCCCATTGTCCAAAATTCCCCACTGCTGCCTCCCGTAGGAGTCTGGGCCGTGTCTCAGTCCCAGTGTGGCTGGTCGTCCTCTCAGACCAGCTACTGATCGTAGCCTTGGTGGGCTCTTACCCCGCCAACTAGCTAATCAGACATCGGCCGCTCCAGTAGCGCGAGGCCTTACGGTCCCCCGCTTTCACCCGTAGGTCGTATGCGGTATTAGCCCGGCTTTCGCCGGGTTATCCCCCACAACTGGGCACGTTCCGATGCATTACTCACCCGTTCGCCACTCGCCACCAGGGTTGCCCCCGTGCTGCCGTTCGACTTGCATGTGTAAGGCATGCCGCCAGCGTTCAATCTGAGCCAGGATCAAACTCTTCAGTTCGATACTGTTTGCGCAATCGTGCTGAGCACGATTGATTACTCACTCGCTGGAATCGAGGTATTTGATGTTTCCATCAACTTCCCTCTTTCCATTGCGTGAGCACTGATGATTTGAGTTCAGCCAGCGCGATCAGAGACGTTTCGGCGTGAGACCTTGACGTTCGTATCGTGCCGGTTGCGCTGTTCACCAAGCGCCCACACTTATCGGCTGTTTCGTTGTTAAAGAGCGTGCTGGGCAGCTGAAAACGTCGGCAAACATGTTGCGACGCAACCGCAGCAGCGAAGAAGCGGAATTATGGGGCTCACCAAAAGTAGTGTCAAGCTGACTCGAGGCGGCGACGCTACTGCGCCACTCGGGCGCCGCTCGCTTGGCCGCAAGGGCCGCTGCTAAGTGACTGTCGCGGCAGGCTTTCGGCTTGCCGTGATGATCGATCGCAATTTGTGCAGTTGCGCTGCCCGGCCGCACTAGGTGCTTTGCTCTAGCGCACTGCCCGGGACGCGAGCGCGCCGCGCTATCAACGGTGCTGGAAGCGCGGCGGCCGCTTTTCGATGAACGCCGCCATGCCTTCCTTTTGGTCAGTAGTGGCGAAGAGCGAATGGAACAGCCGCCGCTCGAACAAGATCCCTTCGCTCAGAGGCGACTCGTACGCGCGGCTGATCGCCTCTTTCGCCATCATGACGGCCGGCAACGAGTGCCCCGCAATCGCCGTCGCCGCGGCGAGCGCTTCGTCGAGCAAGGCAGCCGCTGGCACCACGCGGGAGACAAGCCCCGCCCGCTCTGCTTCCGCCGCGTCCATCGTTCGCGCCGTAAGGACGAGGTCCATCGCCTTGGCCTTGCCGACGGCGCGCGGCAGCCGCTGCGTGCCCCCGGCCCCCGGAATGATGCCGAGCTTGATTTCGGGCTGCCCGAATTTGGCGCTATCCGACGCGATGATGAAATCGCACATCATCGCTAGTTCGCAGCCGCCTCCGAGAGCGTAGCCCGCGACGGCCGCGATGACCGGCTTGCGCACCTGGCGCAGCGTTTCCCAGTTGCGCGAAATGTACTCGGACTTGAATACGTCCATGTAGGACCAGTCCTTCATCGCCCCGATATCGGCTCCGGCCGCGAAGGCCTTCTCGCTCCCGGTGATGACTATCGCGCCGATTCCGTCGTTCGCGTCAAAGGCGAGCAGCGCCGCACCCAACTCGTCCATCAATACGTCATTGAGCGCGTTGAGCGCCTTTGGCCGATTGAGGGTGACCAGACCGACACGGCCGCGCGCCTCGACCAGGATGTTCTGGTAGTCCATGGATGCCTCCTCGCGTACTGTGGGCCAGTGTAGCGGCGCGCACGGCGCTCTAGGCCACAGGCATGTCGCGCGCGAGGTAGTCGAGGATCGTGTCGGCGGAAATCGCCCGAGAGTAGAAAAAGCCCTGCGCGAATTCGCAGCCGATCTCCCGCATGTAGTCGACCTGGTCCTGCGATTCAACGCCTTCGGCCACGACCTTCAGGCGGAAGTGCCGGGCGACCGCGAGCATGGCGTGGACGATCGCACGGCTGTCGGCGTCCGCCGGGATGCCCTCGATGAACGACTGATCGATCTTCAGTGCGTGGATCGGCATGCGCTTCAGATAGCCGAGCATCGAGTAGCCGGTGCCGAAGTCGTCGAGCACGAGTCCCACGCCCAACGACGCGAGCTCGGCCAGCACGTCGTTGTTGATCTCGGTCTCCCTTACGAGCGTGCGCTCGGTGATCTCCAGCACGATCAGGCGCGGCTCCACCTCATGCCGCACCAGTGCGCTGCGAACCAGGATCGGCAGAGCGGTGGATCCCATCTCGCGACCGGCCACGTTGATTGCGACCGGAACGTCGAAGTCCGGCCGCACTTGGCGCCAGCGATTGATCTGGCCACACACTTCATTGAGCACCCAGCGCGTGATGCGCTCGGACAGTCCGCTGACCTCTGCCACGCCGATGAAACGATCCGGCGTCAACATGCCATGCACCGGATGGTTCCAGCGAATCAGCGCCTCAAGTCCGACGACGCGCCCGCTCGCCATCTCGATCTGAGGCTGGTATTCGCAGACGAACTGAGGGTTTTCGCTCTGCACAGCCTTGACGAGCTCGATGCCGAGTTGCACTTCACGGGCCGCGCGTTCGTAGCGGATCGGGTTAAAGAAGCTGAACTGGTTGCGCCCGTCACGCTTCGCCTGGTACATCGCCGCGTCGGCGTTCTTCAGCAGCGTGCTCATGTCGCGCCCGTGCTCCGGGAACAGCGCCACGCCGATCGAAGCCGACACCTGCGTATCGATGTTGGGTACCAGGTCGGTCCGGTGCAGCGCCTGCGCGATGCGGGCGGCGAGCAGCGCGACCTCCTGCCGATGCACGAACTCGCTGATCAGCACGACGAATTCGTCGCCGCCGAGCCGCGCGACGGTCCCGTCTTCTCCGACCGTTTCCCGCAGCACTTCCGACGCCGACTTGATCAGCACATCGCCGACCAGGTGCCCGAGCGCGTCGTTCACATCCTTGAATCGGTCGAGATCGATCAGCATCGCGGCCATGCGGCGCTTGCGATTCGACGCCGTCATGATCATGTCGCGCATCGTCTCGCGCAGCAGGTTGCGGTTCGGCAGGCCGGTAAGCGCGTCGTACCAGGCCAGATGTTCGATCCGCGATTCGGCTTCCTGGCGCTGCGCGGCTTCCAGCGAAAGCGCCAGCATCAAGCCCGTCGTGTTCGCGAAGCCGACGTCGTCCTCGTCCCAATAACGAGTGTCGCGGTGCTGCAGGCAGAGCACGCCGGCGATGGCGCCGTCGACCAGGACCGGAACGTCGAGCAAGGAACGCACGTCGGCCCAGCCCCGGTCGCCGGCGAACATCGTTGTAAGCCTCGACGTGCGCGTGTCGTTGACAACGACCGGCTGCCGGCTCATCAGCTGCGCGAAGTACGCCGCGAACCGCGTCGCAGGAAACTCGCGTCCGACCCAGTCGCGCAGGAAACGGTCCGCCGTCCGATCGAACAGGGCCTCGCAACGCAGTCCGTCGGGGGCATGCGACAGGCGCCAGAAGCTCGCCATGGAGACATCGAGGACTTCAGCGGTGGAACGCAGCACGGTTGCAAGAGTCTGCGTGAAGTCTGACTTGGGCTGGATCGCTATCTCGAGCAGTCGTTCGCGGAACCGCAAGCGCCTTGCCTGGGCCCGCTCCGCCGGACCGAGGTCTCGCGCTGTGAGCACGAGCCCGCGCACGGCGGCGTCATCGAGGCGGTTGGCCAGCACGCACGACAGGCTGCGGCCGTTGCTCGCGAGCGCTGCCCGCGTGCGCAGGTGGAGCGACGTCGCCTGACGGTCCCCTGGAGGTTCGCGCAGCAGGCGGTCGACAGCGCGACGGAATTCGACGCGCGATGGCTGGTCGAGGATGAACTCGAACGGCGAGCCCATCACATCCGCCTCGTGCTCACCGGTGATCGGCTCCAGCGCCGCACTGGCGAAGATCACGCGTCGATCCGCATTTAATACGATCGTGAGCTCGCTCTGGTGCTGCGCCAGCGCCCGCGCCCGGGTCTCGGCCGCCCGCATCCGGCGGCGCGCCGACCGCTCGGCCGCCGTGTCGATGATCGAGATCGACGCGAAGTCGTCCTGGTCGAAGCGGAACAGACGCACGACGAAGCGCGCGCTCAGTCGGCTGCCACTGCGCAGCGGCAGCTTGGCCTCGAATTCGCAGCGGCCATCGGCGGTGAGTTGTGACCACAGTCGCTGCCAGCGCCGCGAGAAAGCGCGATGACTGAGGAACCCGAGGAGTTCGGCGACGCTGCGACCAATCGCGGAATCACCGCCCGCGAGGGCCATCGCCTCGCTGTTGATCGCAAGGATCTGGCCGCTGTGATTGACGGCAATGACCGGCACGCCTGCCGTGTCGAAGCTCGCCTGCTTCAGCGAACGTTCGACGGCCGACTGCCGCAGAGGAATGACGGTCGAACTCAGCGTGACCTCTCAGGCCGATACGCGCGGTGACGGACTCAGTCTCCGCTCGCGATTTTGCCATGTGAATCGCACGCCGAGCGACCCGAATCGCTCGAAATGCGGCAGAGACCCACGGATTACCGCTTGGTACGCTGACTCCCAGAGCCGCTCACAGGTCCGTCCGGCATGCGCGCGCATCAACCGTTCGGCTATCGCGCTGATCACCGCCACATCGATCGCATGGACCCGCGCCGCCGCAAACCGCCGCCCAGTGCGACCGGCCTATGATTTGCGATCCACTTTGTCTCTCCGTTCGGGACCGATGCCATGAATCGAGCGATCGTGCTTTCGAAACAGAACGATCAATTTCACGCCGAAGTGCGGGAGGTCGGTCAGGCCGAACTCGAAGCCGCAACGCCGGGCGACGACGTCACGATTGACGTGGCGTACTCGACGATCAACTACAAGGATGGCCTGGCGCTGACGAACACCTCGCCGGTCGTGCGCAAGTGGCCGATGGTGGCTGGTATCGACGCCGCGGGCACCGTGGTCGCGAGTGACCATCCGCGCTGGCGGCCTGGGGACTTGGTCGTCCTCAATGGCTGGGGCATCGGCGAATCCCACTGGGGCGGGCTGTGCCAGCGTATGCGGGCCAAGGGCGAATGGCTGGTACGCATTCCTGCACCACTGCGTGCGCGTGAAACGATGATCGTGGGCACCGCCGGGTATACCGCGGCACTGGCAGTGCTCGCCTTGCGTGACCACGGCGTGACTCCGACGTCTGGTGAAATTCTCGTGACCGGTGCCACTGGCGGGGTCGGTTCGGTTGCGGTCGCGCTGCTCGCGTCGCTGGGCTACACCGTCGTCGCATCGACCGGCAAGGTTGGCGAGTCGGACTACCTGCGAGCCCTCGGCGCGAAG
>DATEZE010000243.1:0-8139 GCA_035255845.1 Burkholderiaceae bacterium | reverse complement strand
CGAGGGTGCAGCCGTGCCGGTGCTGGGATTCTCGGCGCTGCAGTTGTCCGCGGATCGCGATCCACTTGCCCCACACGCCGATCCCAAGCGTGGCCAAATCGACCTGACGGCCCTCGCCGCTCGCGGCGTGCTGCGCGGGCTGCCGCGGCAATTTCTGGCGACACCGCCACGCATCGACGCGCCGAGCCCCGTCGCTCGTGCTGCATTGGGCTACCTGCACGGCAACTGCGGTCACTGCCATAACGCCGCCGGTGCGCTGACCGGCCTCGAACTGGTACTGGCGCAGCAGGCGGATCCCGCGGCCCGCAGCAGCGAGCACACGTTGCAGTCGCTGCTCGGTCATTCGAGCCGCTTCCGGCCAGGCAACGCCAGCGCGACGCAGCGCATTTCGTCGGGCCACGGCACGAGCGTCCTGACGCTGCGCATGAAGACTGAGAACCCGCTCGCCCGCATGCCGCCGCTCGGCGTGCAAGTAGTGGACACCGAGGGCGTTGCCCTAATCGAACGCTGGATTTCGAATGACCTGCAAGCCTCTTTATCAACCCATTAGGAGCCTCACGATGAAACGCATCCCGCTCGAGTTCGCCATCCTTGCCGTAGCGGCGGCCGTCACCGTCGCCGTCGCGTTGCCGGCTCATGCTCAGAATCCCGTTGAAGGAGCCGACAAGCTCGCGCGCGGCAAATACCTCGTCACGACATCCGGCTGCAATGACTGCCACACACCCTGGAAAATGGGCCCGAAAGGCCCCGAGCCCGACATGAGCCGCATGCTGTCAGGCCATCCCGAAGACATGGTCCTGCCCCCTGCGCCGCAACCGCAGGGCCCGTGGATCGTCTCTGCGGCGGCGACCAACACCGCGTGGTCAGGGCCGTGGGGCGTGAGCTTCACCGCCAACCTGACGCCCGACGCGGAAACCGGCCTCGGCAAGTGGACGCAGCGCAACTTCAGCGAGACGATCCGCACCGGTCGCCACATGGGACGTGGCCGTCAGATCCTGCCGCCAATGCCGATCCCGATGTACAAGAGTTTCACCGATGCCGACCTCGAGGCGATCTTCAGCTATCTGCAGTCCATCCCGGCGGTGAAGAACCGCGTGCCCGAGCCGCTGCCACCGGCGGCTCCGGTCGCGATGAAGTAACCGCTGCACGTGTTGGGCGGCGCATTGAAATGCGCTGCCCAATCCGCTTCAGCCGGCGCTTGCAGTCCAATTTGCCTGCTGCAGCACTGTGCGATAGCGGTCCGCATCCTCGAACGTGCGGCCGTGGCGGTCCCAGTAGGGGTTGAAGGACGCCACCCCGACGAATCCGGCGCCGAGCATTCGCGCGCATGCCGTGGTCCACGACGTGGGCTCCGGAACGTAGAGCACGATCAGATCCTCCACGGTGGGTGCCGGACGGACGGGATGCGCGCGCGACCTCGTGAACTCAAAATGGAATCCGGCCCCGGGCTCGCCCAGCATTACGCCGTCGAATCCGTCGTGATCGCTGAATGATCCGAGAACCGTAAGCCCCAGCCCGCGACAGTAGAGGTCAGCCGCAGCTGCCAGGTCGGTGACCGGTCGTGCGATTCGCAATTGCAGTGGCATGGTGGCTTGACTCCGTCATCTGCGATCCCGTGCGCAATCGTCGCTGCGGGCCGCGGCTTGACGTGAACATTACACAGTGCCGATGCCGCATCGGCCGAACTGCGGCCGCGGCTTTCTGCATCGCCTGAGGTGCCGCGCTTCCCTAGTCTGCTCGCACGTCGACGCAAGACGTCGATGAGCTGGTGACGATCGGTTTGGGGCGTCACCGTCCAGAGCAACCGCTGCGGACGCACCGCGATCCGCCGAAGGGAGATCGGAATGAACCTTAATACGAAACTGCGTGGCCAGGCCGCCGTTCTGTTTGTCGCGCTCGGCGGCGCGCTCGCGATGACGGGCGGGTGCTCGACCATGAGCGGCGAAAGCACGGAGCTGCAACCAACGGTGTATGTCGCGGTCGCCCCGCTCGACCTGCCTGAAGACTACGACGCGTACCCGATGGACTACGTGCCGGTGGCGCCGCTTGACCTTGAAGACGAAAACGCCACCCAGATGGCCGACAGCGAGGTTGACGAAGTCGCGCTGGTCAGTACCGACGGCTGGATGGCGCCGTAACTCGTCGAGCACTCGGCGCGCTGCTAGCGCTTGCGCCCGCCGTCAGCGAGCCAGGCGACGGCGAGCGCGCTGAGTAAATAAAAGGCCTGCAGCTCCAGCGCGTAGCCGCCGCTGCCCCCTACCGACAACAGCTGCCCCGAGTGGGCGAGCGCGACGGCAACGATCATGTTGATCGCGATCACGAGCGCCGCGGCCCGCACCCACACACCGGCGATAACAAAGAGCGGCGCCACGATTTCGCCGATGAACGCGGCGTACGCGAACCAGGTCGGCATTCCATGAGCCTGCACCAGCGATTCGATTTCGCCCACACCATTGCGCAGCTTCGCAACTCCGTGGAAAAGCATCAATCCGGCCACCGTGAAGCGCAGCAGTAGCACGCCGGGGTGTTGCTGGAAGACATCTGAACGGATTCGCATCAAACCTCGCATTTATGTAGAGCTGATAGCGCCTGATTTTGCCTTGCGTCGCAATTCCGCGGGCGCGAACGGGTGAGACAGCCGCGGGCGCAGGTGGTTCGTTGCTGGCCTTCGCCCCGCTTATGGATTGTCTCTGGAGACGGCTACGCCACATCGACCTTTGCGCAGCCAGCCTGCTGCGCCGCGCCTTGTCGCAGAAAGCTCATGGGCGCAGCCTCTTGCTGCCGCGCCGGGCATCGGCGATTGGAGGAACCATGCGATGGCGTAAACCTGGGGTGCGCTTCGGGGAGCGCTGGGCTGCCGCGCTCTTCTTCGGCCTGCTCACGGCAGCCGCGAGCGCCGCCGATGTGCAGGTATTTCACGCCGACTCCCTCGCCGGCCCGATGCTCGAGTTGAAGCGGGCATTCGAAGCGAAACGTCCCGGGATAAACGTCGTGCTGACGTCCGGCGTTTCGCGTCAGCTCGCAGAACGCATTTTGCGGGGCGATAGTGTCGACGTGTTTGCGCCTTCGTCGCCCGCAGTCATCGATGAAGACCTAATGAGCAAGCCGATCGGAGGTACCGGCGCGGCCGCCGGAAAGCCCGCGGCCAGTTGGTACGTCGTCTTCTCGGCCAACGAAATGGTCGTGATCACCGCGAAGGGTAATCCGCTGGGCATCCGGCGAGTGAGTGAACTGGCGCGTCCCGGCCTGCGCTTCGTCCGCATCAACGGCGAAAAGGATCTTGCGACCGCCCGCACGATCAGCTTTCTGCTGCGGGGCACTGCGGCCGACGGCGAGCCGACGCTGGCGCAGAAAATTGTCGACGGCGCCCCGGCGTCCGTCTCGGCAGACGGCAAGCCAGTGACCGTTCCTGCGGCCGTCGACGCGGTGAAGTCCGGCAGGGCCGATGCAGCGGTCGTGTACTACTCCGCGGCGGTGGCCGCGCGCAAGGACATCGAGATCCTGCGCTTTGCCGAAAACGTAAACTTGAGCGAGTCGATCCGCAATGCGGCTACCGTTCCCGGCACGGCCGGCAACGTGCCAGACGCGGTCGCGTTCGTCGCCTTCCTGCTGACGCCCGAAGCGCAGTCGATACTGAGGGACACCGGGCAGCCGCCAGTCGTGCCCGCGACCCGCAAGGGCACCGTACCAGCGGAGATTCCCTAACCAACGCCTGCAAACATCGCGTGCGGACTATTTCAACAGGCTACGCAGGCGCGGACTTTTGTTTCCGGCCGCCGCTGCGCGGCTTAACGTCGGCACCGCCGACGTTAGCCTGCAACGAAAGACCGCCTGTCGACTACTTCAACAGGCTACGCAGCATCCAGGCGGTCTTTTCATGCACCTGGAGGCGTTGGGTGAGCAGATCGGCAGTCGATTCGTCGCCGGCCTTGTCGACGACCGGGAAGGTCTTGCGCGCCGTGCGCGCCACGGCCTCGTGTCCGCTGACAAGTAGCCGCACCATGTCCATTGCCTCCGGGACGCCGGCGGTTTCCTCGATCGACGTCAGGCGCGAGAATTCGCTGTTCGTTCCGGGTGCCGGATAGCCGAGCGAGCGGATGCGCTCGGCAATGGCATCGAGCGCGTTCCACAGTTCGGTGTACTGCTCCATGAACATCAGGTGCAGCGTGTTGAACATCGGGCCTTCGACGTTCCAGTGAAAATTGTGAGTCTTCAGGTACAGCGAATAGGTGTCGGCCAGCACGCGCGACAGGCCGTCAGCGATCCTCGCGCGGTCCCTGTCGCCGATGCCGATATCGATCGTCGGGACTCCACGGCCCGTCAAGACACCTCGGTCGTTCTTCGGCATCGCGTTCTCCTGAAAGTTGCATTGATCCTAGCGATCGGTGCTGGAGCGCGCTAATCGGAATTTCCAACCGGACCGATAGCCCGGGACGGTCACCACGCCTCGCTGCGCGCGTCCGGCAGCTTGGTGACTCCGTGCAGCGGACACTTGAGAATCGCCTGGCGCAGTGCCTCGATCGCCGGGGTGCGAGTGAACGACTTGCGCCATGCGAGCACCACGCGTCGGTCGGGGGCCGGCGCGCGGAATGGAACGTATTCGAGCAGCGAATCGCGGGGTGGTTTCTCCGGCACGGAAGTAACCGGCAGCACCGTGACGCCGAGGCCGGAGCCCACCATGTGGCGGATCGTGTCGAGCGATGAACCCTCAAAGGTCTTCTGGATGCCTTCGGCCGATGACGAGAAACGCGACAGTTCGGGGCACACCTGGAGCACCTGGTCGCGGAAGCAGTGGCCGGTGCCCAGCAGCAGCATCGTCTCTTTCTTCAGGTCCTCACTCGGGATGCTCTTGCGGCGCGCCCACGGATGGTTGCGTGGCACCGCCACCGTGAACGGCTCGTCATAGACCGGCTGCAGCAGCAGCCCGCTCTGCGGCAGCGGAAGCGCCATGATCGCAACGTCGATCTCGCCGTTTTTCAGCACTTCCATCAACTTGACCGTGAAATTTTCGGTCAGCAGCAGCGGCATGTCCGGCGCATCCCTCAACAGTTGACGCACGAGACCCGGCAGCAGATACGGCCCGATCGTGTAGATCACGCCGAGCCGCAGCGGACCAGCGAGTGGATCCTTGCCCTGGCGCGCGATCTCCTTGATGCGTCCCGCCTCGTCGAGTACGCGCTGGGCCTGGTCGACGATGCGCTCGCCGGCGGGGGTCACCGTCACTTCACTCGTACGGCGCTCGAAGATCTGTGTGCCGAGTTCCTCCTCCAGTTTCTTGATCGCCACCGACAAGGTCGGCTGGCTGACGAAACAAGCGTCCGCCGCGCGGCCGAAATGCCGCTCGCGCGCGACGGCCACGATGTACTTGAGTTCGGTGAGTGTCATTCTTCGGTGGAGTCGCTTGCTTCACGCGGCCAGGAAATCGTGTCTTCCTTCGTACCAGCGGCGTACATGCTCCTGCGCTGCCGCGGGATCGTGCGCGAGCAGCGCTTCCGCCGCGCCACGCGCACGCTCGACCAGCGCCGCATCGCGCTCGAGGTCAGCCAGGCGCAGCAGCGGCACGCCTGACTGTCGGCTGCCCAGGAACTCGCCCGGGCCCCGCATCATAAGGTCGCGCCGGGCCACCTCGAAGCCATCGTTCGTCTCGTAGACGACCTTGAGTCGCTCACGCGCGGTCTCCGACAGCGGCTCGTCATAGAGCAGGATGCAGTAGCTCTGCTGCACGCCGCGGCCGATTCGTCCGCGCAATTGGTGCAGCTGGGCCAGCCCGAAGCGTTCGGCGTGTTCGATCACCATCAGCGTCGCATTCGGCACATCGACGCCGACTTCGATGACGGTCGTCGTGACCAGCACATCGATCGACCGCGATGCGAACTGCTGCATCACCTCCGTTTTTTCGGCGCCGTGCAGCTGTCCGTGCAGCAGGCCGATGCGCAGCTCGGGAAGCATGCGGGCGATGCGCTCGTGCGTCTCGGTAGCTGCCGCTGCCTCGACCGCGGCGCTCTCCTCGACCAGCGGGCACACCCAGTAGGCCTGTCGTCCGGCCGCGACGTCGCGACGGATCCGCGCCAGGACCTCGTCGCGGCGACGCACCGCGACCAGTTTGGTGACGACCGGCCGCCGGCCTGGCGGCAGCTGGTCGATCACCGAAACGTCGAGATCGGCGAGGAAGCTCATTGCGAGCGTGCGCGGGATCGGTGTGGCCGACAGCATCAGCATGTGCGGCAGCAGCGCCCGATCCGATCCGCGCAATGCGAGTCGCTGCGCGACACCGAAGCGATGCTGCTCATCGACGATCGCAAGGCCGAGCCGGTCGTAATTCACCGCGTCCTGGATCAGCGCGTGGGTGCCAATCGCCAGCTGCGCGGTCCCGCTCGACACCAGCTGCTGTGCGGCGCGCTTGGCTGCGGCGCCAAGCCGGCCGGCCAGCCAGGTCGTGCGCACGCCGAGGGGCGTGAGCCACTCGGCGATGCGGCCGAAATGCTGTTCGGCCAGCAACTCGGTCGGCGCC
This sequence comes from Burkholderiaceae bacterium, assembly GCA_035255845.1. Classification (GTDB taxonomy): domain Bacteria; phylum Pseudomonadota; class Gammaproteobacteria; order Burkholderiales; family Burkholderiaceae_F; genus JALORV01. Next base: position 1,628 of record DATEZE010000243.1, on the reverse strand, counting down.
ATCAGCGCGGCCTGCCAGCCTGATTCGATCGCGCGCGCAGCCGCCAGCGCTGCAATCACAGTCTTGCCGCTGCCGACATCGCCCTGCACCAGCCGCTGCATCGGATGCTCGCGGGCGAGATCGGCCTCGACTTCGCGCCAGACGCGCTGCTGCGCCCGCGTCAGCCTGAAGGGCAGACCGGCGAGCAGGCGCGCTGCAAGTCCGTCGGCGTGCAGCGCCGGCGCCCGATGGCGCTGCCGCGCGGCCCGCGCCTGGCGCAGAGCGATTTGCTGGGCAACCAGTTCGTCAAACTTCAGACGCTGCCACGCCGCATCGGTGCGCTCGGCGAGCGCCCTCGCGTCCGCGTCCGGCGGCGGCTGATGCAGCCGACGCAGCGCTGCCGAAAGCATCGGAAGGTGCCATTCGTCGCGCAGCACCGCATGCAGCACATCGGTCTGCTCGACCGTCGCCAGCGCGCGCGTGATCCGCTTGCGCAGCCAGGCTTGCGGCACCCCGGCCGTCGACGGATAAATAGGCGTAAGCGCCGGGGGCAGCGGATCGCCTTGCCGGACCGTACGAACCCTGGGATGAATCATCTCCATGCCCGCGAGTCCGCCGCGCGCCACACCGAAGGCGCGCACGCGCTGGCCGACTGCCAGCTGCTTCGCCTGCGAGGGGTAGAAGTGCAGAAAACGCAGCACCAGCGTGCTCCTGTGCTCGTCCTGCACGGTCACTCGCAGCTGGCGGCGGCCGCGGAACACGATCCCCGCCGCAGTGACGACCGCCTCGACCTGCGCCTCGAGTCCTTCCTGCAACTGGTCGATGGGCATGACTACGGTTTCGTCCTCATAGCGCAGCGGCAAATGCAGGACGAAATCCCAGTCGGTTCTGAGACCGATCGCGTCGAGCCGTGCGGCGATGTCACGGCCACCTTGGCTCGCGGCGGCCGCAGCGGCGGAGCTCGGTTTCGGCAAGACGTGCTGCCGCTACAGGACGAGGACGGCCTCGACCTCGAACAGCGCGCCCTTCGGCAGGCTCGCGACACCGACGGTCGAGCGCGCCGGATACGGCTGCGGCACCACTTCACTCATGATCTGGTTGACAGTCGAGAACTGTGCGAGATCGGTCAGGAACAGCGTGAACTTCACCGCATGCGCCAGCGACCCGCCCGCCGCGCGTGCGACCGCGTCAAGGTTGCGAAACGACTGCCGGACCTGTGCTTCGAAGCTCGTCCCGACCAGCTCACCGGTCTTCGGATCGAGCCCGATCTGTCCCGACGTGAAGACGACGAGTCCGGTTTTGACAGCCTGCGAGTACGGTCCGATCGCGGCGGGCGCCGCTGCCGTCGAAACGATGTCCTTGTTCATGGCGCCCCTTCGGCGGTCGTCGACGAAGGGAGCAGTCTAGAACCTATCCCGCGGCGTCCGGCTGGCCGCGCTAGCCTGTCCCCATCAAGGCGAGAAACGGCTTCGGATCCCTGCTATCGAGCACTGCCCAGGTTCTCCGCGCGCCCCACGCTGCGGCGGCGTTCTGCCAGTCCGTGCGTCCCAGTGCGCAACGAAGCAGATGTCGCAGATACTCTGCCTCGGCTACCCAGATCACGGACTCATCGGTCTGCAGCATTTCGCGTTGCGGTTGATGGGTAGCAT
>DATEZE010000242.1:0-9214 GCA_035255845.1 Burkholderiaceae bacterium | reverse complement strand
GGAGATTGTCGCGCGCAGCCAGTACCTCGGAAAGCTCAAGCGGCGCATGCACCCGGGCCACGCTGACGTGGCTCAGCCGCCCGCTGCAGGTTCGGAGGTTTACCACTCGGCGCAGACAGAGCCCGTCGGCACGGTCGTGATGTCGGCGATGGCACCGGGCGGCGGCGTCGACCTGCTGTTCGAATTGCCGGTCGATCGGCTCAGCGCCGGCGAACTGCACCTGGGCGGAGCGGGCGCGACACGCATCGACGTGCGGCCGTTGCCGTACGCGCTTTTCGATCCCACCGCCTGAACTGGCGATGGAAAACTGGTACATCTACTATCCAGCACCATCGGCGCTGGCACTCCCTTTGCTTCGGGAGATGCAACGGCAATTGGTGCCGGGCGCGGTGCTACAGGCGCGCGTCGAAGAGCGCGTCGGTTCCGACACGGCGCCGACATGGATGGAGGTATACGAAGGCGTGAAAGAGCCGGATTCATTCGCGATGCTGCTGGATGCCGCAGTCGGCCGTGCCGGCCTGACGCCGGAGCAGCGCGCGTTGCGCCACGTCGAACGCTTCCGCGCACTCTGACTATGTGCCTGATCGTCTTCGCGTGGCATGCGCACCCGGACTACCCACTGGTCCTCGCGGGCAACCGTGATGAGTTCTATGCGCGGCGAACGCGGCCGGCCGCCTGGTGGGGCCAGGCCGTGTCGCTGCTCGCTGGACAGGACGAGGAAGCCGGGGGCACCTGGTTCGGCATCACGCGCCGTGGTCGCCTCGCGGCCTTGACGAACGTACGCGCGCCGACCGAGCGCAATCCGCATGCGCCGTCGCGCGGCGCGTTGGTGCTGGCGGCATTGCAAACGCCCGAGCCGGTCGATCGCTGGCTGCAGCGTCACGCGCACCGCACGCCGGTGTTCAACGGCTTCAATCTGCTCGCGGGCGACATCATGCCGGCCATGGGCAGGACGGCGGGCGCCCTGCACTACTACAGCAATCGACTCGAGGATCCCGTGCGGTCGCTCGCGCCGGGGATCTACGGCATTTCGAACGCCTTCCTCGATACGCCGTGGCCGAAGGTGACGCGTGCGGTTGCGCAGTTCGCCTGCTCGATCGCCAACCGCGTGCGGACCGAGGACTTGCTCGAACTGATGGGCGACCGCGAACTTGCGCGCGACGTCGAGCTGCCTTCGACAGGCGTACCGGTGGACTGGGAACGCGCGCTCTCGGCGATCCAGATCAGGGCCAACGGCTATGGCACTCGGGCGACGACGATCGTCACGGTCCGGGCCGACGGACTCGTCAGTTTCCTCGAGCGAACGTTCGACCCCATGGATCCGGATCATTGGTCGGACCGGACCTTCGAGTTCATGATCGATACCGCATCGCGCATGGCGCGGATCAAGGCGCCAGGTCCGAACTGATCGCCCGCTAGAGCGGGCAGCGCATGTCGACGTGCGGGATGCCTGCGTCCAGGTATTCGCTTCCTTCGACTTCGTAGCCGTGGCGTCGATAGAACTCGATCGCATGCGTCTGGGCGCTCAGCACGGTGAAGCGATGGCCGCGGCGGCGCGCTTCGTCCATCAGCGCTCGCAGCAGCGCACTGCCGACGCCACCGCCGCGTGCGCTGTGCGCCACCGCCATGCGCCCGATGTGACCGTCCGGCAGCAGCCGTCCGGTCCCGACCGCCGCAATGCTATCGAACGCCACCGCATGAACTGAGCCCGGGTCCCAGGCGTCGAGTTCCATTTCCGGCGGCACTTTCTGCTCGTTGACGAAGACGGCGAAGCGGATCGGCTCTGCCCATTTTCGCATCGCCTCCCAGTCGCCCAGCTCAATGCGCAGCATGCGCGACGCTCTCCTCCGGCGCTGTGCTTTCGAAGCCACGGATACGCTCGCGCAATTGCGCCGGCAGCGGTCGCGTCGTTCTGCTCGATGGGTCGGTGTTGACGTAGACGAGTTCCGCCTCGATCAAAGCGTTTCCTCGCGATGCTTGGCGGAACATCCCGACCTGAAACACTAGACTGGTCGTTCCGAGACGCGCAGTGCGCCCGCACACCTCGAGTTCTTCGTCGTAGTGCGCCGGCGCATGGTATTCAACCGTCGCTTTGCGCACGAACAGATCAGAGCCGATGTCGATGAACGCGGCCGGATATGGCATGCCGATCGCCCGCCAGTACTCGGTCACGCAGACATCGCAATATGTCAGGTAGTGGCCGTTGAAGACCACGCCCTGCAGATCGACCTCGGCCCAGCGCACCCGCAGTGGCAGCCGCAGGCGGTAGCTGTCATAGGGCGTCACCTGACGCCTTTTTTCGCGTCGCCGGCGATGACGAAACTCATCTTCTCCGGATCGATGTACTTGCGGAACGCGGCACTGGCCTCAGCCGGCGTGACGGCGCGCAGTCGATCCTCGAACTGGCGCGAGAACGTGAACGTACGGCCGAGGTCCAGGTTGCCGACCCAGGCGTTCGCGACGACCGGATCCTGTGAGCGACTCAGCAACCGCGACTGCAACAGGCCGTTTTTTGCGTCGTCGACTTCGGCCGCGGTGAATCCCTCCTTGCGGGCGCGCTCGAGTTCCTCGCGCAGCGCCTGCTCGGCGCGATTGACGTTCTGGGGCGCCGCGATGCCGCTGATTGTGAATGACGCCAGCCGTTCGCGCGAGCCGAGTGCAAGGCCGGCTCCGACGCCGTAGCTAAGGCCGTCCTTCTGGCGCAGCCGGACCATCAGGCGGTTCGCGAGACCGGAGCCGCCACCGAGGATCTCCGTGGCGATGGTCAGCGCCGCTGCATCAGGGTCGTCGTCGCGCAGGGGGAACTCCTGGCGCGCGCGAAATACCGCGTTCTCCTTGTCCGGCGTGTCGACGACAACGCGCACCGGCTTCACATCGCGATACTCGCGGTCCACACGCGCATAGGGCGCCTTGGAGACCCAGCCGGCGAACTGGTCCTTCAGCAAAGTCTCAATCGTCTGCGCGTCGAAATCGCCGACGATCGAGATCTCCCCACGGGCGGTCCCGTAGAAGTCGCTGTGATACTTCTTCACAGCGTCCAGCGGCGTCTTGCTGACAACCTCGATGCGCTCCTTCAGCGGCAAGTAGTAGCGCGGATCGCCGGCTGGATAGGTGTTGAAGTGCGTCGACAGTACGTCGCGTGATAGCGCTTCGGGGTTGTCGAGCTGCGACGACAGTCCGGTCACCAGTTCGCGCTGCAGCTGCTGGTACTCGGTCGCCGGAAACGCTGCGTTGCGCAGCACGTCGGCCAGCAATCGCAACGCCGCCGGCAGGTTCGTGCGCGTCGTCTGGAATGAGAGTAGCCCGCCTGTCATCTGCAAACGGGTCATCTCGTCGGCGATCTGCTGTCGCGTCAACTTGTCGGTGCCACGCGCCAGCATCGCGCCGGCCAGTTCACCCTCGATCATCCGGCTGTTGAGTGTCGCCGCGTCGCCCCAGCGAAAATTGGTGCGGACGTTGACGGTCTCGCCGCGGTTGCGCTTCGGCAGCAGTGCAACCTTAAGGTCGCCGAAACTCAGAACGAGCGTGCGCTTGTCGATATTTTCCTGCGACGGATCGAAAGCCTCGGTGGCTTGCCCTTCTGCCGACGGCTTGTAGTCGGCCAGCAGTGCGCTGGCGGTAGCAGCTTCAGGGATTTCCGCGCGTTGCGGACTGTCGTCCGGAACGAAGAACCCGACGACGCGGTTGTCGCGCACGAAGTAGCGCGTCGCAGCCTCGTCGACCTGCTTCGCCGTTATCTTCGGCAGGCGGTCGCGCGAATAGAAGAACAGGCGCCAATCACCGAGCGCGACATATTCCGACAGTCCGACACCGAACGACTGAGGATTGGCCAGCGCGCGCTCGTATCCGGTCTTCTGGTCCTGCAGCGTGCGTTGCATCTCCGCGTCGGTCGTGGGCTGCTTGACGAACGACGTCTCGATCACCTCGATCATCGTCTGGGCTACCGGCTCGAGCGGCTCGCCCTTCTTCACAACCGCGCCAAAAATCACAAAGCCCGGATCCTTTGCGCCGACTGTGTAGCCGAAGACCTGCGACGCCTTGCCGCTTTCGACCAGTGCCTTGTGCAGGCGGCCGTTCGGCGTGTCGCCGAGGATGTCGACGGCGAAGTCGGCCGGCAGCACGTCGGGATGCAGCGAACTCGGGATACGATACGCAACGTTGACGATCTGCACCTCGCCCTTGCGCCGGATCGTGAACTGGCGCTCGCCGTCGTGGGTCGGCTCCTCGGTCCACAGCACTGGCAGGGTCCGCTTCGGTTTCGGGATCCGGCCGAACGCGTCGGCGATCCAGCGCAGCGCCTTAGTCTCGTCAAATTTGCCGGCAACGATCAGCACCGCGTTGTCGGGCTGGTAGTACATGCGGTAGAACGCCTGCAGGTTCTCGATGCGGACATGCTCGATGTCGGAGCGGGCGCCGATCGTCGATTTGCCGTAGTTGTGCCAGTCGTAAAGCAGCGCCTGGTTGTGTTCGAACATAAGCCGCGACGGGTCGGTCTTGCCCATCTCGAACTCGTTGCGCACGACCGTCATCTCCGAATCGAGGTCCTTCTTCGCGATGAAGGAATTCACCATCGCGTCGGCCGACCAGTCGATCGCCCACTTCAGGTTTTCGTCGCTGGCCTGGAAGGTGGAAAAGTAGTTGGTGCGATCGAGCCACGTGCTGCCGTTGTTCCGAAAGCCTCGCCGGTTGAACTCGGCGTCCGGGTGCGGAAAGTTCTTCGAGCCCTTGAAAATCAGGTGCTCGAGCAGATGGGCCATGCCAGTCTCACCGTAGTTTTCTTGGCGCGAACCGACCAGGTAAGTAATGTTGACCGTGGCCGTCGGCTTCGACGGATCCGGAAACAGCACGAAGCGCAATCCGTTGGCCAGCCGGTATTCGGTGATGCCTTCGACAGTTGGGCCACGGGTCACGCCGGGTGGCAGTGGCGCTGCGACCGGCCGGGCCGGTGCAGCCTGGGCCTCGGCCGCGATGGCCGGGGACATGGTGAGTACCGCGAGCGACGCCAGCATGGCGCGCAGGACTTGCTTCATGGGTAAGGCTCCATTCAAACCAAAAATGATTGTGCCAGCCGCTGATAAAAACCGTCGCCGATGGGACGGATCCGCGCCGACGCGAGTCAGGACCGGCTGCAGAACGACTGGATCGCTTGGGCGATGCGCCTGGGTTCCTCGTGCGCGACCCAGTGCGTGGCTTCCGGGATGCGTTCGATCGTCAAGTCGTCGACAAGTTCATCGAGACCATAGAGCAGTCGCACGGGCAGCGCGAGGTCGGCCTCGGCCCACAGCACCAACGTGGGCACCCGCACCCGGAACTGCGCGGGGTCGAGCTTCAGTTTGCGCGCGCCCGGATCATCCGCGGTCGGTGGATACAGCGGTGAAGCGCGGTAGTAGTTGACGCCTCCGGTCAATCCGCGGCTCCAGACCTCGCGGTAGCGCGTCGCCCGCTCGGGCGTGTACCAGTCGCGATCCGGCCGACGCATTGCAAGGAAGAAGCTCTCCAGCGCCCTGCAGTCGTGTTTCAGCAGCGCCTGCTCGGAATCCGGCGCGCGCAGCCAGTTCATGTAGGCCGAGGCGGCCTGCTGCGCCGGATCGCCAATGAGGTCGCGCGCAAACGGCACCGGGTGCGGCGAATTGATGACTACGAGCCGTTCGATGCGCTGCGGATGGGCGATCGCCCATTGCCATGCCGCGGCGCCACCCCAGTCGTGCGCCACTACCGTCACGCTCGGCCAGTCGAGCCGATTGCAGAGGCGTTCGAAATCGTCAACCAGCTCGCGTGCGCGATAAGCCGCGACCTCGGTCGGTTGGCTCGAAAGATTGAAACCGCGCAGATCCGGCGCCACGGCGTGCCAGCCCGACGAAAAGTACGGAAGCACGTCTTCCCACGCCGCCCAGTATTCTGGAAAACCGTGCAGGAACAGGATCGGCCGGCCACCCGCCTCGCCCGTCTCCGCCAGATGCAGGCGAATGCCGTTGCCGAGGTCGACGGTCTCGCCGGTGCGGATCATGCGGGCGCGGCAGGCCGCGCGCTCGGGCGCGTCGCGTACGGATCCGCCGGCGTCGCGCCGCTCATTACGGCATCGAAGCGGGCCTGCACGGTCGGCATGATCTGCGGGTGCGTGAACACGTAGAAGCGGTTCGCAACGATCGCTTCGAACGTCATCGCCGCCACGTCGCCCGCGCTGATGCGCCCGCCCGAAACTGCCTTCTCCGAATTCGCCTGCGCGATCTGCTGCGAGCGCGTCGGCCCCGATACATTGGTCAGGTCCGCCGGACGGGCCCGATCCGAGTGGGCGATGCCAGTCGGCACAAATGCCGGATTGAGTACCGTCACGCCGATCGTCGACTGCGCGAGCCGCAGGTCGTGGTGCAGCGTCTCCGAGAGCGCGACGACCGCATGCTTGGACACGTTGTACGCGCCCATCAGCGGCGCAGTCAGCCAGCCGGCCATCGAGGCCGTGTTGACGATATGGCCGGGCTCGCCGTGTGCATTGGCGTCGAGCATGCGCGGAACGAAGTGCTGCACGCCATGCACAACGCCCATCAGGTTCACGCCGAGAACCCACTGCCAGTCCTTGTCGGTGTTTTCCCAGAGGTAACCACCGCAGGCAACACCGGCGTTATTCATCAGCAGGTGGACGACACCGAAGTCACCGAACGCGCGATCGGCCAGCCGCGCTACATGACCACTCTGCGCGACGTCGACGACCTCCGCGCTCACCTCTGCGCCGGAGTCCTGCAGTTCCTGCACCGTCGTCTGCAGCGCGTCTGGCTGCACGTCCGCGAGCACCAGCCGCATGCGCGAGCGCGCCGCGAGCCGTGCGAATTCACGCCCCAGGCCGCCGCCCGCACCGGTGATGACAGCGACGCGGCCTGCGAGTTGCTCGATCATGCAAGCTTCACCAGTTGTTTGCCGAAGTTGGCCCCGCGCAGCATGCCGAGGAAGGCCTGCGGCGCGTTCTCGAGCCCGTTTGCAATCGTTTCGCGATACTTGATTCCGCCGGTCGCGACCTGCAAGCCGAGTTCTTTCAGTGCCTGCGGCCACACATCCATGTGCTCGCTCACGATGAAACCTTCCAGCTTGAGCCGGCTGATCAGGAACCAACTCGGATTGGTCAGCGGAATTGGCTGCCCGTCGTAGCCGGCGATCAACCCGCAGAGCGCAATGCGACCGAAGACGCTCATCCGCGGCAGCACCGCATTCATGATCTCGCCGCCGACGTTTTCGAAATAACCGTCGACGCCTTGCGGTGCCGCGTCCTTCAGTGCGCGGTTCACATCCTGTGACTTGTAGTCGATGCAGGCATCGAAGCCGAGTTCGACGACGACGTAGCTGCACTTTTCCTTGCCGCCGGCGATACCGACCGTACGGCAGCCGGCAAGCTTCGCGAGCTGGCCGACGACGCTGCCAACCGCGCCGCTGGCCGCCGACACCAGGACCGTTTCACTGGCCTTCGGCTGGATGATGCGATTGAGCCCGTACCACGCGGTCACTCCGGGCATGCCAACCGGTCCGAGATAGGCTGACAGCGGAACCACGCGCGTATCGACCTTGTAGATGCCACTGCCGTCGGAGACCCCGTACTCCTGCCAGCCGAGGTAGCCGACGACCCGGTCGCCAACCTTGAACTGCGGATTGCGCGACTCGGCCACTGTGCCGGCGGTGCCGCCCTGCATGACTTCTCCGAGCACCTGTGGCTTGGCGTACGAGCGGCCTTCGTTCATGCGGCCGCGCATGTAAGGGTCGAGCGACAGCCATTCGTTGCGCACCAGCATCTGTCCGGGCTGCAAGGTTGGTGTCTGGACTTCCTCCATCCGGAAATTGGAAGTGGATGCTGCGCCGGTCGGCCGGCTGGCGAGGATGATGCGTCGGTACGAGGTCATGAGATCTCCGCTGCCGGTACTCGATTAAGTTACTGAGACGCCGCCGTCGACCGCAAGGATCTGCCCGGTGATGTGCTTGCCGGCGTCCGAGGCAAACAGCAGCGCTGCTCCTTTGAGGTCTTCGTCGTCGCCGATTCTTTGCAACGGCGCAAAGCGCGCTAGCGTCTCTGCGCCATGCTGCGCGATGACTCCCTTGGTCATCTTGGATGGAAAGAACCCCGGCGCCAACGCGTTGACGGTGATGTTATGCCGTCCCCATTCGGCGGCCAGGGCGCGCGTGAAGTTCACGAGCGCACCCTTGCTCGTGTTGTAGGCGATGGTGCTGATCAACTCCGGCGGATTGCCCGACAGGCCCGCGATCGATGCGACGTTGACGATGCGGCCGTAGCGCCGCGGAATCATGCTGGCCTTGCCGATCGCCTGGGTCAGCAGGAACACGCCGCGGATGTTGAGGTTCATCACCTTATCCCACGCCTCGACCGGATGATCCTCGGCAGGGGCGCCCCAGGTGGCGCCGGCGTTGTTGACGAGGATGTCGACGTGGCCGAGCCGAGCGATCGCCTCCTGCGCCAGCCGGGCCACCTCGGCATCGCGCGCGGCATCGGCGGCGATCCAGCTCGCGTCGATGCCCGCCGCGGCGAGCTGCGCGCAGGCGCCCTCGAGTTCGTCGGCCTTGCGCGCGGAAATCACGATGCGCGCTCCCATCTCGCCATAGCCTGATGCGATTTGCAGGCCGAGACCGCGCGAGCCCCCGGTGACCAGCGCGGTCCTGCCTTTCAGATCCAGCAAATTCTTCAGCGCCATCGTGACCTCAGTCGTCGGTGATGAAGTTGGCAGGACTCAGAACCAGGCGTCCTGCATCCCGAGCGTCGTGTCATCGAGTGATTCGACGAGGTCCAGCATTGAATCGACCTTCGGCAGCTCGTAGAGGAAGAAGTAGCGGCACGCCTGCCACTTGCCGTGATAAAAATCGCTGTCGTCGCGCCGGTAGTGCGCGGACGCGGCGAGCGACTGGTCGAGCCAGATCCAAGCCAGCACGACGTGCCCGAAGGCTTCGAGATACGGCGTCGCATTCGCGAGCGTACGCGCCGGATCGCCTTCGGCCCAGACCTTCTGCGTGACACGCGCGAGGCGGCGCACCCGGTCGCCCAGCATCGCGGCCCACCGCTGAGTGTCCGAGTGACGCGCCTCCGACGCGCGGCTGATCGTTGCTTCGACGCGCGCGCCGAGGAGCCGCAACGCCGCACCGTCCTGCATCACGACCTTCCGCCCCAGCAGATCGAGCGCCTGGATGCCGTGCGTGCCTTCATGGATCGAGTTGAGCCGATTGT
>DATEZE010000241.1:0-8479 GCA_035255845.1 Burkholderiaceae bacterium | reverse complement strand
GGCGCGGCGCTGAACTTCGAGTTCTGGGCCACCGCAGGCGCAGGCCGCGCTGGCGCGACGCGAGCGCCTGGCGCAGCGCCAGTCTCGGCCGCGACGGCCGGCGTGCGCGTGATCGGGCGCGGCGGTGGCGGGGCAGGCCGCAGCTCAGCGACGGTCTCGGTGCGCGCAGGGATCTGCACCTTGGCAATCGGCTCGCGGAAGCGCGGGCCCGCGACCCACGTCGAACCCGGCCGCTGATTGATGTCAGGCGGCACGCCATTGGGCGGGCGCTGGATGACCGTCTGATTGATGACGGTGACGTAGGTGTTGTTCGCGCGATAGTAGGGACGGTATGGATGCCACGGCGCCAGCGGATACCAGCCGACGACCGGGCCACCGAAACCGACGCTCACAGTCGTGCCGCCGCCGCCGACGAAGCCGACGAGCGCCGGCGCCCACACCGGGCGCGCGGCGTAGCCGCCGGGCCACCAGCACCAGCGTCCGCCGATCGTCACCCAGCGGCCGTAGTGGAACGGCGCATAGCCCCAGGGTGCGGAGTCAACCCAGCTCCAGCCCCAAGGTGCCACCCAGCGCCAGCGGCCGTAGCGGTACGGCGCCCAGCCGATCGGCACCGCGCGCGGCACCCAGACGTTACCGAAGGCGGGTTCCATGACCCAGTCGCCATAGGTGTTGAGTTCCTCGTAGCCGGTCATGTATGGCGAGACGTAGCTCGGTGCCTGCGCCTGCTCGTAGCGCGCGTCGCGCGCGAGCGCCCAGTCGTCGAGCGCGCTCATGCGCGCGACGGCGTAGTTCGTGCTCGATTGCGTCATGTTGAGCGCCTGGCCAACTCCGACATTCACAGCGTTGCCGCCGTACTGCACGGTCGCGCGGCCGTCGAAGACGCTGATCGCGAGCGGCGCGTCGCCGATCGCGTCGACGCGATAGCGACCGGGCGCGGCGAGATCGACGCGCACGTCGGCGACCGTCAGCGTGACGGTATCGGCCTGCTGCGCAGGGGCGAGCCGGACACTGACGACGCCGCGCTCGAGGTTGAACGCGCGGGCTTCGTAGTCGAGCTGGCTGAACCCGCCGGTGCTCGCCTCGCCCAGGCGCACAGCATGCGGACCGAAACGCACCTCGACGCGGCCGTTGTCGGTCGCCAGGCCGGTGCCGGCTGTCACGATGTCATTGATCTGCGCGCGGTCCCACTGACCGCCGCCGGCCTCCTCGGCGCGCCAGATGCTGACCTCACCCTCGACCGCGGCGACGCGCCCGGCCATCAATGGCGGTGCGCCAGCGCCGTTCGTGTCCTGCGCGAATACGGGTGCCACCGGCGCCAGCGCCATGAAGGCGGTAAACGCAAGGGCGAGCACTCGAACCCAGCGACCCATGATTCTCTCCAGCCCGGCGCGTGCCGCCGAGATAAGCGTTTAACGCGCAATACATGGGCCTGTTGACGCCCGGGCAGGTGATACAGGTGTGAAAATTGGTAACAGCGCACTCTTAGCCTGGCTGCGCCGCCGGTCGGTGCCGCTTGCTGTGCTGCGGAACAGCGGATAATCCGCACGCTTTTCAGGTTAGCCCGGATTCCGCCAGCACAAGGCTTTCAATGCGCTTCCGCTTTCCGATAGTGATCATTGACGAGGACTTTCGTTCCGAGAACGCGAGCGGCCTCGGTATTCGTGCGCTGGCCAAGGCCATAGAGGCCGAAGGGGTTGAAGCACTTGGCGTCACGAGCTTCAGCGACGTGGCGAGCTTTGCGCAGCAGCAGAGCCGCGCATCGGGTTTCATCCTGTCGGTCGACGACGAGGAACTCGCTGAAGGCAACGGCGACAAGGAAACGATCGCCAAGCTCGCCGCGTTCGTGCGCGAGATCCGGCGGCGCAACGCCGACATCCCGATATTCCTGTACGGAGAAACCCGGACCACGCAGCACATGCCGAACGAGCTGCTGCGCGAACTGCACGGTTTCATCCACATGTTCGAGGACACGCCGGAGTTCGTCGCGCGCTACATCGTGCGCGAGGCGCGCGCCTACCTCGACACGCTGGCGCCGCCGTTTTTCCGCGCGCTCGTCCACTATGCGCAGGACGGTTCGTACTCGTGGCACTGCCCCGGGCACTCGGGCGGCGTGGCCTTCCTGAAGAGTCCGGTCGGGCAGATGTTCCACCAGTTCTTTGGCGAGAACATGTTGCGTGCCGACGTCTGCAACTCGGTCGACGAGCTCGGCCAGCTGCTTGACCACACCGGCCCGGTCGCGGCGAGCGAGCGCAACGCCGCGCGCATTTTCGGCGCCGAGCACCTGTTCTTCGTCACCAACGGCACGTCGACGTCGAACAAGATCGTCTGGCACTACGTCGTTGCCCCGGGCGATGTCGTCATCGTGGACCGCAACTGCCACAAGTCGGTGCTGCACGCGATCACGATGACCGGCGCGATCCCGGTGTTCCTGACGCCGACGCGCAACCACTACGGCATCATCGGCGCGATCCCGCTCGAGGAGTTCGGCTGGGAGTCGATCGAGGCCAAGATCCGCGCGCATCCGCTGATCGGCGCGGAATGGAAGAAGAAGGGCAAGCCGCGCATCCTGACGCTGACGCAGAGCACCTACGACGGCATCGTCTACAACGTCGAGACGATCAAGTCGCAGCTCGACGGCCGCGTCGACACATTGCACTTCGACGAAGCCTGGCTGCCGCACGCCGCCTTTCACGACTTCTATCGCGAGATGCACGCGATCGGCGGCCGCAGCGCGCGGCCAAAAAACCGCGAATCGATGATCTTCTCGACTCAGTCGACGCACAAGCTGCTCGCCGGGCTGTCGCAGGCGTCGCAGATCCTGATCGAGGACGCTCAGACCGAGAAGCTGGACCGCTTCATGTTCAACGAGGCGTTTTTGATGCACACCTCGACCTCGCCGCAGTACGCGATCATCGCCAGCTGCGATGTCGCAGCGGCGATGATGGAGCCGCCGGGCGGCACCGCGCTGGTCGAGGAGTCGATCAGCGAAGCGCTCGACTTCCGCCGCGCGATGCGCAAGGTCGACGAGGAATTCGGTCCGGACGAGAGCGGCGGCTGGTGGTTCAAGGTCTGGGGTCCGGAGCACCTCGTCGCCGAGGGCATCGGCACGCGCGAGGACTGGATGCTGAAACCGGGCGATGCCTGGCACGGCTTCGAGCAGGTGGCGCCGGGCTTCAACATGCTCGATCCGATCAAGGCGACGGTGATCACACCGGGCCTGAATCTCGACGGCACCTTTGCCGATCCCGGTATTCCCGCGGCGGTCGTCACCAAGTACCTTGCAGAGCACGGCATCATCGTCGAGAAGACCGGGCTGTATTCGTTCTTCATCATGTTCACGATCGGCATCACCAAGGGCCGGTGGAACACGTTGGTCACCGAGTTGCAGCAGTTCAAGGACGACTGCGACCACAACCAGCCGCTGTGGCGGGTGATGCCCGAATTCATACGTGCCTTCCCGCAGTACGAAAAGATGGGGCTGCGCGATCTGTGTTCGGCGGTGCACGCCATTTACCGCGACAGCGACATCGCGCGGCTGACGACCGAGATGTACCTCTCTGAAATGGAGCCGGTGATGAAGCCGGCGGACGCCTACGCGCAGATGGCGCACAGCGCCGTCGATCGCGTGCCGATCGACCAGCTCGAGGGGCGCGTCACCTCGGTGTTGCTGACGCCGTACCCGCCGGGCATCCCGCTGCTGATCCCAGGCGAACGCGTCAACCGGATCATCGTCCGCTACCTGCAGTTCGCACGTGAAATGAATGCGCGCTATCCGGGCTTCGGCACCGACATCCACGGCCTCGTCAAGCAGGACGTTGACGGGCGCACCGAATATTTTCTCGATTGCGTGCGCGATGCGCAGCCCCGCTGAAGCGGCAATGCCACGATGGTAGTGACCGAAAGCCTGTCGGGCCTGGCTGCGCTCGCGATGACCGGCTTCATGATCGCGTTCATCGCGCTGATGCTGTTCATGGTGCTGGTCCAGCCGCTCTGGTGCGTGGTCGACTGCGCCGTCGACGCGAAGCGATCGACGCTCGGCAAGGTGCTGTGGGTCATCGCGCTGATCGCGCTCTACGGCCTGGCCAACTGGTTCTACGGCGCGTTTGCTGCCGCCGGCCCGGCGCTGCGGCGGCTGACGCGGCTCGCGTGGGTCTTTGCGATCGTGCTGGCGCTCTCTTTTGCGGTGATGTATGCGCTGCATCCGGAGTTCCGCCGCGGCATCGAGCAGCAGTGGCAGCAGCGCCGCGGCATGGTCGTGCAGGTCAAGGACGCCATGGCAATCGCGCTCGCGCAGGAGGCTGGTCATGCCCGCTGAGAACAATGTCGACCTGCGTTCGGATACCGTCACGCGCCCGACGCAGGCCATGCGCGCGGCGATGGCCGGGGCGGCGGTGGGCGACGACCAGTACGGCGAGGACCCTACGACCAACCGCCTGCAGGAGGTTGTCGCCGAACTGCTCAGGAAAGAGGCGGCGCTCTGGCTGCCGAGCGGGACGATGGCCAACCAGGTCGCGCTGCGGGTTCTGACCCGGCCTGGCGACGACGTGATCGTCAGTCGCGAGTGCCACGCGGTCTGGCATGAGACCGGTGGGTCCGCTGCCAACTCAGGCGTGCAGTTCACCGAGGTCGGCAGCCGCGGCACGTTTACGGTCGACGACTTCGCCGTGGCGTGCAAGCCGCGCGGTCATGCGATCTATCCGCCGACGACATTGCTCGAGATCGAGAACACGCACAACCGCTCAGGCGGCATTGTCTTTCCGCAGCCACAGGTCGTGGCGCTGTGTGCAGCGGCACGCGAGCGCGGGGTGGCGACATTCCTCGACGGCGCGCGCCTCTGGAATGCGGCTGTCGCCAGCGGCCTCGCCCTGCCGGAGTTGGCGGCCCCGTTCGATCTCGTGGCGGTGGCGCTGTCAAAGGGCCTCGGTGCGCCGGGCGGGTCACTGCTTGCGGGTTCGCGCGAGTTGATCGAGCGCGCGACGCGGTATCGCCGCATGTTCGGCGGCGCGATGCGCCAGACCGGCCTTTACGCCGCTTCCGGGCTGTATGCGATCGAGCATCACCGTGCGCGACTGGCCGAGGACCACGCGAACGCGCGGCGCATCGCGCAAGTGCTGGCGGATAACCCGCGTGTCGACATCGACCTGGCTACAGTGCAGACCAACATCATCGTTTTTCGCCTGCGCGAGGGTGCGCCCGACGCGGCCACTGTCGCCGGAGCGGCCGGGGAGCGCGGCGTGCTGCTCTTTCCGTTCGGCGCGCGAACGTTGCGTGCGGTGACACATCTCGATGTCTCGGCAGCGCAGTGTGAACGCGCGGCCGCGATACTTTCCGGCCTGATCTGATCGCAGGAGCAACGACATGACGAAGAAGATCATCACCGTATTCGGCGCCACCGGCGCGCAGGGCGGCGGACTCGCGCACGCCATTCTTGCCGACAAGGACAGCGAGTTCGCGCTGCGCGCGGTCACGCGCAAGCCGGACTCGGAGGCCGCCAAGGCGCTGGCCGCGGCCGGAGCGCAGATCGCGGTGGCCGACATGGACGATGCCGCCAGCGTGGAGCGCGCGATGGAGGGCGCGTTCGGCGCTTTCTGCGTCACGAACTACTGGGAGCACTTGTCTCCTGACAAGGAACTGGCGCAGGCCAAGGCGATGGCCGATGGCGCGGCAGGCGCCCGGCTGAAACACGTGATCTGGTCGACGCTGGAGGACACGCGCGCGTTCTTTCCGGCCGATGGCAAGCGCATGCCGGTCTTGATGGGCAAGTACAACGTGCCGCACTTCGACGCCAAGGGCGAGGCCAACAAGTTCTTCAGCGGTCGCGTGCCGACGACGCTTGTCAACACGTCGTTCTACTGGGACAACCTGATCCACTTCGGCATGGGCCCGAAGAAGGGTCCGGACGGCGTGCTGGCGCTGACGCTGCCGATGGCGGACAAGCGGCTCTCGGGCATCGCTGCGGCAGACATCGGCAAATGCGTCTACGGCGTCCTGAAAGGCGGCACAGCGAACGTCGGCAAGACCTTCGGGATCGCCGGCGAGCACGTGACCGGTGCACAGATGGCCGCGGAGCTGACGAAGGCGCTGGGCCAGCCGATCAGGTACAACGCGGTGACGCCTGAGCAGTTTCGCGGCTTCGGCTTCCCGGGTGCCGACGATCTCGGCAACATGTTCCAGTTCTACGCCGAGTTCGAGGACTATTTCACCGGTGCGCGTCCGCTCGAGGTGGCGCGCAAGCTCAATCCGGAACTGCAGGACTTTGCGACCTTTCTGGCGCGCAACGCCAAGCGCATCCCGCTGGGTTGACCAGCGGCCTGGCTGGTAGCAATGGACGCCGACCCGCGCGCCTCGGGTACACTTTGCGTTCGCTGATATAGGTCGAAGCGGGAGAGTGCATCCACACGGATGCCGCCGAAGGCGCAATCTCACCCGGAATCGCTCAGGTTCAAGAACCGCTTCATCGCCGGCGACTCTGGAGAGACCGCGGCCGCAAGGCTCGTGGCGCCGAAGGGGCAGGGGCGCAAGCTCTGAACTCTCAGGCAAAAGGACAGAGGGGTGCGGCACGGCCACGGTCGGATCGCGCCCCTTTTTCATTCATGTCCTAGTGTGCGGAGTCCCATGGGCAAGCGAACTCCTCTTTACGACACGCACGTCGCCTCGGGCGCGAAGCTGGTCGACTTCGGCGGCTGGGACATGCCGGTTGCGTACGGCTCGCAGATCGAAGAGCACCACGCGGTGCGCCGCGACGCCGGCATGTTCGACGTCTCGCACATGTGTCCGGTCGACGTCCTCGGCGTCGACGCACGACGGTTCCTGCGCAAGCTGGTGGCGAACAATGTCGACAAGCTCACGCAATCCGGCAAGGCGCTGTATACCTGCATGCTGAACGATTCAGGTGGTGTCATCGACGACCTGATCATCTATTTCCTGCGCGACGACGCGTTCCGCGTGGTCGTCAATGCCTCCACCGCAGAGAAAGACCTCGCGTGGATGGAAAAGGTGCGGCTCGACGCGGGCTTTGCCGTCACGATCGCGCCTCGGCGCGACTTGGCGATGATCGCGGTGCAGGGTCCGAATGCGCGCACGAAGTTCTGGCAGGTGCGGCCGGCGACGAGAAGTGCCACCGAAGCGCTCGGGCCTTTTTTCGCCGCCGAAGCGGGTGAACTTTTTGTCGCGCGTACCGGCTACACCGGCGAAGACGGCTTCGAAGTGATGCTGCCGGCTGCGCAGGCGCCACGCCTCTGGGCCGATCTGAGGGCGGCGGGTGTCGCCGAAGCGGGGCTCGGCGCACGCGACACGCTGCGGCTCGAAGCCGGAATGAATCTCTACGGCAACGACATGGACGAGACGGTCTCGCCACTCGATGCCGGACTCGCCTGGACACTCGACTTGAAATCGCCGCGCGATTTCGTCGGCCGCGCTGCGCTTGAGCAGCAGTTGGCAAATGCGGGCGCGCGCAAAGCGCTGGTCGGGCTGAAGCTGCTCGCCAATGGCGTGCTGCGCTCACATCAGAAGGTGCTGACGGCGGCGGGCGAGGGTGAAGTCACGAGCGGCACGTTTGCGCCGACGCTGGGCTTTTCGGTTGCGATGGCGCGTGTGCCGCTCGCGGTGAAGGTCGGCGATACCGTGCAGGTCGATATCCGCGGCAAGCTCTTGCCGGCGCAGGTCGTGAAGATGCCGTTCGTGCGCAACGGCAAGGCAATGATTTAGCGTCGCAGGCCACGCGGCGCGGTTATCTATTCGATGAACTGCAGCGCGAGTTTCGGGCCGCCGGACGCCGGGACGACAGACAAGGAGAAGCCATGAACACTCCATCGAACCTGAAGTACACCGCCTCGCACGAGTGGGTGAAGAAGGGCGACGACGGCTTGCTCTGGATCGGCATCACCGATGCCGCGCAGGACATGCTCGGCGACCTGGTGTTCGTCGGCGACTTCAAGGTCGGCTCGACGCTGAAGGCTGGCGAGACGGCCGGCGTGGTGGAGTCGGTCAAGGCCGCCTCCGACATCTATGCGCCGGTCGACGGCGAGCTCGTGGCGTTCAACGAATCGCTCGGCTCGGAGCCGCAGCAGCTCAATAGTGCGCCGTACGACGCATGGATCTTCAAGATGAAGAGCAGCGCGCCGATCGATGGTCTGCTCGATGCCAAGGCCTATGAGGCCAACGTCGCCGCATCCAAGTAACCCGTCCACACTTTCCCGCGCTGACCATGACGACGCTGCACGAGCTCGAAAACCACCAGGATTTCCACGCGCGCCACATCGGCCCGAACGATGCCGAGATCGACGAGATGCTGCATGCCATCGGTGCATCGTCGCTCGATGCGATGGTCGACGCGATCGTGCCGGAGTCGATCAAGCTCAAGGCGCCGCTCGCGCTGCCGGCGGCGATCAACGAGGAGGAGGCGCTGGCCAGAATCGGCGCAATCGCCCGAGGCAACCGCGTTTTCCGCAACTTCATCGGGCAGGGCTATTACGGTACG
>DATEZE010000240.1:0-4684 GCA_035255845.1 Burkholderiaceae bacterium | reverse complement strand
GGCGGGCCAAACACGAAGAGTGGTCCCCCCACCAAGAGTGGACCTGCCAACAAGGGCGGCCTGACGCCGCCCGCCGAGCCCGACTTTGCTTCGCTCGACTTCGACCTCGGTCCGACGAAGATCAATCTAAATCCGCCGACCAAGATGCCGACGATGGATGCCGGGCCGGCAACGGTGGCTGATGTCGATTTCGGCTTCCGGCCGACGACGCCTCAGGTGGGACGCACCGAACCGCCGGCGCTCGCCGACCTCGACATCGCGATGCCGGCGATGGCGCCGGCGCGGCAGCCGACCGCGAACGCCGGGGCGATTCCGGATCTGGATCTGAACATCCCTCCGTCGACCAAGATGCCGACCGCGCCTGCTGCTGCCGAGGCGCTGTCACGCCCGACCGTCATCGGCAAGAAGCAGCCGGCCACCGCGGAAATCGGCGCACTGCCGGACGAGCATGCCCAGCGGCTGACGGCCAACACCGATCAAGCCACTGTGCCGCTGATCGATTTCGACCTGTCGGCGGTCAGCCTGAACCCGACGACGAAACGCGGCGAGACCGAACCGGGCAGTGCGCTTGCACAGCAAATGGCCACCAAGCTGGATCTGGCGCGCGGCTATATCGACCTCGGCGTCAAGGATGGCGCACGCGAGCTGCTCGACGAGGTCATGCGCGACGGCACGCGCGAACAGCGCCAGGCCGCGGTCGAACTGATCAAGCAGATCGAAGGCTGATCGCAGCGGGCGCACGCCTGCTGCATCCGGCCTGTTGGGGCGGCCTCCGTGCGCATTGCGCTCGGCATCGAGTACGACGGCGCCGGCTTCAATGGCTGGCAGACTCAGCCTGACGGGCGCTCGGTCCAGAACGCACTCGAGTCCGCACTCACTGAAATCGCCGGTCACCGCGTCGCGACGATTTGCGCCGGCCGAACCGACGCCGGCGTGCACGCGATCGACCAGGTCGTCCACTTCGACACCGCAGCCGAACGGCCTTTAACGGCGTGGGTCCGCGGCACGAACCGGTTCTTGCCGGATGCGGTGTCCGTGCGCTGGGCGCGGACCGCCAGCGAAGACTTTCACGCGCGTTTCGGCGCGGTTCGCCGCACTTATGACTTCTGGATCGTCAACGAGCCGGTGCGCTCGCCGCTCGCGCACGCGCGCGCGACCTGGGTTTTCAGGCCGCTCGACGTGGCGGCAATGCAGGAAGCGGCGCGGCTTCTGGTGGGACGACACGATTTCACATCGTTCCGCTCGGCGGAGTGCCAAGCCGCCTCGCCGGTGCGCGACCTGCAGCAGCTCGACGTCGAGCGCTTCGGCAAGTGGGTGCGCGTACGCGCGCGCGCCAATGCGTTTCTGCATCACATGGTGCGCAACATCGCGGGTTCGCTGGTGAGCGTCGGTATCGGGCGCCATCACCCCGAATGGCTGGGCGAGGTGTTGGCCGTGCGCGACCGGGCGCGGGCGGCGCCAACGCTCGGCGCTGCCGGGCTGTACCTCGCACGGGTCGAGTACGATGCGCGGTTCAAACTGCCGGCCCCCGAGGCTGTCACCCCGCACCGATTCGATGCGTACGCGAATCAAGATCTGTGGCCTGACGCGTGAAGTGGATGTTGCAGCCGCGGCTGCTGCCGGCGCCGATGCCGTCGGCTTTGTCGGCTATTCCAAGAGCCCGCGGCATGTGCCACCTACGCGCCTGCGCGCCCTTGCACGCGAGCTGCCTCCGTTTGTCACTCCGGTGCTGCTGTTCGTCAATGCGCCGGCCGATCTGATCGAAGACGCGCTCGGCGCCGTGCCCGATGCGATGCTGCAGTTCCACGGTGACGAGCATGAACCAGCCTGCACTCGCTTTGGACGTCCGTACCTGCGGGCGATCAAGATGGATGCAGAGGTCGATTTGTTAGACTGCGAGCGCCAATTTAATTCGGCGGCTGCCTTGCTCGCCGATGCTCCGAGCGAATCCTACGGCGGCGCCGGAATGACGTTCGATTGGGGCCGAGTCCCTTTGCGGCGGACCAAGCCGCTGGTCCTTTCAGGCGGGCTACGAGCCGAGAACGTCGGTGATGCGATCCGGCGGCTGCGACCCTTCGCGGTCGATGTCAGCAGCGGAGTCGAAGAGTCGCCTGGCATCAAGAGCAGTACTCGCATCAACCAGTTCATCGCGGCGGTACGTGCCGCCGACGAAGGTCTTACATGAAGCCCTACGATCTTCCGGATCAGCGCGGCCACTTTGGCCCCTACGGCGGCATCTTCGTCGCCGAGACGCTGATGCACGCGCTCGAGGAACTGCGCGATGCGTATGCGCACTACCAGCAGGATCCGGAGTTCGTTGCCGAGTTCCACAAAGAGCTGAAGCACTACGTCGGTCGACCCAGCCCGATTTATCACGCGAAGCGCTGGAGCGACGAGCTCGGCGGCGCGCAGATCTACCTGAAGCGCGAGGACTTAAACCACACCGGCGCGCACAAGGTCAACAACACGATCGGGCAGGCGCTGCTCGCCAGGCGCATGGGCAAGGCGCGCGTGATCGCCGAGACCGGCGCCGGCCAGCACGGCGTCGCGACCGCCACGGTAGCTGCGCGCTATGGCATGAAATGCGTGGTCTATATGGGGTCGGAGGATGTCGGCCGGCAGGCGGCCAACGTCTATCGAATGAAGCTGCTCGGCGCCGAGGTCGTTCCGGTCGACAGCGGCTCGCGCACGCTCAAGGATGCGCTCAACGAGGCGATGCGAGATTGGGTCACCAACGTCGAGAACACGTTTTACATCATCGGCACGGTCGCCGGACCGCATCCGTATCCGATGATGGTGCGGGATTTCAACTCGGTCGTCGGGAAAGAGTGTCTGCAGCAGATGCCGGAACTGGCCGGTCGCCAACCTGATGTCGTGATCGCGTGTGTCGGTGGTGGCAGCAACGCGATGGGCATCTTTTACGACTACATCGCGCACGAGCAGGTAAAGCTGATCGGGGTCGAAGCCGCGGGTGAGGGCCTCGACACACTGCGCCATGCGGCCAGCCTGCAGCGTGGCATCCCAGGTGTGCTGCACGGCAATCGCACCTACCTGCTGCAGGATGACAATGGCCAGATCACCGAGACGCATTCGGTATCGGCCGGTCTTGACTATCCCGGTGTTGGTCCCGAGCATGCCTGGCTCAAGGACACCGGCCGGGCGCAATACGTTGGTGCGACCGATGCGGAGGCGCTGCAGGCGTTTCACGATTGCTGTCGCATTGAAGGCATCATCCCTGCGCTCGAGTCGAGCCATGCGCTGGCCTACGCAACCAAGCTCGCTCCGACCCTGGCGCGGGACAAGATTCTTCTGGTCAATCTTTCGGGCCGCGGCGACAAGGACCTGCATATCGTCGCCGAGGCCGGTGGCCTTGAATTCTTCTGTCGCGCATCGTGCCGAGAAGCGAGCATGGAATTTCGCCGGCGCCACGGCGGAGGTCGCTGAATGTCGCGAATCGCGCAACGCTTTGCCGAGCTCAGAGCCGCGGGTCGCAAGGGGCTGATTCCCTACATCGCCGCCGGCGACCCCGAACCCGCGCTCACTGTGCCGCTGCTGCATGCGCTGGCGCGTGCGGGCGCGGATGTCGTCGAGCTCGGCGTGCCGTTTTCCGACCCGATGGCCGACGGACCCGTGATCCAGCGTGCTGCCGAGCGGGCGATCCGCAATGGTGTCGGATTGCGGCAGACGATCGAGTTCGTGCGCCAGTTTCGTCTAACGGATAACGCGACTCCGATTGTGTTGATGGGCTACGCCAACCCGATCGAGCGCATGGGCCGGCGGGCCTTCGCAGCGGCGGCGCACGAAGCTGGAGTCGACGGCGTGCTGGTGGTCGACTATCCGCCGGAAGAGTCCGCCGAGTTCGCGGCCGACCTACGCGTCGCGGGCATCGATCCAATTTTCTTGCTTGCGCCCACGTCTACCGATCAGCGGATCGAACGCGTCGCGCGCCTCGCCGCAGGCTACATCTACTACGTCAGCCTGAAGGGCATCACGGGCGCGGGTCATCTCGACGTCGCCAGCGTCGCAGCAAAACTGCCGTTGATCCGCCGCCACTCGGGGGTGCCGGTCGGAGTCGGCTTTGGCATACGTGACGCAGCCAGCGCGGTTGCAGTGGCCGGAGTGGCAGACGCAGTCGTCGTCGGTTCGCGCCTGATCCAGGAGATGGAATCGGTGCCGCGCGAGCGTGCCGTCGCCGCGGTCGAAGCGCTGCTGCGCGAGATTCGCAGCGCGCTCGATGCGACGGCGATCAGCGTGGCGGCATAAGATGGCTGAGCATGTCGGCGAAGCCGACGGGAGTTCTCCGATGAGTTGGATCGACAAGATCCTTCCGCCGCGCATCAAGCGCGAGGAGGGCTCGGCGCGCAAGATGGTCCCCGAAGGCCTGTGGACCAAATGCCCGGCCTGCGAGGCCGTGCTTTACAGCGCCGAGCTCGAGAAGACGCTGATGGTGTGTCCGAAATGTTCGCACCATCTTCGAATCGGCGCGCGCGCTCGCCTCGATGCGCTGATGGACGCCGAAGGCCGCTACGAGATCGGCCAGGAAGTGCTGCCGGTCGACGCGCTGAAGTTCAAGGACAGCAAGAAGTAACCCGAGCGGTTAAAGGCCGCGCTCGAGGCCACCGGCGAGACCGACGCGCTCGTGGTCTTCGGCGGTGCCGTGATGAGCGTGCCGCTGGTGGCGGCC
>DATEZE010000239.1:0-6281 GCA_035255845.1 Burkholderiaceae bacterium | reverse complement strand
CGGTCACGCCGCCACCGCTCGGGCGGCACTCGGTCGACGAATTCCTTTTCGACACGCGGCTGGGCTTCTGCGAACACTACGCGTCGGCCTTCGTCGTCCTGATGCGCGCGGTAGGTATCCCCGCGCGCGTCGTGACCGGCTATCAGGGCGGGGAGTTGAATCCGGTCGATGGGTTTCTGACGGTCCGGCAATCGGATGCGCACGCGTGGGCCGAAGTCTGGCTGAGCGGTCACGGCTGGATCCGCGTAGACCCGACTGGCACCGTCGCGCCGCTGCGACTTGAACGCGGTGCCGCGGAGATCGCGCGAGAGTCGGGGCGCGCGGTGCACGGGATGGGGAGCGAAGTGACGTTCTTGCGCACGCTGCGATACAACTGGGAAGCGATCCAGAACAACTGGAACCAATGGGTGCTGTCGTATTCGCAGGAACGGCAGCGCGCGCTGGTCGAGCGACTCGGACTGGCGCCCAGCCTGGAGAACGTCGCCCTGGTGCTGGCTTTCGTGATGGCAGCCCTGCTCGGCTGGCTCGCATTCGTATCAATGCGGCCGCGCACGGTGCGCGACCCGCTCGGCGCGGCGTTCGAACAGTTGCGCGATCGGCTGGAACGGGCCGGCGTCGCCGCGTCCGTGTCGTGTGGCCCGCGGGAACTGTATGCGCGCACGCGGCGTGCCCTGGTCGACGAGGATGTCAGGACCGCCCGCAAGCTGCTGTCGCGCTACGAGCGGTTGCGCTACGGGCCCGCATCCGCCACGGCAACCCGTACCGACGTTCGCGCACTGCGACGCGCGATCCAGGCGTTCAGGCCGCGACCGAACCCGCTGTGACGAGCCGGCGTCGCCTGCTGTTGGGGCTGCTTGCCGGCGCGTGCATGCCGGCATATTCACGCGCCGGCTATCTCTCGCGCGACGAGGTGCAGCAATTCATCGACGCGATGGTCGCCAGCCATGGCTTCGAGCGGGCCCGGCTTGAGCGCTGGCTGCGCGATGCGCGCTACTCGGCCACGGTCGAGCGCCTGATGCAGCCGCCGATTCCGTTTGCCCAGCGCAACTGGCTCGAATACCGCAACCGCTATATCGAGTCGGCTCGCATCGACGCGGGCATCGCATTCTGGCGCGCGCAACGCGCGGCACTGGCGCGCGCCGAAGAACAGTTCGGCGTGCCGGCCGAGATCATCGTCGCGATCATCGGTATCGAGACCTACTTCGGCCGCATCACCGGAAACTTCCGCACACTGGATGTCTTCACGACGCTGACATTCGATTATCCCCGGCGTGCCGACTTCTACCGAAGCGAGTTCGAGGAATTCCTGCTGCTGGCGCGTGAGCAGAAGATCGATCCAACCTCGTTTCGCGGCTCGTTCGCAGGTGCGATCGGACTGCCGCAGTTCATGCCCGGATCGATCCGCCGCTGGGCCGTGGACTTCGACGGCGACGGCCGCATCGACCTGCTCGGCAGTCCGGCCGACGCGATCGGATCGGTCGCAAACTTTCTCGCGGCGCATGGCTGGCAGCGCGGCGAACCGATCCTGTTCGAAGTCGAGTCCGACGAAGCGACGGTCGATGCGCTCGGGCGCGGCATCGTCGCCAGCACGTCCTGGTCATCGGCACTGGCCGCGGGCGTCGTCGGCGATCTGCCGCTCGCCCTTGACACGCCGGTACTGCTGATCGATCTGCCGATAGTCGGCGTCGACGGTGAACCCGGCCGGCTCTATCGGATCGGCACCGTGAATTTCAGCGCGATCCTGCACTACAACCGCAGTTACTTCTACGCCGCGGCAGTCACCGAGTTCGCAGCCGCGCTGCGCCAACGACAACCCGGCGCCGACGCCGCTCGCTGATAGACGCTACTCCGCATCCGGCTGGCGCGAGGGCTGCGCGTCGATGAAGGACGAAAGCTCCATGCAGTGCTCGAAGATCCGCATCAGCGTCGGCGCGTGATCCAGCCGACAGTCGAAGCGACGCGCATTGAAAATCTGCGGAACAAGGACGACATCGGCCATCGTGACGACATCCCCGAGCACGTGCCGGCCGCTGCGTTGCTCCGCCACGACCTGGTTTTCGAGTGCCGCCAGCCCCTGTTCGACCCAGTGGCGGTACCACTCGTTCTTCGTCTCCTCGTTCACGCTGAGATTGCGCACGAGATAGCGCAGTACGCGCAGGTTGTTCAGCGGATGAATCTCGCAGGCGATCGTCAGCGCAAAGGCACGGACGTAGGCGCGCTCGACGGGATCGGCCGGTAGCAGCGGCGGTTCCGGACGCGTTTCGTCGAGGTACTCGATGATCGCAAGCGACTGCGTCAGCACGACACCGTCGTCGTCGAGCACAGGGATCAGCGCATCGGCATTCAACGCGCGGAATGCAGGTGCGAACTGCTCACCACCGCCCTTGGTCAGGTGCACGGCGTCGTAGTCGTACGGCAGCCCCTTCAGACTAAGCGCGATCCGTACCCGGAACGAAGCCGAGCTGCGGAAATAGTTGTAGAGCTTGAGCATGGCGAGAGATGCTACCGGACGAACTGCACCGCCCAAAGCGAGAGCGCCGGCACCAGCAGCATCAGGGTCAGCCGCAACGCGTCGGCGATAAGGAAGGCACCGACGCTGCGGTAGGCACTGGCGATCGGCACGTCGCGCGCGAGTGCAACGACGACGTAGACGTTCAGCCCAACCGGCGGCGCGATCAGACCGATGTTCACTACGGTCAGCAGCAGGATGCCGAACCAGATGCCTTTGGCCTCGAGCGGCAGGCCGTGCAGGTCAAGCTGCATCACCGCCGGAAACACGACGGGCAGCGTCAACAGCAGCATCGACAGTTCGTCCATCACGCCACCGAGCACGATGTAAAAGAGCAGCACCGCCGCGAGCACGGCGAGCGGCGGCCACTGCAGGCCTGCGATCGCTTCGGCCGCGCGCGCCGGCATCTGCGTCAGGGCGAGCGAGCCGTTCAGCATGTCGGCGCCGAGGAAGATCATGAAGATCACACCCGAGGTTTCCGCGGTGGCCAGCAGCGCGTCGCGCACGCCCGCCGCTGTCAGTTCGCCGCGCAGCAGTCCCACCATCCCAGTCAGCCCGACGCCGATCGCGGCTCCCTCGGTGGCGGTGAACATGCCGCCATAGATGCCGCCGAGCACCATGAGGAAGATGAACGCGACCGGCACGACACCGGTCAGAGTGCGCAGGCGCTGCGACCAGGGGACGCGCGGTTCGGCCGGACCAAGTTCCGGCCTGCGACGCATCAGCAGCGCGATCGCGACGCAGTACAGCGCCGCCGCCAGCACTCCGGGCAGCAGCGCGGCGGCGAACAACCGGCCGATGTTCTGCTCGGCGATGATCGCGTAGAGCACCAGCACAACCGACGGCGGTATCAGGATACCGAGCGTGCCGCCTGCCGCGAGCGTCGCCACGGCGAAACCTCCGTCGTAGCGGTAGCGCCGCATTTCCGGCAGTGCGGCCTGTGCAATCGTCGCCGCGGTCGCGACCGAGGAGCCGCAGACGGCACCGAATGCAGCGCTTGCCATCACCGCTGCTTGTGCCAGTCCCCCGCGCCAGTGGCCGACGAAAGCCGTTGCTGCGCGAAACAGCGCGCGCGAAAGTCCACCCTGCGTGGCCAGCTGCCCCATCAGCAGGAAGAGCGGGATCACCGACAGGTCGTAGATCGAGAATCGCGCGAAGGCGATGCCCTTGAGGTAGGCAAGCAACGCATCCGCGCCTGCCAGCACTGCATAGGCGATTGCACCTGGGACGAACATTGCGACCCAGACCGGCACGCGAAGCGCCATCAGCGCCAGCATCGCCGCAAACAGCAGCAGTGGCACGCCGATGCTCATGCGCGCTCCTGAGGCTGTACGTCGAAGGCCGCGATGCAGGCAGCGAGCAGCAGCGCCGGCGGCAGCGGCCCGTACGCAATCCACAGTGGCAGACCGAGCACCATCGAGGTTTCACCGGCCGAGTGCAGGTCGACCAGCCCTGCGGCCGCTCGCAGGGACAGCAGGCCGAGCACGGCTGCCGCCAGCCATCGCGCGGGCCGCTCAAGCCAGCGCTGCACAGACGTCGGCGCCCGCGCAAGGAAGATATCGACGACAAGATGACTCCCGTGCAGCTGGCAGTACGGCAGAAAGAGTGCGAGCGCACTGGCGGTGCCGAGCTGCACGAGTTCGACGTCGCCGGGCACCGGCAACGCGCCGAGCCAACGTCCACCGACCGAAACGGCGGTCATCGCCGCGATCAGCAGCAGAAGAAAACCACCCGCCAGCGCACTGAGTCTCGCCGCGCTGTGCAGCGTGTGCTGCATCACTACGGCGCAGACGGCGCGCGCGGAGTGCTCGTCCCTGGGGCTGCTCGCCGCGCGAGTAGTCCGCGGGCGTCGGCGAGCAACGCGTCGGCGTCGATCTGCCGGCGCTTGAGGTCCGTCAGCCAGTCGGTGATCACGGACTGCGCCGCCTGCTGCCATCGCGCGAGCTCCGCGTTCGGGACCACGACGATCGTATTGCCGCGATCGAGCGCCAGCTTGCGCGCCGGCGCCTTCTGCTCGTCCCAGAGTCGGCCGGCCTGCTCCGACAACTCCGCCCCGGAATTCCGGTCGATAACGGCCCTGAGGTCCGGCGTAAGGTTCGCATAGGTCTTGGGATTCATCGCGAACAGAAATACCGCCGTGTAGAGCGCCGGCATGTTCGGGTCGGTCTCGGTGTGGAAACGCGCGACCTCATGCACCTTGATCGCCGGCACCACTTCCCACGGCACGAGTGCGCCGTCGATCACGCCCTTGCTCATCGCGTCTGCAAGGCCCGTAACCGGCATCGACACCGGCGCAGCGCCGAGCGCAGCGAGCAGCTTGTTGGTCTGACGCGTCGGCGCGCGCAGCTTCATACCGCGGAAGTCCTCGAGCGTGCGCACCGGCCGCTCGCGGGTGTGCAGGTAGCCGGCATCGTGCACGTGCACTGCCAGCGGACGGACATCACGGAAGTCTGATCGACCGTGCTTCTCGTAATACTGCCAGGCTGCGCGCGAAGCCGACTGCGCGTCGCTGATCATGAACGGCAGTTCGAAAACCTCCATGGACAGGAATCGTCCGGCGTTGTAGCCGGGCAATGTCCAGACGATGTCCGCGACGCCGTCGCGCACTTGGTCGTAGAGTTGCGGTGCGGTGCCCCCCAGCTGCATCGACGGAAAGATCTGGCACTTCAGCCGGCCGGCGGATTCCGCCTCGATCTTCGCGCACCACGGCATGATCAGCTTCGCATGCGTCGTCGAGCCCGTCGGCAGGAAGTGATGCACCTTGAGCGTAGTCACTGTTTGCGCCGCAGCCGCAGCGGTGATCAGACCGCAGCACGCAAGTAACAGGCGTGCGAGCGCAGCCACGGTCTCAGACCATGCGGACTTGCAGCGTTCCGATGCCGGCGATGCCCCCAGCCATCAGATCCCCGGCCTTCACCGCTCCGACGCCTTCGGGCGTGCCGGTGAAGATCAGGTCGCCCGGAGCGAGCGTGAAATAACGCGATAGGTGCTCGATCGTCTCATTCACGTTCCAGATCAGCTTGGCAATGTCGCTCGACTGGCGCTTCTGCCCGTTGACCTCGAGCCAGATCGCACCGGACACAATCTCGCCAGTGGCCGCGATCGGTTTCAACGGCGTGATCGGCGCCGACTGGTCGAAGCCTTTCGCGACATCCCACGGCCGACCCGCATCGCGCAGCGCCAGTTGCAGGTCGCGGCGCGTCATATCGAGCCCGACTGCGTAGCCCCAGATATATCCCGCGGCGTCGGCCTGTGCAATGTCGCGTCCCGTGCGTCCGATCGCCACCACGAGTTCGATCTCATGGTGCAGATTCGTCGTCGCGCTGGGGTAAGCCATTTCGCCGGTTGCGCCGAACGGGACAGGCAAGACTGCATCTGCGGGCTTGGTGAAGAAAAATGGCGGCTCGCGCCCGGAGAAACCCATTTCCTTCGCGTGATCGGCGTAGTTACGCCCGACGCAGTAAATGCGGTGCACCGGGAACAAATCGGTCGTCGCGTCGATCGGTACAACGGCTTGCGCCGGCGCCGCAATTGCATACCCCATCGGCTGTCCCCCGCAAAAATGGTCGGCAAGCGTACTACGCGTGCCCGGAACCGTAGCGCGGGCGATCGCGCGTGGGCGGGCCTACTTGCGCTTGCCGCCCAGCAGCGCCGCGACGCGGCCGCCGGTACGGCGCGCCGGCAGTCCGGCGGGATCGCCGCCAGGCGTCGCTGCAGACGGCGGCAGCTGAGTTTCGCGTCCGGCGTCGGGCTCGTACGGGCGCGAAAAGAA
>DATEZE010000238.1:0-3704 GCA_035255845.1 Burkholderiaceae bacterium | reverse complement strand
AAGACAAAGCGCCGGACGCCGCGATCGGCCGCCTGTCGCGCAAGTCTCAGGGTCCCGTCGACATTGGCCTGACGGAAACTGGCCAGCGGGTCTGAACTGCGCTCGCGCGTGCCGTGCACGCGTGCAGCGCAATGAACGATGACGCGGGCGCCCGCAATTACCGGATCCCAGTCCGCCAGCGGCCCGAGGTCCGGTCCTGCAACGCACTGGACACCGGGCGGCATGACGCAGTTCGGGTTCCTGACCGGGGCGACGACCACGTGCTGATCCTGGACGAGACGCGTCGCGATGGCACCGCCGACGAAACCCGATGCTCCGGTTACCACGACGCGATCAGCATCCACTACGCTGGGCCAATCAGGCTGAGCTACTGGCACGCGATAGGAACTGCCGGCTGCGTGACCAGAGTTTGCCGAGGGCGAAACCCACGAGCGACGGTCGGAGGCCATGTGCCCTGGCGGCCCGGACGATTTCCTCGTTCTGCTTCCAGACGTTGGACCAGCTTTGGTTCGTGGCCCCGCCCAGCCGCATATGGACCATGACACGGGGGCAGTGACGCGTCCGGATGCGGTGCACTTCTATGAACCGCACGAGCAGTTCCCAATCGGCCGCAAGGCGATAGCGCAAGTCGAAGTTCCCGAAGCGCTGGTAGACCTCGCGTCGCACGAAGAAAGTCGGATGGGGCGGAACCCAGCCGCGCTGGAACAGTCCTGGGCGGTACTCGGAGGAACGCCAGTAACGCACGATCTTGCGTATGTTTCCCTGGGCGACATAGCAGAGATCACCCCATATCGCGTCAAGCTCGGGATTTCCCTCAAACTCGGCCGCCACCGCGGCCAACACTCCGGGATCGGGATACAGGTCATCTGAGTTCAGCAGCCCGATCACATCGCCGGTCGCGAGCGCCAGTCCCTTGTTCATCGCATCGTAGATCCCGCGATCCTTCCCGGAGACGATGTGAACCGCGCGTTCGCCGATCTCGCGCGCAATGGCTACGGTCTGGTCCGTCGAGCCACCGTCGATGATGAGGTGTTCGACGTCAGGGTGGCTCTGCGCGTTGACGGACCGCAGAGTATCGGCAATGGTCGCCGCGCTGTTGTACGCAGCGGTCACGACGCTGATTTTCATCCGGTTTCCGCCGTTGCGTTGAGATCAACCGCCAACTTCGCGAAATCCAAGCCGAAGCGCCGCACGCGAGAGTTTGCCTCCGCGCTCGCGGCGGCGAGGCGCGCCTCCCGCTCCGCGTCGGTCAGTGGCTGGAACTCCACCAGCATTTGCACGAGCGACTCGACCGAGTCGCGCCGGAAATACGCCGCAGCCTGCCCGGCCTGCTCCACGTGCACCGGCAGATCGGACAAAAGCAGCGGTACTCCGAGCGCCCTGGCCTCCTCGACTGGCGTGCTCCAGCCTTCGAACAGCGAGGGATTCAGCAACGCCGAGCTCGCACGCATCAGTGCCCGCACCTCCGCATAGGGCAGCATGCCGAGTATGCGAAACCGTTCCTGCAATCCGAGTTGCTCGAGTTGACTGCGTATTGCCGGAAAGTGCGCGGCATCGCGCTCGTCCTCGGTCTTGCCGGAAGCGACGACCACAATGTCCGGACGCGCTTTACTCAGCCGTGCCAGCGCGTCCAGCACTAGCAGGTGGTTCTTGTGCTTGCTGAACTGATTCGGCATGTAGAAGAAGCGCTCGGGCAACCCATGACTGCGCGCGACCGCGCGCGATTCCTCGGGCGAAGGCGGCGTTCCCGGAGGCACGGCAAAGTGCACGACTCGCGTACGTCCGATACTCGACGGATAGAAGCGCTCGCAGTCGCCGCGTGCGTCCTCGCTGCTCAGCATGATCGTCCGACCGGAGATCATCTGCGCGCGGAAGCCGATCTCGCGTCGCAGCAGCCCGCGTCTGCTGAACATGTGCGGCAGGTGTCGGTGCTGGAAGTCCGGGATCCAAGCAATCGTCGGAACGCCGACTCGCCAGCCGAAGAACTGCGCCGATTCGAACAGCACATCGATGCGCTGTTCGTCTAGGACGCGCAGCACTCTCGAGTCGGCCCCGAGCGCGAGCGACCGCGTCAGCGCGGCTCGCTTGCGCGCGCGGTCGATCGCGGAAGACCTCGCGATCGTCAGTCCGGATACCGACCGGAACGGCGTAACGTCGTCTTCCGGCTCATCCGTGCCGAGCAGTAGGACCGGCGCGATCGATTCGGCCTGGTGCTCCGTGAGCACGCGCAGCAGGTTCAACAGGTAGTTGTAACCACCGGTGCCACGCCCGCCGCCGATCAAGCCGAATCCAACACGTATCACGCGGTGCGATCCGCCTGTGCGCGGAACCAGCGCACATAGTCTTCTATCCCCTGCGGCAGGGGGATCGTCCACGAAAACCCGAGCGCGCTCAGGCGGCTCGCATCCGCCTGCAGCCCGAACGGATCGCCCTCGCGCCGAAGGCCGCTGAATGAAGCCGCCACGGGAGCGGCATCTCCGCTCCACGCAGCCGCCGTCAGACGCGCGATCTCGCGCACCGGAGTTCCGATGCCCGTTCCGACGTTGATCACCGGGACTTCGGTGCTTGCCTTGGGTGAAACAATCTCGATTGCCCGCACCGTGTCGCGCACGTCAGTCCAGTCGCGCACCTCTTCGCCGCTGCCCTGCAATTCCACGCGTTGGACGCCCCGTGCCAACCGAGAACACAGGTCCCATAACAACTGCTTATGCAGGCCCGCCCCATACACGGAGAACAATCGGACAATCACGGATCGTGTACCGAAGCTCTGCGCATACGATTGCAGCAGTCCCTCCATCATCTGCTTGTGGTGCCCGTAGGGCGATTGCGGGCGAAGCGGCGCATCTTCTCGAATCGCACCGTGATGTCCAGTCCCATACACCGCTGCGCTCGAAATGGCGGTCAGTCCTGCCGACGGAGCTTCGCGTCGCAGCCAGTCGAGCAACTCCACCGTGGAACCCACGCTGCGCAGGAAGTCGCCCCGCGGGTCCCGCAGTGAAACCGTGACTGAGGAACCACCCGCGAGGTGAAACACCTGCGCGGGTGTACCGTATTTTGCCGCCAGTTCGTCAAGGCTGGAGCTATCGACCTCACCGCTCTTCCAGGCCCTGATACCCGCAGCCTCGACGTCCTCCTGCGGCCAATCCCCATGACCAAGGCCGACGACCGATCTCCCGCTTGCGGCAAGCAGGCGGCACAAATGTCGCCCGATGAACCCTGCGGCACCCGTCACGACGACGTGGGTCATCATGCCGGCCGGTGTGCGATGAACGAATAGAGCCGACCCGGGCGATGGTCCACCGGTCGCAGCGCCGTTCGCGCGATAGCCCATATCGGTCGCAGCCGAAGGAGCCGGCCGACCAGACCACCAGCTCCCGGAACTCGCTGCCCGACCCGGCCGGCGATCTCATCGATCAGTGTCGCCTGACTGTGAGGAGCGAAGTTGATCGCGCTATCGAGCGGCGCCAAGACGCGCGAGAGCGCAAAGCCCGGATCGACCAGTGCCTGTACGTAACGATCAAGGGTGTAGGCGTTTTCGCCGCCGTAGTACCGGTGCAATGGATGCACCTCGAAGAACGCGGTCAAGTCCTCAGGCCGCGATATCACATGCTCACGGAGTGCGAGCAGGCATCCGCCAGGTTTCAACACCCGAAAGTACTCGGCGCAGGCCGACCGCAGGTCCCTCGTGTGGTGCAGGACCGCTC
>DATEZE010000237.1:0-19344 GCA_035255845.1 Burkholderiaceae bacterium | reverse complement strand
GTCTGCACCTTGTCCGGCCGCTCGGGTTCGACCTTACGGACAAGCAGCTGCGACGCGCCGGTCTCGATTATCACGAGTACGCCGAGGTTCGACTGCACGAAGACTTCGAGGCACTTTTGCGACAAGAAGCCCCGCCGCCGACGCGCCTGTTCTGCTGCACGACGCATGGCGCTCAACCGTACACGGCCACGGCCTACGCCGAGGGCGACTGGCTGGTCTTCGGCAGCGAATCGCGCGGACTTGATCCGTCGGTACGAGATCGCTTCGACGGGGCGCATCGGCTGCGTCTGCCGATGCGACCGGGCAACCGCAGCCTCAACCTGTCGAATGCGGTTGCGATCGTCGTCTATGAGGCGTGGCGCCAGCTCGATTTCGCCGGCGGGCGATAGCGGCTGATCAGCTGAGCCGTTGGCTCACCGATGCCGGATGCGTGCGAGCCATCTGCCGTGCATGCAGCTCGAGTCGGTCGATCAGCAGCTCCGGCGTGTGATCGACAATGAGCAGGTCCCAGTGCTCCGCCCGGATGAACTCCTCCTGCGCCGCGTGGCGCAAGAACTGGAGCAGATGGTCGAAGTAGCTTTCGACATTGAGGATTCCGACGGGCTTGGACTGCAGTTGCAGCTGCAGCCAGGTAACCATCTCGAACATTTCTTCGAGCGTGCCATAGCCGCCGGGCAACACGATGAACGCATCGCTGCGGTCGGCCATCGCGCGCTTGCGCTGGTGCATCGACTCGACGACCTGCAGCTCAGTGAGGCTGCGATGCGCAACCTCGGGCCGCATCAGGTGCCGCGGGATGATGCCGACGACACTGCCACCGCGCGCGAGCATCTCCTCGGCGAGCGCACCCATCATGCCGACCTGACCACCACCGTAAACCGCAGTGAGCCCGCGAGACGTCAGCACCTGAGCAAGTTCGCGCGCGGCGGCCAGGTATTCCGGTCGGGCGCCTGACTGCGATCCGCAGAAGATGCTTAACGCGGCGAAGCTCACGGCAGCACGCTTTCGGGCTTGGGATCGCGCGCCAGCAGGCTCTCGAGCGCCTCGCGCGGCGTCGACGCGCCCGCAAGCACCGCGCACACCGCCTCGGTGATCGGCATCTGCACGTCAAGCGCGCGGCCGCGGGCCAGCACCGCCGGCGCCGAGCGCACGCCCTCGGCCACATGGCCAAGCTGATCGACGACGTCTGCGATCGGCCGCCCGAGGCCGAGTCCAAGCCCCACTTGGCGGTTGCGCGAAAGATCGCCGGTTGCGGTGAGGATCAGGTCGCCGACGCCCGTCAGCCCCATAAATGTGTCGGGGCGGGCGCCGAGTGCCATGCCAAGTCGGGTCATTTCCGCCAGGCCGCGGGTAATAAGCGCTGCGCGCGCGTTGTGGCCCAGCTTCAGGGCGTCGCTGATACCGGTCGCGATCGCTAGCACGTTTTTCAACGCGCCGCCGACCTCGACGCCGATGACGTCCGGGGACGAATAGATGCGCAGCGGCCCGTCGTGCAGTGCCGCCGTCACGGTGGAACAGAACTCGGCGCCGCCGGCTACTGTCAGCGCAGTCGGCAGGCCTTGTGCGACCTCGAGCGCGAAGCTCGGCCCCGATAGTGGGCCGCTGCGCCCCGACGCCTCGGGCCAGGCGCGCTCCACCACTTCATGGGCCAGCAGGTGACGCTCCTCCTCGAAGCCCTTGCATAGCCAGGCGGTCGCACCCGATGTGCTTGCCGCGGCCAACCGGACGCAGATGTCGCCAAGGGCCCGCGTCGGTGTCGCGATGATCAGCAGCCCGGAGCCGGCATGACGTACCGCCGCGTCGAAGTCATCGACGATGATCAGCCTGCGCGGCAGCCGCACACCGCGCAGGTAGCGCTCGTTGCCGCCCGCATCTCGCATCTGCTGCGCCTGCCGCGGATCGCGCGCGTACAGCACGACGCGATGGCGCGCTGCCAGCGCGCACGCCATCGCCGTGCCCCACGCGCCTGCGCCGAGCACCGCGACGTTTGTCATCGGCTCCTCAGGCGTTTGCCGCGCCGTTGCCGTTGGCCGCGGGTGCAGCGACCACCTGCGTGCGCTGCTGCGCGGCTGCAGCCATCCGCTGCTGATAGAACGCTTCGAAATTGATTTCCGCGAGATTGATCGGAGGCAAGCCGGTGCGGGTAATCAGATCGGCGATGTTGGCGCGCAGGTACGGGTAGACGATGCCGGGACAGACGATGCCGATCACCGCCGGCTTTTGCTCGGCCGGCACGTTGCGGATCTCGAAGATGCCAGCCTGCTTGCCTTCGACAAGGAAAAGGACCTTGTCCTTGACCTTCGCCGTCACGGTCACACGAACGACCACTTCGTGCAGCGCCTCGATCACGGACGAATCGGACACTTCCAGCTGCACATCGACCTTGGGGTTCTCGCTTTCGAGGAAGATCCCAGGCGCGTTCGGCATCTCCAGCGATGCGTCCTTCAGATAGATGCGCTGAATCTGGAACACGGGCTGATTCGGCGCTGCTGCGGCGGGTGAAGTATCGGTCATGGTCGTCCTGGTCTCGCCGGCGGCTGAACCGCATCGGCACGGGTTGAAATGGTTAGGCGCAGAGCAGAGGCACGAGCTTGCCTTCGCGATCGAGTGCCGACAGTTCGTCGAAGCCGCCTATATGGGTCTCACCGATAAAAATCTGCGGCACCGTGCGTCGGCCAGTGCGCGCGACCATCTCGTCGCGCCGAACCGGATCGAGGTCGATGCGCACCTTCTCGATCGACCCCACTCCGCGCGCTTTCAGCAGAGCTTCGGCGCGCAGGCAGTACGGGCACACGGCCGAGCTGTACATCACGACAGGGTTCACGCCAATTCCCGCATCGTCAGCTGCGCAGCGGCAGGCCGGCCTCACGCCACGCCGCAAGCCCGCCGCCGAGGACGAAGACCTCCGCAAATCCCTGGCTGCGCAGCATCGCGGCGATCCGTGCGGCGGCCGCGCCGGTAGCACAGACGAGCAGGACCGGCTTGTCTTTCTTCAGCTCAGCGAGTCGGGTCGCAAGCTTGTCGGACGGCAGATTGCGCGCGTTCGGCAGCGATCCCTTGGTGAAGTCGTCAGCGTTGCGCAGATCGACGATCTGGGGGTTGCGTGTATTGATCAGTTGCGTCGCCTGCAGCGTAGTCAGCGTCGGGCCGCCTGCCCGACTGCGTATCAGCGGCCAGACGAGCATTGCGCCGCTGGCGAACGCAACGGCGATCAGAACGATGTTGTCGATGAAGAACTGCACGGAAGATCCGGAGAGTTGCTCGGGGTGGCGCTTCTCGCTCCCCGGCTCGGCCGGCCACTGGCGACCCAAACTGCGGATGCGAATGAACCGGGCTGCGTGGAGGGCGGAACGGCGGTCTGAAAAGCTGTGAATTATAGAATAGGCCACCGCTGAACTCGGCCTGACCATGTACAAGCTCGTACTGCTACGCCATGGCGAAAGCCAATGGAACCTCGAAAACCGCTTCACCGGCTGGACTGACGTCGACCTGACCGACAACGGCTGCAAGGAAGCGCGCGCCGCTGGCGAACTCCTTCGCGCGGAAGGCTACGACTTCGACATTGCCTACACCTCAGTCCTGCGGCGTGCGATTCGCACGCTCTGGATCACGCTCGACATGATGGATCGGATGTGGCTGCCGGTAGTCCACAGCTGGCGCCTGAACGAGCGTCATTACGGCGCGCTGCAGGGTCTGAACAAGGCCGAGACTGCCGCGCGTTTCGGCGAAGAGCAGGTCCTGATCTGGCGGCGTGCCTACGCGGTGGCGCCGGAGTCGCTCAGCCCGGATGATCCTCGCTCGGCGGCACGCGACCCGCGCTACCGGCATCTTGCGCCGGCCGATATCCCGGCTACCGAATGCTTGCGGGATACGGTCGCACGCGTGCTGCCGTTCTGGAAGGATTCGATTGCACCTGCGATCCAGCGCGGTCGTCGGGTCAGCGTTGTGGCACACGGCAACTCGTTGCGTGCGCTGATCAAATACCTCGACAACATTTCGGATGACGACATCGTTAGCCTCAACATTCCTACGGGACGGCCGCTGGTTTACGAACTCGACGCCGGCCTGAAGCCGCTGCGTCACTATTACCTGGGCGACGCCGAGGAGATCGCGCGTGCGACGGCGGCGGTTGCAGCGCAGGGCAAGTCCCAGCCGGGCGCTTGAGCGCGATACGCGCCCCGCGCCTGGCGGCGCTTGCAGTATCGGCGGCCATTTTCGTTCCGCTCTCGCCGCACGCCGCCGAAGAACGTAAGCCGACAACAACACCAGCACCGCCCGGCGCGGCCGCGACGAAGCCAGGCGCCACACGCGCGCCAGCGGCCAAGCCGGACGCGGGAGCGAAGCCACCGGCGACTCCGCAGCAGCAGCAAAGCGAATTGCGCCGCGAACAGCAGGCGCTGAAGCTCGACCTGGAGAAACTGAAACGCCAACTTGCTGCGACCGAAACCACGCGTTCGGCCAACACTGACGCGCTTGCCAAGGCAGAGATTGCGATTTCGAAGACGAATCGCCGCCTGCGAGAACTCGGCGCCGAGCGGCAGCGAGTGGAACGTCAGATCGCCGTGCTTGTCGCACGCGAACAGGATGCCGCGAGTCGGCAGAAAGAGCAGCAGAGTCGCCGCGACGAGCTGCTGCGGCAGATGCAAAGGCTCAACTTGCGCGATCCGCTGCAGCTGCTGCTCGAAGGCGATGATCCGAACCAGCTGAGTCGCGATGGACAGTACCTGTCGTATCTCGGCCAGGCTGCGCAGGATTCGGTCAGCCAGCTCCAGCTACGCCGTGTCGAGCTCGCTGACCTGCAGCAACAATCGGAGCAGAAACGCGCTGAACTCGGCGTTATCGAGCAAGATGAAGCCCAAAGCAGGCAGTTGCTGCAACTGGAGAAGCAGCAACGCCAGCGAACACGGGATCAGCTCGCAAAGCAGGCCGAAGGCCAGCGTCAATCGATAGCGCGGCTTGAGCGCGACGACGCGCGCTTGTCGTCCCTGATCGATCGCATCACGGCACTGCTGGCGGAGCAGCGTCGCAAGGAAGAGGCGGCCCGACAGCGCAATGAGCGCGAGTCCGCTCGGAGCGCGCGCCCGGAGAAAGCGCCGAAGCCAGGCGCTGTGACGCCCCCTGCCCCGGTCGAGACTGGCACGGGGTTTGCGCAGCAACGGGGTCGCCTGTCGCTTCCGGTTCAAGGCAGCATCGCAGCCCGCTTTGGCGCCCCGCGCAAAGGAGACGGCAGTGCCGCGCTGCCGCCGTCAAAGGGAATCTTCATCCGTGCGGCTGAAGGCGCTGACGTTAGGTCGGTCGGCAGCGGTCAGGTCGTCTTTGCCGATTGGCTGCGAGGTTTCGGCAATCTGCTGGTGATCGACCACGGGGAAGGCTACCTCTCGATCTACGGAAACAATGAGGCGCTTCTGCGGAACGTTGGCGACAAAGTTGCTGTCGGAGAAGTCGTAGCGTCGGTCGGAAATACCGGTGGCAACGAGGCCCCCGGCCTATACTTCGAACTACGTTTCCAGGGCCGCCCTTTTGACCCGCTCACCTGGGTTGCGGCGCGCTAAGGTGCCCTTAAGGATTGCGACTTAAGTTCGCGTCCCGCTTCCGGAGGTGAAATGGCTGGCAGGCTTCGCAGTGTTGGGCTCATAGGAACCGGCGTCATCGCCGGCGTCCTGGTCAGCCTCGGAATTTCCGCGTACGCGTTCCGCGACAACCGCGGCCAGATCCCGCTGGAAGAGATTCGCCAGTTCACCGAGGTCTTCGGGGCGGTCAAGCAGAACTACGTCGAGCCGGTCGACGACAAGAAGCTGATGCAGGAAGCGATCTCCGGGATGCTCGCCGGGCTCGATCCGCATTCGGCCTTCCTCGACGCGGACGCATTCAAGGACATGCAGTCCAGCACGCAGGGCGAATTCGGCGGACTGGGCATCGAGGTGGGCGCCGAAGACGGCGTGATCAAGGTGATTACACCGATCGACGACACTCCGGCCGCTCGTGCCGGGGTCAAGGCCGGCGACTTGATCATCAAGATCGACGACAAGCTGACCCGCGGTATGACGCTGCCCGAAGCGGTCAAGCTAATGCGCGGGAAGCCGCGCACTTCGATCACCCTGTCGGTTGCGCGAAAGGGCGAGGACAAGCCGCTCGAGTTCAAGCTAATGCGCGATGTGATTCGCGTGCAATCTGTGCGCGCGAAGTTGATCGAGCCAGGCTACGGCTTCATCCGCATCTCCCAGTTCCAGGAGCGCACGGTTGATGACCTGGTTCGGCAGATCGGCGAGCTTTACAAGCAGGCGCCGCTGAAGGGACTCGTGCTCGACCTGCGCAATGACCCTGGCGGACTTCTGCACTCTGCAGTCGGCGTTTCGGCGGCATTCCTGCCGGCGCGCGCGCTGGTGGTTTCCACCGACGGACGCAATGAAGATTCCCGCCGCCGCTTCGTCGCATCACCCGAGGACTATTTGCGCGGCCGCGGTGAGGACGTGCTGCAGAAGCTGCCGCCGCAGATCAAGAGCGTGCCGATGGTCGTTCTGGTCAACGGCGCCTCGGCGTCGGCGTCCGAAATCGTTGCCGGCGCGCTGCAGGACCACAAGCGCGCCAATATCATCGGCACCCAGACATTCGGCAAGGGCTCGGTGCAAACCATCATTCCGCTTCGGCTCGAAGGTGAAGGGCCGGCGGCCATCAAGCTGACGACCGCGCGCTACTACACCCCGAGCGGCCGCTCGATCCAAGCGAAGGGGATCGTTCCGGATCTCGCGGTCGAGGACACGCCGGAAGGCAACTTCTCGGGCTTCAATGTGCGCGAGGCGGATCTGATGCGCCACCTCGAGAGCAACAAGGCCGAGGATGCCGCGCGCCGCGCCACCACTCCGCCGGGCGCGGCGGCGCAGCCCGCTCCAGTTGACGCGCCAGCGGAAAAGGCGGCACCCACGCGACGTTACGAATTCGGCAGCACTGATGATTATCAATTACAGCAGGCCTTGAACGCGCTCAAGGGCAGGCCGGTCGAAACGGCCAAGCCCAAGGCCGAAAGCGTCGCCAAGGCGCCACGCTGAGGTCGAGGCACCTCACTGAAAGGGCCGCGCGTGCGGCCCTTTTCTTTTGTGAACGGACGGATCACGTCGCCTTTGCCGGCCTCGTCACTTCCGCTGTGGGCAACTGGCGTTTGCGCTGGAGATTCTGCGATAGTCTTTCCGCCGTGGACGATGACCAACTTCTGCGCTATTCGCGCCACATCCTGCTGAACGAGATCGGCGTCGAAGGCCAGGAGCAACTGCGCGCTGCGCACATGCTCGTCATCGGGGCCGGCGGGCTCGGCTCGCCGGCGGCGTTCTATCTGGCCTCGGCCGGCGTCGGCACGCTCACTCTGGTCGATGGTGATCGTGTCGACCTCACCAACCTGCAGCGTCAGATCCTGCACACGACCGAGCGAATCGGCGTCGCGAAGGCGCAGTCCGGCCGTGAGACGCTCGC
This sequence comes from Burkholderiaceae bacterium, assembly GCA_035255845.1. Classification (GTDB taxonomy): domain Bacteria; phylum Pseudomonadota; class Gammaproteobacteria; order Burkholderiales; family Burkholderiaceae_F; genus JALORV01. The sequence goes on along the minus strand of DATEZE010000237.1, from coordinate 11,880 downwards.
GGCTCTGAACCCGGAGGTCCGCATCGTCGCCGTAGGGGAGCGCGCCGACGCGGCAGCGCTCGACTCGCTCACGGCGCAGGCGACCGTCGTGCTCGACTGTTCGGACAACTTTGAAACGCGTCACGCGCTGAACCGCGCTTGTGTCGTGCATCATCGGCCGCTCGTGTCCGGTGCCGCCATCCGCTTCGACGGGCAGATTGCATCGTTCGACGTCAGGCGCGCGGACTCGCCGTGCTACGCCTGCCTCTTTCCGCCGGGTGACGGCGAAGACGAACTGTGTTCGATCATGGGAGTGTTTGCGCCGCTGACCGGGATCATCGGCACGATGCAGGCAGCCGAGGCGCTGAAGCTCGCCGCCAATGCGGGCACCGCACTGGTCGGCCGATTGCTAATGCTCGATGCACTCGCGATGCAGTGGCACGCCGTGCGCGTACCCCGCGACCCGGCTTGCCCGGTATGCGCTCAGCGATGAACGTGCTGGCAGGTCGGCGACGGCCGTTGCCGGCCGCTGAAGCCTAAGTCACAAGCGTCGGCAGCTGCACTTCGAGCGCCTCTGCCGGCGCCTTACGGAACCCGCTTTTCGCGAAGCGGTGCCAGCGGCCGACGACAAAGGCAACGATCAGCGCGGCGCGCGCGCCGGAATCGAAACCGTCGGTGAGCTCTCCGTCGGTCGCCGCCACGCGGAAGCTCTGCTTCAGCGACGCCTCGATGCGCTCGATCAGCTGGTTGATGCGCTCCTGCAGCCGTTCGTTCTCGTTGACCAAGGCATCGCCGATCAACACACGCGTCATACCCTTGTTGGTCTGCGCAAACTCCAACAGCATCGCAATGATCGAGCGCACCTGACGTAAGCCGGAGGTTTCACGCGCGCTGATCTCGTTGATCAGGCCGAACACCGTGGTCTCGATGAACTCAATCAGCCCTTCGAACATCTGGGCCTTGCTGGCAAAGTGCCGATAGAGCGCCGCCTCCGAAACGCCGAGGCGCGCCGCCAGCGCAGCGGTCGTAACCTTTTCGCCCTTCGGGTCTTCGAGCATCGTCGCGAGCGTCTGCAGAATTTGCAGCTTGCGCGCGCCCGGCTTGCGCGCAGCGATCGAACTCGGGATTTCCATGGCGGATGGGGTGTGAACGAGGGTCCGGACCGGCCGGACGTGAAGGCATACTACCCCGGAAAGCCGCAGCCGCGAACAGTCTTCCGGATGACCGGCAGGCTCACGACCGTCGGAATTGGCGCCCTCGCGGGCGCCTTACCGATCGATCGGCTCAGCGCAGATCGCAAAAGCAATAAGCGAGTGCGCGAGTCGGATGCTCAGGCGCTTCGAGCAGAAGTTTCAGCTGTCGCGGGGCCGGGGGTGGCAGCGAGCCGGTCAGCAGCCGCGCCAGCCCGTCCCAGCCTAGGTCGTCCCGCAGTTCAGCGCCGAGTTGGCCGAGGAAAAGCGACAGGTAGCGGTCGAGGCCGCGGCGCTCGGGTTCAACGTACTCGACGCGAACACGGTCGGGCAGCCCCGCGCGATGCGCGGCGGACTTGACCGCCTCGTCGAGGCCGCCGAGCCCATCGACCAGGTTGCGCTCCTTGGCCTGGGTGCCGGTCCAGACGCGGCCTTGAGCCACTTCGTTGACCTTCTCCGCCGTGGACTTGCGGTTGGCCGCGACGACTTCGAGAAACTCGCGGTAGGTGTGCCCAATGCCGAGGTCGACGATCTGCGCGAGCCGCTTGTCGAGCGGCCGGGTCAGATCAGTGGCATCGGCGATCCAGGTGGTTCCATTCGAGGCAGTATTGATTCCGAGTTTCTCCATCGTGCCGGCGAAATTCGGCACCAACGCGAAAACACCGATCGAGCCGGTGATCGTCGCCGGATCGGCCAAGACCTCGTCGCCACCCATCGCGATCCAGTAGCCGCCGGAGGCGGCCACGTCACCCATCGACACCACGACCGGCTTGCCAGCCTTCCGGGTCAGGTCGAGCTGCTCGCGGATCAACTCCGACGCGAAGGCGCTTCCGCCCGGAGAGTCGATGCGCACCACTAGAGCCTTGATCCCGCTGTCTTCACGTGCGCGTTGGATCAGCTCGGCTGCCGCACGAGCGCCGATCGTGCCCTTGCGGGCATCGCCGTCGACGATCTCACCTTGGGCCACGACGACGCCGACCGCATCGCCGACCGCGGGCCGCGACACATAGCGCAGATACGGATACATCGAGATCTGGCGAAAGGTGGACGCGTCCTGCTCACTGCGTGGCGCACCGCGCTCGATCATCAGCGCCCTGAACTCGTCTCGGCGCATCAGGCCGTCGATCATTTTTTCCTTCAGTGCGAGGCTGGCGATGTCACCACCGGTCCCCTGCAGCCGCTGCGGCAGGTCATTGAGCGCAGCCATGACCGTCCCCGGCTTGAGCTTGCGCGCGCGTTCGACGTCGGCAAGCCACGTAGACCACAGCCCGTTAAGCAGGAAGGCCTCTGCCTCCTGCGCTTCGGGCGACGGGCCCGTGCGGGTGAACGGTTCGCCGAAGCTCTTGTAGCGACCGGCCTGAAAGGTATTGACCTTCACGCCGACCTTCTCGAGCAGCTCCTTGTAATAGCCGCGGGTCCCGCCGATGCCCCGCAGCAGCAGTGCGCCCGACGGATGAAGATAGACCTCGTCGGCATGAGACGCGAGAAAGTACTGTCCCTGCGTATAAGACTCGGCCCAGGCGACGACCGGCTTGCCTGCCCCCCGCACCCGTTCGACCGCTGCGGCCATCTCCCTCAACGTCGCCAGGCCCGCCTTGTCCATGTCGTCCAGCACGAGCACGACACGAGTGATCTGCGGATCCCGGGCGGCACCGTCCAGCGCCAGAAGCACATCCCGCAGCCGCGTCTCGAAACGGTCTCGTCCCAAGGCTTCGGCCAGCGCCGCCTCCTGCGCTCCGACCGTGTACTCCTCGACGACGTCGCCCTGGATATTCACGATCAGCGCGGTATCCGGCGCCAGCCGTGGCGGCGTGTCCGAGGAGAGCCAGGCGAACAGGATCAGGCCGACAATCAGCAGGAAGAGCAGATTTAACACGAGTCGCCGTGAAAAATCGATGGCCGACCAGATTCCGCGAAAGAACCTGCGTATCAAACCGGGACGTGCCATATCGGGAACCTGCTGCCGTGAAGTGGAAACGCGAGCTTAGCGCTTCGGCGCGCGCGGCTCAGCGGCGTGGGGTACGCCGCATCAACTCATGCAGCGAAGTTATCCGCATCCCCGCCGCTGCGCTACTCCGACGAGCTCGGCCGCTCCGGCCATGGCGCGTAATCCAGACCGTTCGCAGCCCGAGTGCGCGCGCTGCCCTGATGTTGGCAGGTGAGTCCTCAACCAGGATTGCGCGCTGCGGCGCCACCCTCTCGCGAGCCAGCAGCACGCGCAACATCAGGCGCGACGGCTTGGGCCGGAAAGTGCCGTGCACACGCATCGACTCGATCGTGTACCGGCCGCGAATATGGCGATGCAGCGCCAGGCCGCGGAGGACCGCGCCGGCGTAAGCGTGCGGCGCATTGGTCAGCAGCACCTTGCGGCCGGCGAGCCGCGCGAATAAGCGTCCCAGACCGCGCTCGGCGCGCAGCAGTCCGGCGACGCTGAAGTCATGAGTCTCGCGCAGAAAGTGTCCGGCATCGACTCCGTGGTGCCGCACAAGGCCGAGCAGGGTCGCGCCATAGCGGCGCCAGTACAGCAGGCGCAAGCGATTCGCTTCGGCGCGTTCAACGCCCAGCGCGCGTTCGACATAGTCGGTCATGCGCCGGTCGATCGCATCGAAGATAGCGAACGACGCGTCGTGCAACGTATCGTCGAGGTCGAACAGCCACACAGGCGCGGGCGACGGCGCGGGGGGGCACTTCAGTCGGATTCGAGCGGCGGCTGCGAACCGGCGACTGCCTGCGGCCGATTTTCCGGGCACCGGCCTTCAATGACTCTTGATCATCGTGCCGACACCCTGATCGGTCAGGATCTCGAGCAGCAGGCAATGATCGACACGGCCGTCGATGATGTGGACCGCGTTGACTCCGCTCTTCGCGGCTTCCAGCGCCGAGGAAATCTTCGGCAGCATGCCGCCGGAGATCGTGCCGTCGGCAAATAGATCGTCGATCTCGCGCGCGGTCAGTCCGGTCAGCAGATTTCCGCCCTTGTCGAGCACGCCCGGCGTATTGGTCAACATGACCAGCTTTTCGGCTTTCAGAATTTCGGCGATCTTTCCGGCAACGACGTCGGCATTGATGTTGTAGGACAGTCCATCTTCGCCGAAGCCGATCGGCGAAATCACCGGGATAAAAGCGTCGTCCTGCAGCGCCTTGACAACCGCCGGGTTGATCGCGTCGATCTCTCCGACCTGACCGATGTCGTGACTCTTCGCGGGATCGTCTTTATCCGGCATTCGCAGCCGGCGCGCGCGGATCAAACCGCCGTCCTTCCCGGTCAGCCCGACGGCCTGACCGCCGAACGCATTGATCAACATCACGAGTTCGCCCTGCACTTCGCCGGCGAGTACCCATTCGACAACTTCCATCGTCTCGGCATCGGTGACGCGCATGCCCTGAATGAAGGTGGACTTCTTGCCGACGCGCTCGAGCGCCTCGTCGATCTGCGGCCCTCCGCCGTGCACGACGATGGGATTCATACCGACTAGCTTCAGCAGCACGACGTCATGCGCGAAGGCTTCCTTCAGGTTCTGATCGATCATTGCGTTGCCGCCGTACTTGACGACGATCGTCTTGCCATGGAACCGACGAATATAAGGCAGCGCCTCGGAAAGGATGTCGGCCTTGAGCTGCGGTGACATGTGCGCGGTGTCCATGGCGTTCCGGCGGACGATGGTGTAAATCGGCGTGTGCGCCAGTCGCGGCGTCAGAAACGCCCTTCCGGCAACGGATGTTAACTCGATCGATCTCGCGGACTCCGCAACCACCATGGTCGCCGCAGCGGCGTAGCATGTCGATGAGACACTGGAGAGTGGGAATTCAGCAGACGTTTCGAATTGAGGGCATGCACTGCGGCGGCTGCGTCGCGCGGGTCACGCGCGCGCTCAAGACGGTGGCCGACGATGCGACCGTGACGCTCGATCCGCCGCAGGCGACGGTGGAGACGCCGGCGCCACTGTCCGTCGAGGACGTCCAGGCCGCGCTGTCGCAGGCAGGCAATTACACGGCGAGTGCAGCTTGACAGGGCTGGCGCTGCAGGCGTCGTCCGGACGCCGCGTCAGTCTTGCTTCAGCGCCGCACTCTCAGCCTTGCGCAATGGTCGGTGCGGCCGGCCGCCTGAGATCAGCCTGCTCACCAACCTGCACCCAGTCAGTGCTTGTGCTCGCCGCCGGCGTTGGTCGCGCCGGGACTGTGGTTCGCCACGCTGGCCTCGACCGGTTGCGTGACGAGCCGCTTGTCGCGAGTTTCGAGCCGCAGCTCGAGGCGCACCTTTTCACCGACCGCGAGCGGCCGTTTCAGCTCCATCAGCATCACGTGATAGCCACCCGGCTTCAACTCGACCGTCTTTCCAGCCGGCAATTCGAGCGCCGGCACCGGACGCATCCTCATCACGTTGCCGTCCATCACCATTTCGTGGATCTCCACCAGGCCGGCGACCGGGCTCGATATGCCGAGTAGCCGCGCGCCGTCGGAAGACAACAGCGACATGAACGCACCAGTGGCGCTCTGACCGGGTAAAGCTGGACGCGCCCACGCGTCCTTGACCTGCACCTGGCCCGTAGCCGTCGCGCATACGGCAAGCAGCGCGGCAGCAGTGAAGACTCGAATCATCATCTAGCTCCTGCGATAGTCGATTCTATCGGCCGGGCCACGGCGGCACATCGCCCGGCGATGGCGGCTGCCGGTCATGGCGGAACGCGGCCTGGATCAACCGACGTCGCGATCCCGGGCTTCGCCTACGGGACTTGTCAGGCGCGCTGCTACAGCACGTAACGCGCGAGGTCCTCGTTGCTCGCCAGATCTGCTAGGCGCGCATCGACGTAGGTCGAGTCAATCGTGATCGCCCCCTTGCCCGCGCTGCCGGCCTCGAACGACACCTCCTCCAGCAGTTTCTCGATCACCGTGTACAGGCGCCGCGCGCCGATGTTCTCGGTCTTCTCGTTGACCGCATAGGCGATCTCGGCAATCCGGTGGATGCCTTCGTCCGTGAACTTCAGTTCGCAGCCGTCGGTGCCCAGCAGCGCGCGGTACTGCTCGGTGAGGCTGGCGTCGGTGTTCTTCAGGATTCGCTCGAAGTCCTCGACGGTCAGCGAATCGAGTTCGACACGGATCGGGAAGCGCCCCTGCATTTCCGGGATCAGATCCGATGGCCGTGCCAGGTGGAACGCACCGGACGCGATGAACAGGATGTGGTCGGTCTTGACCATACCGTACTTGGTATTCACTGTCGTGCCCTCGACCAGCGGCAGCAGGTCGCGCTGAACGCCCTGTCGCGACACGTCAGCGCCCTGCAGTTCAGAGCGGGAAGCGATCTTGTCGATCTCGTCGATGAACACGATCCCGTTGGATTCGGCATTGGCCAGCGCGCGCGTCTTCAGATCGTCGTCGTTGATTAACCGGGCGGCCTCTTCATCGGTGAGGGCCTTGATGGCTTCGGCGATGCGCATGCGGCGCGACTTGCGTCGTTCCCGGCCCATGTTTGCGAACATCGACTGGATCTGTTGCGTCAGTTCCTCCATGCCCGGTGGGGCCATCACCTCCAAAGGCGCCGCAACGGCGCTCACCTCGATGTCGATTTCCTTGTCATCGAGCTCTCCTTCGCGCAGCCTCTTGCGGAACTTCTGCCGCGTGGCACTCTGGTCCTCGCGGCCGGCAGAGGCGAAGCCGACATCCCGCGCCGGCGGCACCAGGATGTCGAGGATGCGGTCTTCGGCTGCGTCCTGCGCGCGCGTGGCCACCTTGCGCATTTCGCTCTCGCGGGTCTGTTTGACGGAGATGTCCACGAGGTCGCGGATGATCGTATCGACGTCGCGGCCGACATAGCCGACCTCCGTGAATTTCGTCGCCTCGACCTTGATGAACGGCGCATCCGCGAGTCGAGCGAGGCGCCGCGCGATCTCGGTCTTGCCGACACCGGTGGGACCGATCATCAGGATGTTCTTCGGCGTGATCTCGGCGCGTAGCGGATCGGCCACCTGCTGACGCCGCCAGCGGTTGCGCAATGCGACCGCAACCGCGCGCTTGGCGCGGTCCTGACCGACGATGTTCTTGTTCAGTTCGTGGACGATTTCTCGTGGGGTCATCATGGCAGCGGCGCTGCTCGTGTACGCGACCGCTGCGCGGTCGCACGTGCACTGGCAGCGAAAAAGTTAGGCGCCCGCCCTTCGGAGCGGCCGGGCGGGCAGGCGCAGATCAAAGACATGAGGGGCTTACTCGCGTCGCTCAGTCGAGCGACTCGATCGTGTGGCTCTGGTTGGTGTAGATGCACAGGTCGCCGGCGATCGTCAGTGCCTTCTTGACGATTTCCGCCGGCGCCATTTCGGTGTGGTCGAGCAGGGCACGGGCCGCTGCCTGAGCATACGGACCGCCGGAGCCGATCGCGATCAGGCCAAATTCGGGCTCGAGTACATCGCCGTTGCCGGTAATGATCAGCGAAGACTCGCGATCCGCGACCGCGAGCATCGCCTCGAGCCGGCGCAGGATACGGTCGGTGCGCCAGTCCTTCGCTAGCTCCACCGCCGAGCGCACCAGGTTGCCCTGGTGCTTCTCGAGCTTGGCCTCGAAACGCTCAAACAATGTGAACGCATCGGCGGTTGCCCCGGCGAAACCCGCGAGGATCCGATCGTGGTACAGGCGCCGCACCTTGCGTGCGGTCTGCTTGACGACAATATTGCCGAGCGTGACCTGCCCATCGCCGCCCAGCGCGACGGCATCGCCGCGGCGGACGGACACGATTGTCGTTCCGTGAAAGGCTTCCATGGTGGACTCCGGCCGAAGCGACGGCCCGCGAGTCTAGATGGGGCTGATTAGAGTCGACGCAACTGCACGTCGGCCACCATGTCCACGCCGAGCAGCGTGAACAAGGCAGCGACCAAGGTGTTGAGGTTGCGGAATTCGACGGTCACGCCGCCCTGCCGCAACTTGGTCAGCTGTGACAGGAGCGACGTTGCGGTCGCAAACTCGACCCGCTTCAGATAGGTGCAGTCGACGGTGAGTCGCTTTTCGGTCTTCGCCGCAGTCAATAGGCGCCCGAACTGCGGCTCGCCGTTGCCACGAACCAGGCCGCGCCAATGCAGTCCGTCGTCGCTCTCGATCGGCCGGTCGGCCGGCGTGGCTGCACGCGTTTTGAGACTCGGCGGAGGCGGCTCCCACGACGGCGGTGACACCTCGTAGGTGATGCAATACTGGATTCCGGTTTCCTCGAAGTCGTGCTGACGCTGCAGCAGCCGGAACACCTCGAGCAGCAGCATCCATGCGGCGTCGCTCTGGTCCCGGCGACCGGGCTCGACCGCCGCGCGCAGCGGCGTGATCAGCTGGTCAGCGCCGAGTACGAGCAGTTCATGGCTCGCCCGTCGGAACGCATTGATGACCCTTAGCAGCCGCTCCGCGCCCACCAGGTCGATTTCGCGCACCGAGGACGTGTCGAGCGTGAGCGACTGATGCTGCGCCGAGTAGTTCTTCAATTGCTCGAGCACCTTGACGACGTTGGCATCGACGACGTCGGGTAGTCGGACGATCGGCGCACCGCCTGCCGTCTTGCCCGATAGCGCCAAACCGTCGTCGTCCTTGTAATCGATCCATGCCGGCGGCGAGCTTTCAAACCGCAGCACGTACTCGATCGTCAGGTTGTCAAAGCCCGCCTTGTCACCACGCTGCTGAAACAACTCGAACAGCATCAACCACGCGCGTTGCGCAGAGTCGCCGAGCGAGTCCGAATGAATCGCGGTCCGCAGACCCGCCTCGGCCGGTTCGATCAGGCCGTTAGCGAAAAGAATTGCCGCCTCGTCGATCGCAGAGCCGGAGCCCTCGCCGATCTCGATGGCGTTGGCATTGCCCTGCCATTCCTCGACACTGAGATCCAGGAGCTCGGCCGCTACTCCCTTTCCAGCGGGAAGGGAGGTCGGGATAGGCTGCTCGACCGGTTGCTGAGACAGACGCCCCAGAGTGGAGTTGGCCGCCGAATTGGAGAACATCGGTGCGCCACCCGACGGGCGCATAAAGTCGCGCGCCATCTCGGACTCGATCGCGTCGATCTTGGCGGCCGTTTCCATCGCCAACGTGCGGGCGAGATCCTTGTCCGGCAGCGTGCCTTCGGTGTTCGGGGACTTTGGCAGCGTTGCCGAAGCGTTACGGTTGACCGGCGCAGCCAGCGGACGACCGGGCTTGGCAGGACGCGACGTCGCCTTGCCCGAGGACGCGTCTGCGTCCTTCTGATCCTTTTTGAAGAAGGAAAAAACCACGCTGCCCGCTTGTCTCGTTAGCCCGGAATCGTCTGTTGCGTTGCTGCACCGCTTACACCGGGTTACGGCAGTCCCGGCATCTCCGGGAGGTCGGACCTATACCCCTTACGCGCGAGCACAGCGACCGTCCTTCCCGCCCGCGCCGCATTCGGCGGCGCATGGCCGCGCCACGGCGTGACGTGGCGCCGCAGCCCAAGGTTCGACTGATAGTAACAACATTGTTCCCTGCCAAACCCTTGATCTGAGGGACTATCCCGCCTGTCGGCTACCGCTGTACCAGCCAGCTGGATTAATTGCTTCGCGCAATGCGCCCGCATGCCCGGCTGCGTCGGAACGGCCGCGCGCGATCCACTCGTGGCCGCTCCTCGATTGCAATACTGCTATCTCCGCTTCGAAGCGGAGGCGTCGCATATCTCAGTCGCCGTACATCTTCTGCTTGATCTCGCGGCGCTGCTGCGCTTCGAGGGAGAGCGTCGCCGTCGGGCGGGCGAGCAATCGCGGAATACCGATCGGATCGCCTGTTTCCTCGCAGTAACCGTATTCGCCGCTTTCGATCCGGCCGAGCGCCTGTTGCACTTTTTTCAGCAGCTTGCGCTCGCGATCGCGCGTGCGCAGCTCGAGAGCGTGTTCCTCCTCGATCGTCGCGCGGTCCGCCGGATCGGGAACGATGACCGTCTCGCGCAGGTGCTCGGTCGTTTCATCGGCGTTCTGCAACAGTTCCCGTTCCATCTCCTGCAGGCGGTACTTGAAAAATGCGAGCTGCCGCTCGTTCATGTAATCCGACTCTGACATCTTCAGCAGCTCGCCCTCGGTCGGAAGGCGTTTGCCGTTGACCAGGACGGACTCCTCGCTGCGCGTGGCCGAACGAGCCAGCAGGTATTCATGGGCTGCCGCGAGGTCCTTCGGACTCGGCGCCGGCACGACTTTCGGCGCGACTGGGGCCGGCGCGAGACTGAGCATCGGCGTCGGCGCCACCGCGGCGGGAATGCGCTCGGGCCGTGCAGAGCGCAACGGCGCGCGCTTCTCCGGGGCCTTTACCGGCCTCACCGGCTTAACCGCAACCGGACGAGCCGCAGCCGGCTTGACCGCGATTGGCTTCTTCACGGCCTTGATCGGCCGGGATGGCGCCTTGGCTTTCGTCGCAACGGCTTTCTTCGCCGGCTTGTGCTTCGGCGCAATCTTCTTCGCGACGACTTTCTTTACCGCGATCTTCTTATGTGCGGCCTTCGCCGCTTTGCGAGCCGGCGCCTTCTTTGCTGCAGGCATCTTGTGTCTACCTCGTTGAGTCTGGGAGTGGCGGACCGGAATCAGCGCGCGAGGCACGCCTCAAGGCCCTTGAGTATCGTGTCCTTCGGCAGGTTGCGCCCGATGAACACCATCTTGGTAGACGGCTTCTCGTCCTTGCCCCACGGCCGCCCCACGTCACCTCCCATGAGCATGTGCACGCCCTGGAAGATCATGCGACGGTTGGTCCCGTTGATGAAAAGCACGCCTTTATACCGGAGCATGTCAGGGCCGTAAACCTGAGTCAGCGCACCCATGTATTCCTCGAGCTTCGCCGAATCGAACGGCCGGTTCGACTGGAACACGAAGGCCTTGATCGCGTCGTCATGGTGGTGATGCGCGTGGTGATGTCCATCGTCATGGTTGTGACCACAGTGCTCGTCGTGGACGTGGTCGTTGTCGTGGTTATGTCCCGCGTGGCCATCGCCCGGACGCGACTTTTTCGCGTCCGGGTGCTCGGAGGCGAGGAACTCGGGGTCGATGTCGAGAATGGCGTTCAGGTTGAATCCGCGCAAATCCAACACCTCTTTCAGCGGCACCTGACCGAAGTTGACCTGCTTGATCGGCGCGCGCGGGTTCATTCGCACAATCCGCTCGCGCAGCGAAGCCAGTTCCTCCGCGTCGACGAGATCGGTCTTCGACAACAGGATGCGGTCGGCGAAGCCGACCTGGTTCTGGGCCTCGGCCTGGGCATCCAGCGTCTCGTGGCCGTGCTTGGCGTCGACGACCGTGATCACGCTGTCGAGCAGGTAGTACGACGCGATGTCCTCCTCGATGAAGAACGTCTGCGTCACGGGACCGGGATTGGCCATGCCGGTCGTCTCGATGATGACGCGTTCGAATGCGAGCTCTTTCGCCTCGCGCTTGCGTTTAAGGTCGACCAAGATGCGTACCAGGTCCCCGCGCACGGTGCAGCAGATGCAGCCGTTGTTCATCTCGACGATCTGCTCGTTGGTTTCGGTGACGAGCAACTCGTTGTCGACGCCTTCCGGGCCGAACTCGTTCTCGATGACGGCGATCTTCTCGCCGTGCTGTTCGGACAGGATGCGGTTGAGCAGTGTGGTCTTGCCGGCGCCGAGATAGCCGGTCAGCACGGTCACGGGCACTTGCGCTTGAGCCATGAAGATTCCTCGAAAATTGGCCCCTGAGATAGGGTGGCAGGGCCTTTGAGTCTAGCGGCTGTCACGAAACGGCTGTCA
>DATEZE010000236.1:0-7436 GCA_035255845.1 Burkholderiaceae bacterium | reverse complement strand
GCGACCACCGGGGACTCTGAGATAGGTTCTAAGCGAAGGAAACTGAACATGGGCTCCGCACTCAGCCAGTGCATCATCAAACTGCACGAGGAACAGCACGACCTCGAGGATTATCAGGGCGGCGTGCCGCGCTGGTGCAGCGGATGCGGCGACAACGCGATCCTCGCCGCGGTACAGCGTCTGTGCCGTGACGAGGGCCTGGCGCCAGAGCGCACCGTGTTTGTGTCCGGCATCGGCTGCTCGAGCCGCTTCCCGCACTACATGAAGACGTACGGTTTCCACGGCATCCACGGCCGCGCGTTTCCGATCGCTGAAGGCGTCAAGATGGCGCGGCCGGACCTGAATGTGTTCGTCAACACCGGAGACGGCGACTGCTGCAGTATCGGTGCCGCGCACTGGATCCACGCGATCCGCTACAACATGAACCTCACCGTCATCCTGCACGACAACCACGTGTACGGGCTCACGAAGAAGCAGGCGTCGCCGACATCGCCGATCGGATTCAAGAGCAACACGACGCCGAAAGGTAGCCTGCTCGATGCGCTAAATCCGTTGACCGTCACGCTCGGTGTGCAGAACGTTTCGTTCGTGGCGCAGGGCGTCGATTGGATGCCAGAGACGCTGTACGACATCATTTCCAAGGCTTTCAAGCACCGCGGCTTCTCGTTCGTGCGCATCATCCAGCGCTGCCCCGAGTGGCTGCCGAAGATGTTCGAACCGTGGCTGCACGATCCGGGCAAGTCGCTGCTGCTGACGCACGCCAACGGCCTGCAGCCGAGCGCCGACACCAGCCGCATCTACAAGAACCAGCACGAGCACGACCCACTCAATATCCACCAGGCGCGCGAAATTGCGTCGAGTGAGGACCCGATTCCCGTGGGCATCCTGTATCACAACCCGAGCGTTCCCTGCTACGAGGACCTGAAGGGTGCGGGAGCCCCGCGTACAACCGAGGCGATCCGCGCCGGGCTTGACAAGGAATTCGACAAATTCACGATCTGGCCGGACGAGGAGCGCGCACGGCGCGCCGCCTGATCTACTCCGGCATTCAAGGCATCTGCAATGGACATGGCCGCAAAATTCCAGGACCAGACGGTCTTTCACATGACCGGCAAGCGTGCCGGCGACGGGCTCGGCGAACTCAGCGCGGGCTACCGCCCCGCACTGCTTGCCGCGTATCGCAACCTGCCCAGGCTGCGCTACGACTATCCCGTGGTCCTGCTGGCGCGCGACGACGGCGCGCAGTATGCCGAGTCACTTTCTGCCGTGATCGGCGAGCTGATCGACGCGGTCGCGCCGCGTGGCATCGACGGCGAGCGCATGCGCAAACAACTGCTGCGGCTCGAACGCGAGCTGCGCACTCAGATCGCCCAGGGCACCACGGGGTCGCTCTCTGAACTTTGGCCACTGGCCGCAGAACGGGCCGCCGCAGGCGACGAAAAAATCAGCGAGATCTTGGCGCGCGCGCTCGAGTCACTCGACGTCGACGGCGATCTGGTGGACTGCGATCAGAGCCTGACGCCGCGCTTCATGACGCGCGCGTGGGAGAACGTGCACGCCGAGAAGGCGACGAAATTCCGCAGCCACGTGGACCACCTGGTGCGCAAGCTGTCGGACATCCTGCGCGCGGCCTTCGTTCATTCGCAGGCCGGCCAGCAGCCCGCCGCACTGCAGTCGGGCTTCGGCGCGCTGCATGACGACATCTTCGACTTTGCGGCGATGTCGCGGCTTGTCGGGCGCAATGTGCCCAAGGACGAGCTTCCGGCGACGCGGCGCCGTCGCATCGAACAGGCGCTGTCGGTACTGCGTGGACAGTCGTTCTACCCCGACCCGAAAGTCTCCGGCGTCGAAGCGGCGTACGACTTCGTGTTCGACAACTGCGCCGCAGCCATCGAGGCCCACCGCTCGCGTCTGCCGCAGCTGGTCGAGGTCGTCAAGGCGATCGGAGTGGCCGAACTCGAGGCCCGCGGCGGCTATGTCGAGGCGGACCACGACGCGTTCTTCGAGCGCTACGACGAACACTCATTGACACCCGACGACCTGGCACAGTTTCCGGACTACCTGGTCTGCATCCCGCCGGAACGCAACGACGCACCACAGAATGCGGCGCTGATGGAGATGCTTTCGGCCGGGATGCCGGTCAAGGTGTTGGTTCAGCATACGGACCTGCTCGAGGAAGCGGCGATCGGCCAGGGCCACTTTGCGTTCGGCATCCGCAGCGCGCGGCTCGCAACGACCGCCATGGGACTCGGCGGCATGTTCGTGCTGCAGTCGAGCGTGTCGAACCTGTATGCGCTGCGCGACCGCGTGCGCTGCGGCATGGCCGCCCGCGGGCCGGCACTATTCAGCGTCTTCACCGGCTCGCCGGCCGACGCGACCGAGTTGCCACCGTACCTGGCCGCCGCCGCGGCAATGAAGTCGCGGGCCTTTCCGGCATTCACCTACGACGCGAGCGCCGGCGTCAACTGGGCCATGCGATTCTCGTTCGAGAACAATCGCCACGCCGAATCCGACTGGCCGGTCGAACCGTTCGAATACGCCGACGATGATCTGCAACGCGTTCGCGAGGACGTGCGCTTCACCTACGCCGACTTCGTGCTCTGCGACCGACGCCATGCCCATCATTTCGCCGTCGTGCCGCGCGAACGCTGGACTACGGCGATGGTGCCGGTGGCCGACTGGCTGGCGCTGAGCGAACGCGATGCGGCGGAACGTATCCCGTACGTGCTTGCCGTCGACGCCGGCGACCGGCTGCACCGCGTGATCGCCGACTCTCGGCTGATGCAGGCGACGCGCCGCTGCCTGCTGCTGTGGCACCGCCTGCAGGAGCATGGCGGCATCAACAATTCGCATGCCGCGCAGGTGCTGGCGCGCGAGAGGGCCGCGTGGGAGGAGCAGAAACGCCAGGAGCTAGAGGCGCTCCGGTCGTCGGGTGCAGCGGTGCCCGCTTCGGCAGTGAGTGAAGCTCCGGCCACCGCGGCCATCGCCGCGGATGTGTCCGCCGAGGCGGAGCCGCCGCCATCGGACGAGCCATGGATCGAGACGAAACGTTGCTCGAGCTGCAACGAATGCCAGAACATCAATGACAAGATGTTCGGTTACAACGACAACAAGCAGGCCTACTTCAAGGATCTCAGCGCCGGCACTTTCAGGCAGATCGTCGAGGCGGCGGAAGCCTGCCAGGTGGCGATCATCCACCCGGGCAAGCCAAAGAATCCCGCGGAGCCGGGCCTCGAAGAGTTGCTGGAGCGTGCGAAGCCATTCCTCTGAATCAGCGCCGAACGCGCAGCAATGCGCGTGACAATCAGACGACGCGCGGATTAGCGCCGGAAACCGCGATCGCGAGACTCGGCGACAGGGGCGCTCATCAGCCGCGCCCTTTCGAAGGGCAGAAGGTCGAGATCGGGGCGCGAACGCGCGGGTGGTCGCGGCCAGAAGCGCTTGTCACGCCATCCCGGCGCGATCGGGTAGCCTCCATAGCCGCCGCCCCAGTAGACCGTTTGAGCCGGTTCGCTGTAGGACAACTCTTGTTGCGCCCGGGCGAGCGCCTGCTCGCGCATGCGCAGCTCTTCCATTTCGACTTCGAGGCGCTTCAGCCGGAGTTCACTGGCGGTCTCGCGCATGCGCTCCAGACGTTCCGGAGCGATGCCAGGCACGACCGACACGCTGCCGGAGTCCTTGCCGAGCACGCGCACTGACTTCGCCTGCGGCGGTGGCGCATCGCCGTACGTCACCGCGCCGGTTTCGTCGATCCACTTGTAAAGTTCGGCCGACGCGAAAGCCGGCAAGGCCGCGATGAGGCCTGCGATCAGCGGATACGCGAACCGGCGATTCATCCGCCGACGATGCGCCGCGGGAGACCCGGTGTCAACCTCGTGGATCAGCGGGAATTGGCGACTGGCTGCCGCCGGTCGGAAACCGATCTTCGGACCGCGGGGCGGCCCAGGCTCGTGTATCTCACGCGACGTCGTTCGTACGTCGGCGCGATTTGACAGCACTGCGGTTGCGGATCATCGTCACGGGATCATGCGCATCCCGGCCTTAACCATTGCCCTTGCTCTCATCTGCGTGGCGCCCTGCGCATCGGCGCAGCTCTACAAGTGGGTCGATGCCGACGGCGTGATTAACTACGGCGACTGGCCGCCGCCGGGCGTAAAAATTCAGTCTGTCACCCATGGAACGGTCAGCGTCGTTAGCGGCGGTCCGAAGACCCAGTCAAGCGAGACGCGCGCACGCAGCGAAGAGCGCCGCAACCAGCGCAACGCGCCGGACGCCAATGCCGCCCCGACGCAGGTCGCCATGGACGACGTGCAGTATCCCGACGCCTATGCCGCGGACTACGGCTACCCCGCGCGACGCGCTCGTCGGGCAGAAGCAGTGCTCGACCGCCCGCGCCCGGAACCGCGGATCGCACAGCCCGGACCGGCGGTGGATCTGCCGGGTGTTCCGGACATGCCGCGGCCTTCCCGGCGATAGCGCCTGACAAGGCCCTGCTACGTCGCGGTTGCGGGTCCCTAGCGCTGCGCCATCGGCTTGACGTCGCGCTTTGGCGAACCGACGTAGAGCTGGCGCGGACGTCCGATCTTGTACTCGGGGTCGGCGATCATCTCGTTCAGCTGCGCGATCCAGCCGACGGTGCGGGCCAGCGCGAAGATCGCGGTAAATAGCGGCACCGGGATGCCGATCGCCTTCTGCACGATACCTGAGTAGTAGTCGACATTCGGATACAGCTTGCGGCTGACGAAGTAATCGTCCTCGAGCGCGATCTTCTCGAGCGCCATCGCCAGCTTGAACAGCGGATCGTCGTGCAGGCCGAGTGAATCGAGCACCTCGTTGCAGGTCTCGCGCATCAGCTTGGCGCGCGGGTCATAGTTCTTGTAGACCCGGTGCCCGAAGCCCATCAGCTTGACGTTGCTGTTCTTGTCCTTCACGCGCGTGATGAACTCACCGATCTTCTCGACGCCGCCGTTTCGCTGGATGTCGTACAGCATGTTGAGGCACGCCTCGTTCGCCCCGCCGTGCGCCGGACCCCAGAGGCAGGCGACGCCGGCCGCTATCGCGGCGAATGGATTGGTGCCTGACGAAGCACAGAGCCGCACGGTCGACGTCGATGCATTCTGCTCATGATCGGCGTGCAGGATGAAGATGCGGTCCATCGCCCGCACCAGCACGTCGTTGACCTTGTAGTCCTCGCACGGCGTCGCGAACATCATGCGCATGAAGTTTGCCGCATACGACAGGTCGTTGCGGGGGTACATGTAGGGCTGGCCGACCGTGTACTTGTAGGCCATCGCGACCAGGGTCGGCATCTTGGCGATCAGGCGGATCGCCGAGACCTCGCGCTGCCACGGGTCGTTCAGGTTCATCGAATCCGGGTAGAAGGCCGACAGCGCCCCAACCAGGCCGGTCATCACTGCCATCGGGTGCGCATCGCGGCGGAAACCCCGCATGAAGAACTGCATCTGCTCGTTGACCATCGTATGGTTGGTCACGCGCTTGACGAAGTCGGCCTTCTCCTTCTCATTGGGCAGCTCGCCGTACAGCAGCAGGTAGCACACCTCGAGGTAATCGCACCGGGTCGCCAGCTGTTCGATCGGGTAGCCGCGGTACAGCAGTTCGCCCTTGTCGCCGTCGATGTAGGTGATCGACGAATTGCACGACGCGGTCGACAGGAATCCAGGGTCATAGGTGAACTTTCCGCTCTTGCCGTAGAGCGCGCGGATATCGATCACCTCCGGGCCGATCGTCCCCTTGTAGATCGGCAGCTCCATCGTGGGCGTGCGGTCCGTGAAGGCCAGGGTGGCCTTATCTGTTGAAGCGGTCAGTGCCATGGTCGTCTTTCCGGAAAGGTGGATGGACCCCTGCGCGCGGCCTAGGCCGCACGCAGCCCGTCTAGAACAGTCCGAACCGCATTGTTATCGAGTCCGCCGGCCGGCTCTTTGCGCGCCAGCAAAAGATCAAGCAAGTCATTGTCCGGCAGATCGAGCAGCGCCTCGAGCGCCAGGACGTCGGCGGCGGTCAGGCCGGATTCCTGGCGGTCAAGGTAACGCGTGATGATGATGTCGTTTTCGAGCAACCCGCGCCGGGCCCGCCAGCGCAGGCGTCGTCGTTCGAGCTCACCGATGGCGCTGCCCATTTTCAGACATCACGCCGGACCAGCATGTCACGGATATTGCTGATCGCACGGGTCGGGTTGAGATTCTTCGGGCAGACGTCCACGCAGTTCATGATCGTATGGCAGCGAAACAGGCGATACGGGTCGTTCAGGTTGTCCAGGCGCTCGTTGGTAGCCTGGTCCCGACTGTCGGCGATGAAGCGGTAGGCCTGCAGCAGTCCGGCCGGTCCGACAAACTTGTCCGGGTTCCACCAGAAGCTCGGGCACGACGTCGAGCAGCACGCGCAAAGGATGCACTCGTACAGGCCGTCGAGCTCCTCGCGCTCCTGCGGCGACTGCAGCCGCTCCTTCTCCGGCGGCGGCGTGTCGTTGATCAGATACGGCTTGATCGAGTGGTACTGCTTGAAGAACTGCGACATGTCGACGATCAGGTCGCGGATCACCGGCAGGCCTGGCAGCGGCCTCAGCACGATCGGCTCCTTCAGCTCGCGCAGGTTGGTGATGCACGCAAGCCCGTTTTTACCGTTGATGTTCATCGCGTCCGAGCCGCAGACGCCTTCGCGGCAGGAGCGGCGGAATGACACGCTGTCGTCGACGTCGGCCTTGATGCGCATCATCGCGTCCAGCAGCATCTTGTCGTGCGGATGCAGCCGGACCTCTAGCTTCTGCATGTACGGCTTCGCATCCTTTTCCGGGTCGTAGCGATAGATCTCGAATCGCAGTGTCCGCGTCCCGACCGCAGCGTCCGACACCGCACCCGCTTCCCGATTGCTCGTCGCCGTCATGCGATTCCCCAAGTTGTCCCGCAACCGAGACGCCGCGCGCGTTTCCTTTGTGCTGAAAAAAATCGTCTGGCTCCGCCAGCGATTTTTTCCGACCCCGTCGCGCAAAAGTAGGTTTGCACTTTTGCGCGCTCCTAGAACGTCCGCTTCTTCGGTTCGAAGGTCGGCACCGTCAGCGGCTTCATGTTAACGGGCTTGTAATCGAGCCGGCTGCCGTCGGAATAAAACAGCGTGTGCTTGATCCAGTTCGCGTCATCGCGTTCCGGATAGTCGTCGCGCGCGTGGGCGCCACGACTCTCAGCGCGAGCGGCGGCCGACACGATCGTCGCCGTGGCAGTCTCGACGAGATTGTCGAGTTCCAGCGCCTCGATGCGCGCAGTGTTGAAGACCTTCGACTTGTCGGCGATCGCCACGTGGCGCGCCCGCTCGGCGAGCTCGCGGATGCGAGTGACGCCCTCGTCCAGCAGCCTGCCGATGCGGAACACGCCACAATGGGCCTGCATCGTCTTGCGGATCGCATCGGCGACATCCTGCACTCA
>DATEZE010000235.1:0-17595 GCA_035255845.1 Burkholderiaceae bacterium | reverse complement strand
CGCTCCGAAAGAGCAAGGGGCAGAGTGAATGGGCCGCCGGCAGACTCTCCTTGCGTGCGCCGCAGCGGTTATCGCAACCGGCTGCATGGTCGGACCTGATTACAAGCGGCCGGACGGATTCCTTCCTTCGGATTATCGTGGTGGCGATGCGATTCCAACCGCCGCCAACGCACCGGTGTATGGCGATCTCGCGTGGTGGACCGTCTTTACCGACCCGGACCTGCAGGAACTGATCCGCACCGCGTTGAAGCAGAACTACGATGTCCGCATCGCAGTGGCGCGCATCCTCCAGGCGCAGAGTCAGGTCACGATCGCGCGTTCGCCGATTTTTCCGACAGCAGACGGCAGCGCGACCGGCCCCTACAACGCCTACACAGGATCCGAGCGGCCGTTGCCCGATAGCACCTTCCAACCGCAGGCCGGATTCAGCGTGGCCTGGGAACTGGACATCTGGGGCCGGTTCCGCCGGGGCACGGAGGCAGCACAGGCCCAGTTGCTCGCCAGCGAAGACTTCAGGTACGGAGTCATTGCGACACTGGTTGCGGACGTCGGCAATGCCTATCTGACCCTGCGGGCGCTGGACCTCACGCTTGAAATCTCCCAGCGCACTGTGGCCTCTAGAAAGCAGTCACTGGAATTGGTCAATGCCCGGCTCGAGGGCGGCGTGGCAGGGATACTCGACGTGAGGCAGGCCGAGACGCTGCTTTACACCGCGACGAAGACAATCCCCGAGCTTCAGCGTCAGATCGAGCAGCAGGAAAACTTCATCAATGTCCTGCTCGGACAGAATCCAGGACCCGTCAAGCGCGGACGTCCGCTCGAGCAGCAGATTGCCGCCCCCGCGCTGCCGCCAGGCCTTCCAACGGAATTGCTGACGCGACGGCCAGACATCCGGGCCGCCGAGCAGCAGCTCGTCGCCGCCAACGCACAGATCGGCGTCGCCAAGTCCCTGCTCTACCCGCAAGTCACCATCTCGGGTTTCGCCGGAGCGGGCAGTTCGACGATCAGCGGCTCAAACTTCGGCCCGTACGGCGTATTCAGCGCGTTGCCCGCGATCACCCTGCCGATCTTCAACGCCGGCCGCTTGCGGGCCAATGTCGACTTCAACGAGGCCGCAGCGCAGGAAGCGGCCGAGCGCTATCAGCAGACCTTGCGGCAGGCACTGCGCGAGGTGTCGGACTCATTGATTGACGTTCGCAAGCGGCAGGAGTTTCGCGAGCAGCAGGAATTGCTGGTCAACGCGCTGGCAGATGCCAGCCAGGTCGCGAACATGCGGTACGAGGGCGGCGTGTCCAGTTACCTCGAGGTCCTGGATACCGAGCGGCAGCTTTTTGAGGCAGAGCGCGATCTTGTCGTCGCGAGACGTGACGAGTCGGTCAGCGTGGTGCAGCTGTACAAGGCGCTCGGCGGCGGATGGCAGGAGGAGTCCACCAAGGCCGCATCTGCTGGTCCTCCGCCTAAAGTCGCCAGCGCAAACGCCCAATGAAACTGGACCGTGCCGAAAGCAGGCGAAATGCTGCGTTCGGCCTGGCGTTCGCGTGGCTGGCTCTCGCTGCAAGTGCGGCAGCAGCCGATTTCGGTACCAAGGGCGGCGCCGAGCCCACCAACATCGAGGAATTCGCCAGCTTCCTCCGACAGGAACCATACGATCTCGAACTGCTGATCAGCTACGGCACCTCGAAGGGTGGCTCCGCGGGGCACCTGGCACTGGCGATCAACAACCCCGAGCGCGCGGAAGAAACCGTCTACTCGGCCAATTTCTACGCCGACCGGTCGCGCGAGCATGCAAAAGGCTATTACACGGCCGACCTGATGCTCGCGATTCCGAAATCGGAATACCTTTTTAAGACAACTTCATCGCTCGGCGACACGGCGTCCTTCGGCCTCGATTTCGGCGAAATCTACAAGCGATCCGTCATCGGGGTGCGTGTCTACGGCGTGCCTGCGCATGAGAAACAGGCGCTCGCCGACTTCATGAAGCGAATCAACGACGACTATCACAAGCAGGCACGAGACACCGAGTATCACAACCGCGAGGTCAAGTACGACTACCTGCGGCTGAACTGCGCAAAGACGATCGGGTCGGCGTTTCGCTACGGCGCCGGCTATAGCGAACTCGATGTCACGAGCGCCCGCTTGCTTTCCGGTCGTCGCGTCGTAGCCGCGGCAAACGCCAATATTCCAGCAGAGATGGCGATGAAGCTGCTGGAGCAATGGAATGCACGCGGATACCGGATGGATGCGGTGCTTTACAAGAAGTATCCGGGTTCGACATATGTTGATCCACACGATGAGGTCATGGTCGCCTTCAAGGACCTGCCGAACCGGTTTCCGTCTGTGCTGTCACGGGATTTCCGCAGCGAGCCGGGCGAATATCAAGACTCCGATAACCTCTTCGTGATGTACCTCCTGTACAACCTTGCCAAGTACGGTGTTCAGGTCAATGAGCAGACCGGGATGCTCGAAGTCGCAAGGACCAAGACCGCGCTGCCATACGTAGAGGCGGTCCAGCTTGCGGCTGATGCAGCACGCTCGGACAGTGAAGACTACGGGCGCCGCGTCAGTTTCCGGCCCAAGGGAACTCGGATCGGAGAGCAATAACCGGAATCACTGCCGATTCACCGCCGCTACTGCGGTGGAAGCCACGTTCACCGGCACTACAGAACAAACCGACAGGGAGACATTGATGGCAAAGACCAGGAAGGGGAAGGTCGCGGCTCGGACAAGCGCGACCAGCAAGCGCGATGCCAAGGCAAAGCGCGCCAGTGGTGCCACAGCGGCAGGCGATGCCGAGTTGTCCAACAAGGATTACGAGCGCGAACTCAAGAAGCTGCACGTCGAACTCGTGAGGCTGCAGGAGTGGGTCAAGGAGAAGGGACTCAAGGTCTGCGTCATTTTCGAGGGGCGCGACGGCGCCGGCAAGGGCGGCACGATCAAGGCGCTGACCGAGCGCGTCAGCCCACGCGTGTTCCGGGTCATCGCCCTGCCCGCCCCGACCGAACGCGAGAAGTCGCAGATGTACGCGCAGCGCTACATCACGCATCTGCCGGCCGCCGGCGAGATCGTCATCTTCGATCGCAGCTGGTACAACCGTGCAGGCGTGGAACGGGTCATGGGCTTTTGCACCGACGAGGAGGCCAAAGGCTTCCTGAAGGTCGTCCCGCTCTTCGAAAAGCTGGTGATCCAATCGGGGATCGTCCTGTTGAAGTATTGGCTCGAAGTAAGCCCGGACGAACAGACGCGGCGCCTACAAGACCGCATCGAGGATGGCCGCAAGGTCTGGAAGCTCTCGCCGATGGACCTGAAGTCGTACGATCGCTGGGACGACTACACGCGTGTGCGCGACGAGATGTTCGCCGCGACGGACACCGAATGGGCTCCGTGGTATGTGGCTCGTTCGGAAGACAAGAAACGCGTACGGCTGAACGTGATCAGCCACCTGCTTAAGCAGGTGTCCTACAAGGACGTGAAGCGCGCCAAGGTCAAGTTGCCGAAGCGCAAGGTCGGTCGCTACAAGGCGGCTGCCCATCCGTTCAAGTACGTCGAGGAACGGTACTGAGCCCGCGTCGGGGTGACGACAAGTCACATGAATACGGAGTCACTTGCCGCGCCGACGCGGCGTGAACCGGTGCTGAGCCCAGTCGACCGGATTTCCGAACTGCTGTTCGGGCTCTTCATGGCGCTTACCTTTGTCGGCGCGGTATCAGTGACCGAGGCGGGACGCGACGACATCCGCGCGATGCTCGCGGCCGCCCTGGGCTGCAACCTCGCGTGGGGACTCGTCGATGCTGTCATGTACTTGGTCCGCACCGTGGCAGACCGCGGCCGGCTGATCACACTGATTCGCTCGGTGCGCTCCGCCCCTGACGCGGGAACCGGGCGCAAGATCATCGAGGGTTCGTTGTCGAAGACGTTTGCGAGCCTCCTGTCTGCCACTGAAATCGAGGCGATGCGTGGGCGCGTCCTCGCGCTGCCATCGGTACCCGAACGGCCGACGCTCAAAGCGAACGACCTGCTGGCCGCCCTCGCAGTGTTCCTGCTGGTGGTTGCGTCGACGTTTCCGGTCGTGCTGCCCTTCGTGTTCATCCAGGACGTCGCAGTCGCGAAGTCGCTCTCTCGCGGTATCGCGCTCGTGATGCTGTTCCTGGGCGGCCTTGCCCTCGGCCGTTATGCCGGTTATGGCAGCTGGAAGGTTGGCTTCATGATGGCCGGCCTCGGCACCTTGGTCGTGATGGCGGTGATGGCGCTCGGCGGATGACGCATGAAACCTGCGCTCGCGGCTTTCACACTCGTGCTGGCGACTTTTGCCACCGCGGCGACGGCCGCTGAGGACGACCACGCGGGACGTCGCGCGTCGCGACCAGAGCGCCCGGCGTGGGAATTCGGCCTCACTGCATATCCAACGTTTGTCCGCGATGGCGAAAACTTCACCTCGGTCGTCGCTGTTGGCGACCAGGGTCCGCTGCATCTCGAAGCGCGCTACGACTACGAATCGATCGGGGCTCGCTCGGCCTTTGTCGGCTGGACATTTTCTGGCGGCCAGAGCATCGCCTGGGAGCTGACGCCGCTGCTTGGAGGCGTCTGGGGCACGACGCGGGGATTCGTGCCCGGGCTCGAGGCCGCCCTTGGATGGAAGTCGCTCGACTTCTATATCGAGGCCGAGTACGTCCGCAGCAGCATCGACGTGAAGGACAGCTACGTATACGCGTGGAGTGAACTGGGCTACCGGCCGTTCGAGTGGCTGCGCATCGGGCTCGCCGGTCAGCGCACGAACGTCTACGACAGCGGCCGCGACATTCAGCGGGGACCCTTCGTCCAATTCACATGGCACCGCGTGACGATCGGCGGGTACTGGTTCAACCCAGGCTCGAGCGATCAGCTCGTGGTCAGCATGCTCAACGTGTCGTTCTGAATCCGCTCGACCTTCTATCGAGAGTCTCGAATGACGCAACCACCTGCCTCTGCCACGACCGCCGCGACCGGCCCGGGGCTGCGCTTCGATATCGTTGCCGGGCTGACCGCGGCGGCGGTCGTGCTGCCGAAGGCGATGGCCTATGCGACGGTCGCCGGCCTGCCAGTGGCCGTCGGCCTGTACACGGCGTTCGTGCCGATGGTGATCTATGCCCTGCTCGGTACCTCGCGCGTGCTCAGCGTCAGTTCCACCACCACGCTGGCGATCCTTGCCGGAACGCAGCTCGGACTGACCGTGCCGGATGGCGATCCTGCTCGACTCGTCATCGCCACCGCGACGCTGACGGCGCTGGTGGGTGCGTTCCTGCTGGCGGCGCGGCTGCTGCGTCTGGGCTTCGTCGCGAACTTCATTTCGACACCGGTGCTGACCGGGTTCAAGGCAGGCATCGGCCTCGTCATCGTGCTGGATCAGATACCGAAGCTGCTCGGGATTCACATCACCAAGCAGAATTTTTTCCTCGACGTCGTCAGTGTCTTGCAGCACCTGCCGCAGACTTCGATGATCACGCTCGCGGTAGCGATTGCGACCTTCGTCGTGCTGATCGGCATGGAACGTCTGTGGCCGCATTCACCCGCACCGCTGGTCGCCGTGGCCGGTGGCATCGCCGCCGCCTGGTTCTTCGGACTGAAGGACCTCGGCGTCTCGCTGGTCGGACTGATCCCGCAGGGCTTACCGTCGATCACGCTGCCGGATTCTTCGTTGATCGCACAACTTGCGCCTGGCGCGCTCGGCATCGCGCTGATGAGTTTCACCGAAACGATCGCCGCGGGCCGAGCCTTTGCGCGTCCGACCGATCCGCCGATCGACCCCAATCGCGAACTCGTGGCCACCGGTGCTGCAAACCTAGGCGGCGCGCTGCTTGGCGCAATGCCGGCCGGCGGCGGCACCTCGCAGACCGCGGTCGTGCGCTCCGCGGGCGGTCAGTCGCAGCGGGCCTCGCTCGTCACGGCCGCTGCCGCGCTGGCCACAATGCTGCTTCTCGCACCGATCCTAGGCCTGTTGCCGAACGCGACACTGGCCGCGCTCGTCATCGTCTACTCGGTGGGCCTGATCCAACCGGCCGAGTTCCGCGCGATCCGCCAGGTGCGCGCGATGGAATTCCGCTGGGCCGCGATCGCGTTCATCGGGGTGTTGCTCTTCGGAACGTTGAAGGGAATCGTCGTTGCGATCATCGTGTCAATGATCGGTCTTGCCAGCCAGACCGCGCAGCCGCGCGTGTCGGTCATCGGCCGCAAGCGCGGCGCCGACGTGCTGCGCCCGCTGTCGTCCGAACACCCGGACGATGAGACCTTCGAGGGCCTGCTGATCCTGCGACCGGAGGGGCGCCTGTTCTTCGTCAATGCGCAGAATGTCGCGGAGCAGTTCCAGGCGCTGATCGAGAAGTACCAGCCGCGCGTGGTCGCGCTCGACATGAGCCGCGTGCCCGATCTCGAATACTCGGCGCTGCAGGCGCTGATCGAAGGCGAGCAGCGCATGGCCGAACGCGGCGTCGTCGTCTGGCTGGCGGGATTGAATCCGGGCGTGCTCGAGATGGTGAGGCACACCGCGCTCGCCAACCGGCTCGGCCGCGACCGCCTGCTGTTCAACGCACGCGTGGCGATCGAGGCCTACCAGGCGCTGCATCCGCCCGGCGCGCCGCCGGTTCCACGCTAGTCGAGGAAACCGCTGCGCGTCAGCCGAAGCTCAGACCCGCCGTCGCGGACGCTACGCGCGCGTCGTCGCGGCGGACTGGCTTATTGCCCGGCGACCTTGCCGCCGACAACGGTGCCGAGCACGGCACCCGCGCCGGTCGCGACGATGCGGCCGGTGCCACCGCCGAACAGCGACCCGATCGCCGCGCCGGTCACACCTCCGGCGACCTGACCGGCCACCTTTTTGTCTTCCGGCGTCATGCTGGAGCAACCCGCTGCGATCAGTGCGGCCGAGACGACAAGGGCGAACAAACGTGAGGTCTTCATCGCAGGGCTCCTATTTGCGCGGGGCGGCAGTCGGCAGCGCACGTTCGTAGACGAGGATTTCGTCGATCGAGATCACGCCGTCGTGATTCGTGTCGATCTCGAAGAAGTCGATGACCTTCGCGGCGACGGCCTCGCCGACGGACAGCTTGCCGTCGCCGTTGCGGTCGGCAGCCTTGAAGAACTCCGGGCGAAACTCGACGAAATAAGCCCGCGCTTCCTCTTCCGAGATGAAGCCGTCGCGGTTTCGGTCCACCTGCCGAAAGACATAGACGACATTGGCGATGTACTCGTCGATGTTAAGTACACCATCCTTGTTCGCGTCTGCCTCGGCAAATGCCTTGCGCACGGTATCGGGCGCAGGCTGGGCGGCAACGACCCCAACGAGAATTGCGCCCGCCAGCAGCGCGAGTGCAGCGGCAAGAATCCCGGTACGTCGCATCGTCCCTCCGCTTCGGTCCATGAGGAAAGTGGAAATTCTAGCCGCGGACGCCGTGCCCGGCCGGCCCGCCCGGCGCGAGCTCTAGCGTGCAAAGGCGCACCGACGGATCGTCTGGATCCAGGCCGACGCTGAACCCCATCTTGCGCGCAAGCCGCAGCATCGGCGCGTTGATCGCCAGCACATAGCCAATCATCGTCGCGAGGCCACGCTCGCGCGCCGAGGCGATCAGCGCCGTCATCAGTGCGCCGCCGAGACCCGTGCTGCCGTAATGCGGCGTCACGGTGATCGCAAACTCGCAGCTGACGTTCTCGTCGATCAGGTACACCGCGCTTCCCGCAATGTCAAACCCGTCGCTCGCAGGCACGGTCGCGACGATGCCCTGCCCCGCCTGCGGAAATGACCCGAGAACCTTGCGCAGCTTTTGCACATTGGGCTCGCGCACCGACCGCATGAAGCGCATGTAGCGCGGGGCATCATCGATTCTGGCGAAGGCCTGCAGCACTTCGCCTTCATCGCTCGGCCGCACTCCACGCAGGTGAACGACGCGGCCATCGCGCAGCGTGATGTCGGTTTCCGGGATATCTGTACGCATCGTGGAAGCGCCAGATCGCGAATCTCGATCGCGCCGCGTCCTCGTCGCTCGAGGGACATCATGCTAGCAATCTTGTGCCGGCCGACAATTTTTTACGCGCTACCGCCGCCGCGGCGCCACCAGCGGATTCCTTCTGCGACACCGGAGCATCTGAAGGGTTTGGCGGCACGAGGTTTGCCGCGAATTTGGCCTGGGAGAGTCCCCAGTTCCGCGGAGAAATCATGATGAAAAAATCTACCCTCTTAGTTGCGCTGTCCGCCGCCTCTTTGGCAAGCGGTCTGGCTTTCGCGCAAACTCAACCGCAAAACCAGCCCTACTCACAGACCAAGCCGGCAACCCCTCCGCCGGCGATGGATTCAAATGCTCAGTCCGGCGGCTTCAGCATGAGCCAGCTCGACAAGAACAAAGACGGCGTTGTCGACAGGGCGGAAGCCAAGGCCTCGGCGAGCCTGACCGCAATCTTCGATAAGGCAGACACCAACAAGGACGGCAAGCTCGACGCAGCCGAACTGAGCGCTGCCTCCCACATGTCATCAACGACGAAGTAGCGGTAAAGCGTCCAACCCGCGCTTGAACAGTCCCGACGCGCGAAGCCCGGCTTCGCGCGTTTTTTCTCAGCGCTGCCAATGCGATCACTTTGTATCTAGCGATCTCGCGTCGTAGAACGAAGAAGAACGGGCGCGCATCTTCCTGCGCGGCAGCGTCCCACGCCAGCTCGCCCAACCGGGCGCTCACCCGCATTGATGGGGAGCCGCCGTGCTGCGGCGCGAACACAATGGCCGGTAAGATTCGTCCCTCGGCCGACTCGGCCCGACACCCAGACGGCGACCACAAGCCGCAGCACTCTCAGCCATGCCTGATGACCTCGCCATGCCCAGCGAAACGGCGGCTCGTACCACTCACCATCCATTCCGGGTGGAGATGCTGCAGTTGCACGGACAGCAACTGCGGGTCGGGCGCCAGCCTGGACTCGGCCACGGCACTCCGCTGCTGCTGTTCAACGGGATCGGCGGCAACATCGAGTTGCTCGAGCCGATCGCGCGCTGGATGCCCGAGCGCGAAGTCATCACGTTCGACATCCCGGGCGTCGGTCACTCGGCCCTGCCGAATCGCCCGTATCGGATGCCCGGCATTGCTAGGCTCGCGGCGGCGGTCCTCGACCACTATGGTCATGCGCGGGCCGATGTTCTGGGAATCTCGTGGGGCGGCGCCGCGGCCCAGCAGTTCGCCCGCACCTGCGCTCCGCGCTGCCGGCGCCTGATCCTGGCAGCAACCGCGACCGGCATGGTCATGATTCCCACGCATCCGCGGGTCGCGTGGAAAATGGCCACCCCGCAGCGATTCGTCAGCAAGCGCTACGCGCGCAGCATTGCCGGTGACATCTACGGCGGCGACTTTCGCAAGGATGCAGGACTGGTCGATCTGCATCTGAAACACGTCAAGTGGCAATCGCGTCTGGGCTACTACCTGCAACTCGCCGCGATATGGGGCTGGACCAGCATTCACTACCTGCATAGGCTCCGCCAGCCCACGCTGTTGCTGGCTGGCCGCGATGATCCGCTAGTGCCGCTGCTGAACGCGCGCCTGATGCACGCGCTACTGCCCAGCAGCGAGCTGCATGTCTTCGATTGCGGTCACCTGTTCCTGATGACACGACCGCAAGAGTCGGCGCGCGTGATCAACGAGTTTCTCGACCGGCACTGACGCGCACGAGAACGACCTTCCAAGGAGTCAGAGCGATGGACACTAAGATGATGCAGCCCGCCGACCTGGCAACGCAGATCGGCAAGGAAGTCGGCGTGTCGTCGTGGTATCTGCTCGACCAGGCAAAAATTGACGAGTTCGCCGACTGCACCGACGATCGGCAATGGATTCACGTCGATCCTGCCCGCGCGGCGAAGGAGAGCCCATTCGGCGGAACGATTGCCCACGGGTTCCTGACGCTGGCGCTCGTGGCGCCGACGACGTTCGAAGTCCTGATGACGAAGCTCACAGTGAAGCAGGCGGTCAACTATGGCCTGGAAAAGGTGCGATTCATCGCACCGGTGCGCGCCGGCAAACGCGTGCGCAACCACATCAAGATCACCGCGTTGGAAGACCGCGGCGGCGGGCGCTTCCTGCTGACCACTGAGCACACCTTCGAGATCGAGGGAGAAGAAAAGCCCGCGCTGGTCGCACTGTCGCAGGCCATGTTGATGAGCTGAACGATGCCACAGCGTCGATAACGACACAGGAGAAGGCGATGAGCACGACGGCAAGCGCCGCACCGGAGCAGGCGCCGCAACGCAGTCGCATCGGTAAGTTGACGCCCGGCGCGCGCGCGGCCGCCAAACGCAGCGCAAAGCAGCCGGCGCGAGTTACGGTAAAGCAGCGCGCGGCACGCACCGGCAAGGCTGCGGCGCAGGCGGTGCGCGACACGGTGGCCACCGCAAGCCAGGGCGCGATGCAGGTCACCGGGGAGCTGACCGAGCTGGTGACCGAGGCGAGCCAGAACACGCTGGCGGCCAATCCGCTGATCGGCCTTCAGCCGCGCGACATTGCGAGCGCGGCGAAGTCGCTGCTAAAAGCCATCGCATTGTCGCGCCAGCCGGTGACCGCCCATCTGAAGGGATACGCCGGTGAATTGGCCGGCGTCATCAAAGGCGAATCCACCGTGGCTCCAGATCCGAAGGATCGCCGCTTCGTCGACCCGGCCTGGCAGTCGAACTTCGTGTTCCGGCGCCTGCTGCAGGCCCACATGATCACGCAGCAAGGACTTGCGCAGGTCGTCGAAGAATCAAAACTCGACAAGAAGGAAAAGGGACGAGCGAAATTCTTCGTCTCGCTGCTGTTCGATGCGCTGGCACCGAGCAACTGGATCCTCAGCAATCCGGCAGCGCTGCGCAAGATCCTCGACACCGGCGGCGAAAACATCGTCAAGGGCACGCGCAATCTGGTGCACGACGTGCGCCATAACCATATGCTGCCGTCGTCGGTCGATGCGTCGCCCTTCAAGGTCGGCGTGAACCTCGCGACCTCGCCCGGGCAGGTCGTGTTCCGCAACGAGATGTTCGAGTTGCTGCAGTACACGCCAACAACGCCCCAAGTCTATCGGCGGCCGCTGGTGATGTCGCCGCCGCAGATCAACAAGTATTACGCGCTCGATCTGACGCCGGAAAAGAGCCTGATCAAATGGGCCGTCGACAGCGGCGTACAGATGTTCGTCATCAGCTGGCGCAATCCGACGATAGAGCACCGACACTGGGGCCTCGAGGACTATGCGCTGGCACTCGACGAAGCGGTCGAGGTCGCACGCCAGGTCACCGGGAGCCCCGACGTCAACATGTGGGGCTCGTGCGCCGGCGGCATGACCCTCGCCGCCTATCTCGGCTGGCTGGCCGGCACCGGCGAGCAGCACAAGGTTGCCAACACAACGTGGGCGGTTTGCGTGCTCGATACCGCCTCGGCACTTCAGGACACGACGCTCGGACTGTTCAACACACCGTCGAGCATTCGTGTGGCTAAGGCGCGCTCCGCCACTAAAGGCGTGATCACCGGTCCGCAGTTGGCATCGATGTTCGCGTGGATGCGCCCGAACGACCTGATCTGGAACTACTGGGTCAACAACTACCTGCTCGGCAACAAGCCGCCGGCGTTCGACATCCTGGCGTGGAATGCCGACACGACACGGCTGCCGGGGCAGTTCCACAGCGACCTGCTCGACCTGGTCGCCGACAATCCGTACGTGAATCCGGGCCGGCTCGAGATCGACGAGGTGCCGATCGATATGACCATGGTGAAGGTCGGTGCCTATGTCGTCGGCGGCATTACTGATCACATCACGCCGTGGAACGGCTGCTATGGAACGGCGCGCTTGTTCGGCGAGAAATCGACCTTCGTCCTCGCTAATGCCGGGCACCTGCAGAGCCTGCTGAATCCGCCCGGAACTCCAAAGTCTTTCTTTTTCTCGGCGCCAGCAAGCGTGGAAGACCCGCTCGAATGGGCGAAGCTTGCGCAACCGACGCGCCAGGACGGCAGCTGGTGGCCGCACTGGCGGGCGTGGATCCAGCAGCGGTCCGGGGAACTGGTGGCCGCGCCGAAGCGGGCGGGCTCGCGCAAGCATCGTCCGCTTGCGCCGGCACCTGGCGAGTACGTGCACCAACAGTAACGGTCCGCAACATCGACCGGAATTGGTACTGCGCTGGGCACGGTTGACCCGCATCAATGCGGCCGCGCGGCCGGTGACTAGCTTCTCTTGAATGACCTGTGCGATCGAAATGCACAGACACTTCAGGGGGAGCGATGTTCAGCACACCGGTCAGAGAGGTCATGGTCGCGCGCAAGCTGCTGCTCGCCGCGCCGCAGACAACCGTGCGCGAGGCGGCGCGATCGATGGCACGCCGTTCGGTTGGAGCCGTTCTGATCGTCGACGACGAGCGCCTGCTCGGCATCTTCACGGAACGCGACGTCGTATTTCGAGTAGTCGCCCGCGGACTCGATCCCGCAAAAATCACGATCGCCGAAGTGATGACGGCCGATCCGAAGACGATCGCGCCCGACAAGGCATTCGGCATCGCGATGGTTCTGATGCACGAGAACGGCTTCCGCCACCTTCCAGTGGTCGAAAATGGCCATCCGATCGGAATCGTCTCCTCGCGCAACGCGCTCGACCCGGATCTCGAGGAGTTCGTTGCCGAGGAGCGCAGACGCGAGCATCTACAGCATCAGCGCTGAGCACCTTGGGCGCCGCTGCCGCGGAAATAGTCTCCAGCCGGCCCCTCGCTGAAGCCGTCTCCGGCGCGTCCGCCAGCATTTGGACGCGCCGGTATCGCAACGGCGTTTCCCGTGGGAATGAGACTTCAGGCGCCGTGATGGATGTCGTTGACCAATGACTTGAGGCCGTCCTTTGTCATCGCGTCACCCTTCATCATCTTCGAGCTGTCCTTCATGGCCTTCATCTTCTCCATTTTCATGTCATAGGCCTTGCCCATGGCATCAAGGAATTCAGCCTTGGTGACCATGTTGTCCTTGTTGGCGTCGGCCATCTGCCAGATCATTTGGAAAGCGATGTCGCCGCTGTCCGCTCGAGCCGGCGGTGCAGCGAGACCGGCGGACAGGGCGATTGCCATGATGGAGGTTGCAAGCAAACGTCTTTTCATCTGGGTTCTCCCGCGAGGAGTGATCCAAGACGGATCACGGGCGTATTGTCGGGGAAACCCTTGGGTTATTACAGAGTGATGTGGCGCGCCGCGTTATGGCGACGCAGCATAAACCCGGACGAGACGTATTCCTGACGGGCTACCAGAGCCAACTCCGCAGCAGGTGCTTCAGATCCCCGCGTACCACTGGTACCCGTTGTCTTCCCAGTAGCCGCCCCTGCCTCCGTTGATGTGCGCGTAGCTGCCGACCAGCTCGATGCGCATCACATACTTGGCGTGCTTGTATCCGAGCTGACGCTCGACGCGGAGCCGGATCGGCGCACCGTTGGCAATCGGCAGGGCTGCGTCGTTCAGCGAGTACGCGAGCAGTGTTTGCGCGTGCCACGCATCGTCCATGTCGATGCTTTCGTAGTAGAGCTCGGGCGTCGGACCGTAGCCCATGTTGTCCGCGCAATGGAAGACGGCGTACCTGGCGTTTGCGCGCGGTCGAACCTCGTTCAACACAGTCGATAATTGAACACCGGTCCATTTGCCGATCGCGCTCCAGCCCTCGACGCAATCGTGCCGGGTGATCTGCGTACGGCGCGGCATCGCGCGCAATTCGGTGAGCGTGATCCGCGTGGGGCGTTCGACCAGTCCGTCGACGGTCAGTGACCAATCGGCGAAACCGTTTCTGGCCAGCGCCTGATACGTCGGACTGGCGGGCATCGAAGTACCGTTGCTGCGGAAGAACGGCGACAGATCGGCTTCGGAGAACTCCTGGGCCATCGACGGCCGCGCACCGAGCACGCGATGCACGCCGCGGCTCAGCGATTCGCCGGACCGCAATACTTTCGGGAACCACTCGGTCGATGACAGTCGATCGCATCCGGCTAGCGCCATCGCGCTCGCCGCACCCGCAGCGCCTGCAACGAAGCGGCGTCGTGACTTATCGACCGGCATCGCGTGCCTCCGGCTTGATGCGATAGCGGCCGGTGATCATCGACCGCATGTGATTCCAGAACCCGCTGACGATAACTTCGAACACGTGCACGGCGACGAAGAGGAAGAGCAGCCATGCAGCGAGGAAATGGATCGTGCGCGCCGACTGACGCCCGCCCAGGATGTCGACCCAGCCTGGGATGATCGAGTTCAACCACGGCGACAACGCCCATCCGCAAATGATCAACAGCGGCACCAGAACGAAGATCACGCTCAGGTACGCCAGCTTCTGCAGCACGTTGTAGCGCTTGGCCGCTTCACCGGTCGGGTGTTTGAATTTCACATGATCGACAATCGACGTGCCGATACCATCGAGTTCCGCGCGGGTCGGCGCCAGGTCGCGCAGCAAGTGCCGGCTGAAGAGCGAGTACAGGACGTAGGCAGCGCCGTTAAAAACGAGTATCCACGCAAAGAAAAAGTGCCAGTCGCGCGCCAGCGCGAGCGAATAGAAACCCGGAATCGTCGCCCACGCGGGGAATCCAATGGCATTCGTCTGCCCGCCCGCGGTCGTCGACAGCCCGAGCACGCCGGTCGTGTCGAACTCGTGTCCAAATACGCGTGTCACGCCGACGAGCTCGCCGTTGCCGCTGTCGCGCGCGTCCATTATTTCGAGCAGCGGTGGCCTGCCCGAGTACGAGGAGTCTCCCCAATACAGGGCCGGGTGCGCGTTGAAGATCTGCAGCCCGCTCATCAGCAGTAGGGTCAGCGCGACAACATTGACCCAATGCATGATGCGCACCGGCAACGCGTGTCGGTTGTACAAAGTCCCTGCTGGTGCGGATCCGGTGCTCGAGGCGGCGGCCATGGCCAGTTCGTTCGACTCGCGAAGCTCTATCGTCGGTGCAGCCACCGGGAACTTACACAAACCGGTGAGTTGTCGGTCATCCGAGGGTCGTGGGACAGGCTGCAGGGCAACTTGGCGCCCGCGGGAGAGGCGCTCAATTGATCGGGCCGTGCAAAGACTCAGGATCGCGTAAGCCCGTGCCGGGCGACTCCCGGCTCGTGTATGCGGCAAGGTCCCACTGGTCGCTCGCCTCGTCGTGACGCACGATGTAGGTGTCGCCGCCCTCGGTCTCGACTTTGAACCACCGCTGCGATGGCGAGTACCACCTGTCCACTACCGCACTAACGGCGACGCGCCGTTCGCCGAACCGGAGGGCCAAGGGCTCCTGCTCGCCGCGGTAGCCGGCGTAACACTCGACGTGGAGAGGCATGCGTTCACGATACTCCGCCAGTCCGACAAGCGAGATGCCCCGAACTAGAGCGCAGTGCGAAAGGTAAGGTTGATCCGCTGCGCGCCCGTCTCGGTGTGGAACCCATCGGCGAGTGGCAACACGCCGTGGAAACGCATTCGTGCCGGGCCGCCCCAAACCACGGCATCGCCGTGCTCAAGGGGCACGCGCAGGGACCGCTCGGCTCGCTTCAGTCCGCCGAAAAGAAATATGGCTGACAGGCCCAGAGAAACGGAAACGATGGGCGCCTCGTCGTCCAGTTCATTGCGATCCTGGTGCAGGGACAGTCGGGCGCCCGGCACGTATCGATTGATCAGGCAGACATCCGGTGCGTAGTCGCTGAATCCGGCGGCCGCTGCAGCCGTCGTCGCGAGACGAAGGAACAAGCTCGGCATCGGCGGCCAGCCCTGGCCGGTGTCCGGATCGACGCGATCGTAGCGATAGCCGCTGCGGTCAGACACCCAGCCGACCGCGCCGCAGTTTGTCATCGCAACCGACATGCGAAGGCCGCCGGGGGTGATCAAATGACGGAACGGCGCGCGAGCCGAGATCTCCTGGACTTCGCTCAGCAATGGACGCGCATCAACCAATGCAAAGCGCCGCAACAGGACTGCACCCGGCGCCAGTGAGATGGTTTGCGACCGGCTGGTTTCGAAGCGATCCGACGACACTTCCATTTGACCGCTTGATGTCCGCTTCAGGTGGATTTATCGATCCTAGACCAGCCGCCACGCCCTCACCTCCCCAACTGCGGAGCCGACATCGCCCTCCAAGCCGCGAGTAGAGGTTTGACTTCATCATCAGGTCTCGCAGCGACCTTTCTGTACTCGGAGCAATCGCTCTTGCGAGCCAGCAGGTGATGATTCACGAGTTCGCGACGGAGTGTTACGTGGTCACCGAAAGCGTTTGCGGCCTTCAAGACGGCGTTGACCTCGCGCTCGTTGTAGACGCGCCTACCCTCGAAGCGCGTCCACAAGAGCCACATCGCCAGCCGCTGGACGCTGAACTTGCTGGGCCAGCGCACCAGTCGGCCCTCCCGGTCGAACTGCATCAGCGCGCGCCGCGCATTGTCGGACAGCCGAGCAGTGGCAAAGGGGCTCAGCGAAGGCGCGGCCGCCTTCAGTGCTTGCAAATTACGATAACCAGCCGCTCTGGCGACCAGATTCTGTAGGTGCAGGTGACCAACCGGCTCACTGGAACAAGCGTGTTGTGCTCTTAACGCGCGTCCCAGGTTTCGGGCAAAAGCAGAAAGGTCGGACACGACCAACGGGGTGGCTTCCCTCGTCATCTAACGGCTCCTCGGTTTGGGCAACCGCTCGGATACACCGCTTTCGCAGGCGGTGCCGGGGGTCGCCGACTTGCCGGGTCCGAGCCGCTACCGCACACGCAATGGCTTCAGAGGATCCGAACAGAGACTGGCAGGTTTAGCTCGCGACGAGTCGCGCGGCGACGCCTTGGTGTGCTGCCGACCATCTGCAAGTTTATCGATGCGCACAGGCACGTACAACCGGCCCAAACGCGACGTCCGCCTTTGGGCGACCCTTCCGCCACCTCGATCTCAGCACTTGCCGGCTTGTGCAGGCAGTCAGCGAGCGTCAGAGGCCGTCGTGAGCGAAGAGCGCCGACCTTGCCCGTCTGACGAAGGGTTCAAGGCAAAATCGCGCCGCTGCGCCAGTCACGTAAGGATGAGGTCTCGTCAAGCACGCCAATAATGACAATGACAGTCACGGTCATCGCAATCTTCGCGATCGTCTACTTGGGGATGATCCTCGGGGGGTTGCCCTTCCTGCAACTCGACCGCACCGGCGTTGCGCTGCTTGGGGCAATTACGCTGGTGGCCATCGGCGTCGTGACACCAGAGCAAGCCGCGCTGTCGATTCATCTGCCAACGCTGCTTCTGCTGTTCTCCTTCATGGTGATATCGGCGCAGATGCGGCTGGGCGGCTTCTACGCCTGGGTGGTATTGCGCATCGCCGCCCTGCCGCTGGGTCC
Organism: Burkholderiaceae bacterium; assembly: GCA_035255845.1. Taxonomy (GTDB): domain Bacteria; phylum Pseudomonadota; class Gammaproteobacteria; order Burkholderiales; family Burkholderiaceae_F; genus JALORV01. The sequence goes on along the minus strand of DATEZE010000235.1, from coordinate 291 downwards.
GCAAGCTCTGCTCGCCGCGGTCATCGCCATCGTTGCGATCCTGTCTGCCGTGTTCAGCAACGACGTCGTCTGCCTAGCAATTGCGCCGGTGCTGCTCGATACGTGCCTGCGACGCGGACTTGATCCAGCGCCATTTCTGCTCGCGCTCGCCTGCGCCGCGAACATCGGGTCGGCGGCAACGCTGATCGGCAATCCGCAGAACATGTTGATCGGGCAGGTACTGAAGCTCTCGTTCGGCGGCTATTTCATCGAGGTCATCATCCCCGTGCTTCTAAGCCTCGGAGCACTGTG
>DATEZE010000234.1:0-11130 GCA_035255845.1 Burkholderiaceae bacterium | reverse complement strand
AATGAAGATTTCCTGCGTCTCGTTGCGCTGCTGATGCTCGTAGGACGCGAGCTCCTCGAAACGGGCGATGCGCGCCTTGCCCTTGGCCTGGCGTCCCTTGGCGTTCTGGCGCACCCACTCCAGCTCCTTCTGCATCGCCTTGATGCGCGCGGCTTCCTGCTTCGCTTCGATCTGCAGACGCGCTTCTTTCTGCTCGAGCCACGAGCTGTAGTTGCCCTTCCACGGGATGCCCTGGCCTCGATCGAGTTCGAGGATCCATTCGGCCGCGTTGTCGAGAAAGTAGCGGTCGTGCGTCACCGCAACGACTGTGCCCGGGAAGCGCTGCAGGAACTGTTCGAGCCAGTCGACGCTCTCGGCATCGAGGTGATTGGTCGGCTCGTCGAGCAGCAGCATGTCGGGCTTCGACAGCAGCAGCTTGCACAGGGCGACCCGGCGCTTCTCGCCGCCGGAGAGACTGGCGATCTTCGCCTCCCACGGCGGCAGCCCGAGCGCGTCGGCCGCGATCTCCATCTGGTGCTCGACGTCGGCACCCGAGGTCGCGATGATCGCTTCGTACTTCGCTTGCTCGGCCGAAAGCTTGTCGAAGTCGGCTTCGGGCTCCGCGTAGGCGGCGTAGACCTGCTCGAGTTTCTGCTTGGCCTGCATCACTTCACCGAGCCCGGCCTCGACCTCGTCCTTCACCGTCTTGGCCGCATCGAGCTGCGGCTCCTGCGACAGAAAGCCGATCGACAACCCGGGCATCGGCGTGGCCTCGCCCTCGATCTCCTGGTCGAGTCCGGCCATGATTCTGAGCAGTGTGGACTTGCCTGATCCGTTCAGGCCAAGCACGCCGATTTTGGCGCCGGGAAAGAAACTCAACGAGATGTTCTTCAGGATCTCGCGCTTGGGCGGAACCACCTTGCCCACGCGAATCATCGTGTACACGTACTGCGCCATCGTCTTTCCGTGCTGAGTGCTGCGTGATGCGGAGCGCGATTATCGCAGCATGATCCAAAGCAACCGTGACAGCGCCGCGCCAACCTACAATGCGCGACCGCCGATGACGCGGATTCGACCCTGCAACATGACCGCGTTTCTCATCTCGATCGGCGTCGTCGCCCTTGCAGAGATCGGCGACAAGACCCAGTTGCTGGCGATCGCGCTGGCAGCCAAGTACCGCAAGCCCTGGCCGGTCATTTTCGGTATCTTTTTCGCGACGCTGGCCAACCACTTTCTCGCCGGCGCGGTCGGCTCGTGGCTGACGCACGCGATCGGGCCGACCGTGATGCGCTGGGCCCTCGGCCTGTCGTTCATCGCGATGGCCGCGTGGATGCTGGTGCCCGACAAGCTCGACGATTCCGCAACTCGTGCGACGCGGTTCGGCGTGTTCGGCACGACGCTGATCGCGTTCTTTCTCGTTGAAATGGGCGACAAGACTCAGATCGCCACAGTGGCGCTGGCCGCGCGCTACGACGCGCTTGTCGCCGTCGTTGCCGGCACGACAATCGGGATGCTGCTCGCGAACGTGCCGGCAGTGCTGCTCGGCAATGTCGCTGCGGAAAAGCTGCCGAAACGCGCGATGAACTCGATTGCCGCGCTGATGTTCGCACTGATCGGCATCGCCGTGCTCTGGGGCGTGGACATCGGCCTCTAAACAAGACTCATTGCAACCGGGCCGTATCGTGTAACATGCGCCGCTGATTGCGGTGCATCGGTTCCGGTTTGCACCCAGTCACTCGCGGTTGTCTGGTTGTCTCAAGCCTCCCTCGAAGTCTTTTTCCAATCTGCATTTGCCTGAACCGGTCCAGCGAGTCGATCTCGCACAGGCCGTGCTCAGGAGTCTCTTTTGAATTCATCATTCGATGCCCTCGGCTTGTCCGAGGCACTGGTACGCGCGGTCGCCGACCTCGGGTACACGCAACCCACGCCGATCCAGCTGCAGGCGATTCCCGCGGTCCTCGCGGGAGGCGACTTAATGGCAGGCGCGCAGACGGGCACCGGCAAGACGGCAGCGTTCGTGCTGCCGATCCTGCACCGACTGTCCGCCAACACCGGCCATCCGCCGAAAGCGCATCGCGCGCCGCGCGTGCTGATCCTTGCGCCGACGCGCGAGCTCGCCGCGCAGGTCGAGGAAAGCGTGCGCGACTACGGCAAGCACCTGCACTTCAAGTGCGCGGCCATATTCGGCGGCGTCTCGATCAACCCGCAGATCGATGCGCTGAAGCGCGGGGTCGACATCGTCGTTGCCACGCCCGGCCGGCTGCTCGATCACGTCGGCCAGCGCACGGTCGATCTCTCGAAGGTCGAGGTGCTCGTGCTCGACGAAGCTGATCGCATGCTCGACATGGGCTTCCTGCCCGACATGAAGCGGGTGTTCGCGCAGCTGCCCAAGCAGCGGCAGACGCTGCTGTTCTCGGCGACCTTTCCCGAGGAAATCCGTGCGCTCGCGGCCACGCTGCTGCATAGCCCGACATCGGTCCAGGCGACGCCGCGCAACTCGACGGTCGAGGCGGTCGACCAGAAGTGCATCAGCGTCGAGAAGACCGGCAAATCCGCTTTGCTGGCGCACCTGATCAAGGACAACCAGTGGTTTCAGGTGCTGGTCTTCACGCGCACTAAGCATGGCGCCAACCGCCTCGCCGAGTATCTCGGCAAGCACGGCGTCAGCGCGCTCGCGATTCACGGCAACAAGAGCCAGAACGCGCGGACGCGCGCTCTTGCAGACTTCAAGCGCGGCGATCTGCAGACTCTGGTCGCGACCGACATCGCGGCACGCGGTCTCGACATCGAGCAATTGCCGCACGTCGTCAACTTCGACCTGCCGAATGTTCCGGAAGATTATGTCCACCGCATCGGCCGCACCGGCCGCGCCGGCGCCACCGGTGAAGCGATCTCGCTGGTCAGCCGCGAAGAGCAGTCGCTGCTGCGCGATATCGAGCGGCTGATCCGGCGGCCGATTCCGCGCCTGACAGTGGCGAATTACGAGCCGGCCGCAGCGGCGGCACACGATCTCGAGCACCGCCCGCCGCGTCCGCCGCAGGCGGGCCGCACGCGCAAGCCATCGCAGGAACGTCGTAACGCGCCGCGAACTGAAGCGAAACGGCAGCAACCAATGTCCAAGCCGCGCAACAAGCCGCCCGCGCAGCCGGGGACGACGAATTCGCGGCATGCGGCATGGAGTGAACAGCGCACAGGATCGTCGACATCCCAGACAGCAGCGCCCGGTGGTGCGTCTACGAGGGCGCGATCGGCACGACCGAGCTCGCCGCCAAAGCCCGCGCCTGCGGGGACACACGCCCCGCATCGCGACGATTCGCTCGTGCGTACCAACATCCCGGGGCTGGCACAGCCGCCGCATCGTCGGGGCAGGTAAGCTTGCCGGCGGACTGACGGAGCCGGCGATGACCGAAACGACGCTCGCGATCAAGCACAATCCGGCGGCCATGCGGTTCGAGGCGATCGTCGACGGCATGCTGTGTCGCGCCGACTACCGGATGCACGGCGACACGATGATGCTGGTGCACACCGAAGTGCCGCACCAACTGGAAGGCCGCGGCATCGCTTCCGCGCTGGTGAAAGCCGCGTTCCGTCACGCGGCCGACAAAGGCATGGACGTGCTGCCGGTGTGCTCGTATGTGCGCACTTGGGCGCAGCGCCATCCGGAGGTCGAGCCGCTACTCGCCGGCAGCCGCTAGGTCGCGCGGCGCCGACGAATCGCCTCCGGATCAGCGCTGCAGCCGCAGCGTCCGTGCGTTCAGTCCGTCCGACAGCGCGACTTCGTAGTACCCACCCGCCGGAAGATCGCCGATTCCGAATTCGGCGCTACCGCCGGTGCGGTTCACGCCGAGCACGATGCGCTGACTTTTTGACACGTAGGTGACAGTGATGTGTGAGGCGGCGTTCGTCTCCCACTTCACACTCAGCACCGCGTTGTCCTCGCGCCAGTCGACGGCGCGCAGTCGATCGATACTTGGCGCGCCGGCGCGCTGGGCCGCAGCACGCGCCGCGCTCGTGGTGATCGGCGTCGTTCCGTGCAGAACCTCGACGTTCGCGATCGGCACGCCCGGATCCGCAACGGCCACCGCAAACTGTCGCTCTGGGGGCTCCGCATGGTCGACAAGGTCGGCCGCGAAGGCGTGTGTGAATGAGCGTCCGTCGCGTGTCGTCAACCGCAACGTGTAGGCGCCGCTCTCGGACTCTGCCACGCCGCGCAGCGCCTGCACCGGCGCGAGCTGCACGCCGCTGCTGCCGATGCTGCCGGAGACCAGCAGCAGGTCCTGCTCGGCCGTGTCGGTCGCGAGCCGCGCGGCCTGCATCACTACCAGCCCCGACTGCGATTCCATGTAGCGTTGCATCTCGCGATAGTTGTAATCGGAGAACCAGGATCCGTTGCAGTACCCCATGATGTCCGCGAGCCCGCTCGGTGACACGATGTCGATCGCGGCGGGAACCGAATCCATCAGCGGTGTTGGACCGAGCAGTCCGCCGCCGTACGGATAGTTCGGGTCCGGGTTGGCCGGGCCACCGCACGGTGCGTGTGGGCGGCTGAAATTGTGACCAAGCTCATGCGACATCGTGCGCGGCCATTGCGCGGCCGAATCCCATCCGATCGCCGCATAGCCCGGCACATAGCCGATGCCCGCCACGCTACCCCCCGCCCGCCGCACGACACCGAAATAAAAGCGCGTTGCATTGCCCGCACCGACCTCCATCAGTCGTAGCTGGCGCAGCTCATTGAGTGCGCTCGACCACTCGGTGTCGACGTCGAGCCCGTCGGTCACGCTGGTCAGCGTGTAGGCCGCCCGCGTAGTGACCGCGATGTCTGCGCGCGGGATCGGGAAGCGGCGCGTAACTTCATCGAGTACCGCTGCAGCGGTCGGCATCGTTGGCACATACCCGCCGGAAACCAGTGGCACGAGCACTAATTCCATCCGCGTTTCCAGACCGACCATCGGTGTTGCGTCGACCACTACCGGCGCCCCGAGCTGGCGCATCGGATCGGCTTCGACGCGTACCGAAAGTCCGCTTCGCACCCAGGCGGCCGGCAGCTCGACGTTGAAGCTCAGGTCCTCGTTGTAGCGGATCGCATCGGGAACGATCGCGCCGCTGACGACCGGCAGCGTCGCGGGGCCCGCCATGTTGGTCGTGCCGAGGATCGAGGCCCCGTTGTAGCCAGTGAGCCTGACCAGTGGTGCCGGAACGTTCGCCTGCGTCGAGACAACGTAGGCGCGCACCCAGGTTTCCTTGCCGGTGACAAGGCGCTGGCGTGGGTCGGTCACACCCTGCGCCAGGGCCTGCGCGAACTCGATGCCGGCGACATTCGCGACGCAGCCGGCACCGACAACCAGGCTGCCACCCGCGACCGACGGTTGCGATGCCGAGTCGAGCGTGATCGCGCCGCAGGCGAGTGCAGGCGCGCTGAATACGAGTTCGGTCGCAGACTTCGACGTGATCGTCGCGGCCGTCGAAGCGACGCGGACCGCGGAGACTTCGGTGAGACCCGTGCCCGTCACCGTCACCGGGTCGCCACTCGCGTTCACACGATAAACGGTGTTCGCGTTAACGCGAATCGCCGGTATCACCTGCAGCGGCGTTGCCGATAACACGTCGTCGTCGAGGTTGCCGAGAAGCCGAAAGACTCCGCTGCCCGCCGAATCCGGAACGACGACGAAAACACGCGTCGTTCCGGTCCGCGACGCAATGCTGGCCGTGACGCCATTGGCGAAGACCAGTGCGGTGACGCGATCCAGATTGGAGCCGTTCACCGCCAACGACTGTCCTGCGACGATTGACGCCGGTGAGAACGAACTGATCGCCAGCGGACCCGTCACGGTGATCCGCTGTGCGTACGGACGCGACACGCCTGCGTTGTCGATCAGCGCGAGCGTCCCGGAGGTCGCCGAGGTCGGCACCTCGACCACGAGGCGGGTCGGCGTCCGGCTTGAAATCTCGAGCGATCGTGCACCGAGGCGCACCTCCCGCACGCCGTCGAGCGCCGTGCCGGCGATCGTGATGGCGGCCGGTGGAATCACAGTGCTCGGCGTCACCGAAGTGATGGTCGGCACCGCGACGACCGTCAGGTCGCTGGCCGACAGCAGCACTGCGCCGTCCACGCCCAGTTCGATGCGTCCGGTACTGGCACCGTTCGGTACCGTGACTTCGACTGTCGTGTCGGAAACGATGCGGAAGGTTGCCGGCACGCTGCCAACACTCGCCGACTTCACCGTGGCGAGTCCGGCGCCGGTCACCGTGACCACCGCACCCGGGCTCGCGCTCGGCGGTGAAAAACCGGTAACGGTGGCCGAGCCGCCGGCGGAGACCGCGGGGTTGGGCGACAGTTGCGTTGCGGTCGGTGCGGCCGAGTCGCCGCCACCACCACCGCAGCCGACCGCGAGTGCGACCAGCGCATAGGCGCCAAGGCGGCCGGCGCCCAGGAGGACGCTTCGAAGGTCTGATGCTGAAAACAGCGGCATGGCGGCTCCCCGCGACTGTGGCTGCGGGTCCTTCAAGATGCTGCCGCGCGGGGCGTGCCGCGGCTATCCCGCAACGGCTCATCCAGACGCCGTATCAGCCGTGGTCGGCACCCACAGATCGGTGCCGCCCTGCAGCAGCGCGCCGCTGCGAAATGTTCAGCGCAACAGCCAGAGCGCGACGACGGCCCAGACGGCCAGCGTACCGACCAGGTTGGCGAGCGCATTGTTCTGCCGGAACAACGTCCAGCTCCAGTATGCGACCGGCTGGCCCGGCGGCGGCGGTCCGGGAACGAAGCGTCTTACCTTTGCGCAGTATTCGTCATAGCGTGTGCCGAAGATCGGGCGCAGGTGCGCCTCCTCGCGCTCGACGCGGGTATCCATGTAGAACCAGTAGACCACCGAATAGACGACGAGCACCCACCACGCACCGAGCAGTATCAGGAAGCCAAGCAGGATGAAAAACCGGCCGAGGTACATCGGGTTGCGCACCAGCGCATACGGACCACGGATCGCCAGGTCCGAATTTTTGTCGAGCGAGGCAAAGCTCCAGAGTTGAATCAGCTCGCCAAGCATCGAGACGGCGAAGCCCGCCAGCAGCCATGTGCGCTGCAGGAACGGGAAAAGAAGAACGATCGCGAGGATCGCGACCGGAACGCGCAAGCGCACGTAGGCGCGGCGCACACCGGGATGATTGAACAGCGAACGGATTGAGGCCAGCATCGATTACGGTGCGTCCGTCGGCGGCGTCTTCGCGACAGGCGATTTGCGCGCGCCAGCATACCCGCGCAGCACCCAATAACGGCGCCAGCGCGTCATGCGCTCGTTCAGCGCGAGCCGTTCGGGACCCATCGAGGCTGCATCGTGCTGCAACCACTTCTTGTAGACGCCGGTGAGGTCGATGCGCTCGAGGAAGCGCCTGACCGACGCCGGCATCCACCGGGTCGACAAGGCCGACTGAAAGTCGATCAGCGCCGGAGAGCCGTCGCCGCGCATCAGCACGTTGCCGGTACCGCGGGTGTCGAGATGGACGATTCCGCGCGCATGGATCGCCTGTAGCAGCCTTTCGAGTGCGGCGAAGTAGCGGCCGTCCTGGCGCTGGGGCTCGACGCGGCCGAGTGTTTCGCCTTCGATGTAGCCGAAGGCAATCGCGTGCGGGCCGAGCCGGAATGGATCGGGCGGAACACCGGCCAGACCCTGCAGCCGTTGCAGCGTTGCAAGTTCGCGACGCACGAACAGCCGGCCGATCGTATTGCGCACCCACCAAGCGCGCGACCGAAAGTCTTTGACCACCCATTCGCGCGACAGCAACTGCACGCGCCAAACACGGGCGTTCGCCCAGCGGCCGTCACGCAGCAGCGTGCGCGGCGCGGATTCGAAGGTGGGCCGGTCGAATCGCGGCAAGAGATCGGGAAAGCGCGGAGACCAAGGACGGGGTCGGCAAGGGAAATTATCCCATCTCACCCCAAGTTCCCTGTGACGTCATACAGCAGACCGCACGTACGTCCGACTTTGTCGGCCGAACGGTAGTCCGTATGGCTGGTCGGACGGCCTTCGGCATCATAAGATCTCCGATCATGAACGTGCTGATCATCGGCGGTGGAGTCTTTCTCGGGCAGGCGCTGCTCAGTTCGGCGCTGGCTGAAGGTCATTCGGTCACGGTGTTCAACCGCGGGATGTCGCGGCAATGGTGGCCACCCGGGGTCAAGTGGATCGTCGGTGACCGCACAGAAGATCTGCACCTGCTCGTGAACCGCCGCTGGGATGCGGTGATCGACACTTGTGGCTATCGCCCGCAGGACGTCGAGCTTTCCGCCGCAGCGCTGTTCGACAGCTGCGAGCGCTATGTGTACGTCTCGAGTGTCTCGGCGTACGCGTCATTCTCCCGACCGCCTATCCGCGAGAGCGACCCGCTCGCGTCGATCGCTGGCATCGACACCAGCGCAGTCACCGGTACAAATTACGGGCCGATGAAGGCCGAATGCGAACGGACCGTCGTACGCGTCTTCGGTGCGCGCTCGATTCTCGTGCGGCCGGGACTCATCGTCGGACCCGATGATCCGACCGGGCGCTTCTCGTACTGGCCCTGGCGCATCGCTGCGGGCGGCCGGGTACTCGCCCCCGGCAACCCCGAGCGTGCGATCCAGTTCATCGATGCGCGCGATCTCGCGCAATGGATCCTCAAGCTGGTCGCACAGGGCGCGAGTGGCGCGTTCAACGGCACCGGACCGGTCGAGGGCGCGACCTTCGCGGAGCTGCTCGACACTTGCCGCTGGATCTGTGGCGAAGAAGTCGAGATCGACTGGGTCGACGAACGCTTCCTGGAGCGCGAGGGCGTGCAGCCGTGGCTGGAACTGCCGCTCTGGATACCGTCGCACGACGCGGCGACGCGCGCGTTTCACACGATCGACACGGCTCGCGCGCGCGCAAGTGGGCTCACGACGCGGCCGATGGCGGTGACGATCAATGACATCCTCGACGCCGGAATTCCCGACGCGGCCGACAAGCGGCGCGCCGGCAAAATATCGCGCCAGCGCGAGCGCGATCTACTCGCGGTCTGGCGTTCATACCGGCAGGGCCTCGCCGTCGCCTGATCCCGCCATCGTGTGACGGTGGCTTTGGGCGGCTCGAGCGCCTGGGTTCCCATTAGGGGATAATCGCGCCCAGCCGAAATCGCCGCTGCCCCATGCACATTGCCGCTTCCGACTTCCGCATCGACCTCTCGCTGAATTTTCTGAGTTTGGTCGTGTCCGGCGCCATCGCACTGGCACTGGTTTGGTACTTAGTCCTGATCCTGAGCCCGCTGGTCGCCAGCGACGATCCTGGCGCTACTACGCTCGGTGCATCGGGGGAGGTCGGACCGCCGGCCTGGGCAGCGGTCGATGGCCTCCCCGGCTTATCCGCGGCGTCGCCAGCGATGCCGAAGGTTGCGTCCGTTGTCACGGTCTTTCGCTGCGAATCACAAGGCCGCGTCACCTACGCCGACCGGCCGTGCGAGCACGGCGGCGTGCGCGTCCTGCGGCTGCCGCGGCAGTAGAGCCGCCCTTTTAGCCGGCCGCCGCCGGTTACAACCTGAAACGATTGGGCGTCAGCGGCGGCACCCCCGTCGCCGTTGGATCTGCTGTAACACCAGGAGATCCGACATGTTCAAGCGCCTTTTGTTTGCAGGTCTCGCCGTCGCTGCGATCGCTCCTCTTGCGGCACAAGCCAACGGCCCCGTTTCGGTCAGCGTCAGCACGCCGCAGTTCGGTATCCGCATTGGCGCGCCGATCTTCGGACCGCCGGTGATACCGGTGTACGCGCCATTCCCCTCGTACGGGCCGCCGGTCTACTCCCCGCCAATCTACGCGCCACCGGTCTACGCACCGCCGCCCGTCGTCTACGCGCCGCCGGTGTACGTGCCAAGGCCGCGCTATTACGTCCCGGCGCCCGTCGTGGTCGCGCCGCGGGTTGTGTACCCGCGCCCGTATTACCCACCGCGCGTCGTGACCCCCTACGACGGCGACCGTTATCACCACTATGGCTCGTACGGCCAGCAGGCGGTCTACAGCGTTCCGCCCGGGCACGTAAAGCGCTACACGAAGGAAGCGCGTTACGACTAACCGGCGAGGCTATGCTGTCTCGCTTCTGACACGCGGAGGCGAGCATGCGTACCGAAGACCAGAGTTCGAATGTTGAGGACCGGCGTGGCATGTCGATGGGCCGCGGCATTGCCGGCGGCGGTATCGGCTTGGTCGTCCTGGTGGTCGTCGGGATGCTGTTCGGGATCGATCCGCGTGTCATCCTGGGACTCGCCGGGATGGTGGACACCGTGCAGACTCAGGTCACTCCGCAGGAGGGAGCGCGCGGACCGCTGAGCGACGACATGGGGAAATTCGTATCGGGTGTACTGGCCGACACCGAGAAGACCTGGGGAACGCTGTTCCAGCAACTCGGGCGCACGTACCGGGAGCCGACGCTGGTGCTGTTCTCCGGTGCGACCCCGACCGCGTGCGGGACCGGGCAGACGGCGATGGGACCTTTTTACTGCCCGCCTGACCAGCGCGTCTACATCGATCTCGCGTTCTACCAGCAACTGCGCGACCGCTTTCGCGCACCCGGCGACTTTGCCCAGGCCTACGTGATCGCCCATGAAATCGGGCACCACGTGCAAAACCAGCTGGGCATCATGCAGAAAATGGACGAGTACCGGCGACGGATGAGCGAGCCGCAATACAACGCGCTCTCGGTAAGGCTGGAACTGCAGGCCGACTGTTTTGCCGGTGTCTGGGCTCACCACGCGCAGAACCGCAATCTGCTCGAGGCCGGCGACGTCGAGGAGGCGATGCGCGCCGCGTCGGCAATCGGCGACGACACGATCCAGCGCAGCACGCAGGGGCGCGTCGTCCCCGATAGCTTCACGCACGGAACTTCGGAGCAGCGCACGCGCTGGTTCATGACCGGCATGAAGAGCGGTCAGATCTCGGCCTGCAACACTTTCGAGGGCAGCGTCTGAGCACGTTGACCCTGTTCGAGTGGCTCGCGGCCGTGTGTCGTGATCTCGGCTGGAGCGTAATGCGCTCGCACGAGATGCTCGACGAAACGCGCTGGTCCGATCTGTACGAGCAGGGCGTCACACCGCAACAGGCAGTGGCGCGCGCACGGTCGGAAGGCTGGCTCGGCGACTGACTAGGTGTTTAGC
>DATEZE010000233.1:0-2133 GCA_035255845.1 Burkholderiaceae bacterium | reverse complement strand
ATCGACAACATCGTAGTGGATTCGGTGTCAAGGGACTTCGAAATTTGATACACCCTTGGTGTTGGTCGGAAATTGAAAATTGATACACGGTCCCGTAGGGTCTTGGTCCGGCAGCGCGGCCCCTACGCCGCGCGTTTCTCTCCCAGCGCCGGCGGAAAGATGCCGGCCTTGCGTTTGTTGCGCAGTCGATAGCTCTCGCCCTGGATCGGCACGACGTGCGCATGGTGCAACAGCCGATCTAGCAATGCCGCGGTGAGCGTGGCGTCGCCGGCGAAGGTCTGATCCCATTGCCCGAACGGGAGGTTCGACGTCACGATCGTCGCCCCGCGCTCGTAGCGCTTGGCGATTACTTGGAAGAACAGGTTCGCCTGATCGCGGTTCATCGGCAAATAGCCGATCTCGTCGATGATCAGGACCCGGTAGGCGAGCACGCCGCGCTTGAGCGTTTCGGCGACGTTGCCCTGGCGCGCCGCGGCGGACAGGGCGAGCATCAGATCGGCGGCGGTGATGAATCGGGTCTTGATGCCAGCCTGCGTGGCCAGGTAGCCGAGCCCGATCGCCAGGTGCGTCTTGCCGACACCGGATGGGCCGACCAGCACCACATTCTCGTTGCGCTCCACGAAGGCGAGCGCAGCAAGCTCTTGCACCGTTTGCTTGGGCACGCCACCGGCGAACTCGTAGTCGAACTCGTCCAGCGTCTTGATCGCAGGGAAGCCGGCCAGCCGCGTCATCGTCGAGCGGGTGCGGCTGTGGCGGGTCGCTTTCTCCGCGCTGAGCACCGATTCGAGGAAGTCGGCAAAGCTCTTCTGCCCGTCGACGGCGACTTGCGCCAGCGGCGGGTAGTGCTCGGCCACCGCCGACAGGCGCAGCTCGTCGCACAGCGCGGCGATGCGTTCGTGCTGGAGGTTCATGCCGCCTCCAACAGACGGTCGTACACGGTGAGTGCGTGTTGCGGCGGCACCACGGTCACGGTATGCGCCGGCACGCACGACGTCGTGGCGTTAGTCTGCGGCCGCGCGGCAGCGACCGCCCCGCGGTACGGCGCGGATAAGCGCTGCAGCGCGCCGCGTTCCTGCTCGAGCCGCACCGCCGGCACGGCACCCGTCTCGGCGTGCACGCGGGCGTTCGCCACCGCGCGCAGCCAGCGCAAGACTTCGACGTTGGCAGTGTCGCGATCGAGCGCCAGGCCGTGCTGGCGCAGCCGGGTGACCAGCGGCACATGAAAGCTGTGCCGAAGATAGCCGTTGAAACGCTCGACCTTGCCCTTGGTCTTGGCGCGGTAGGGACGGCACAGCCGTGGCTGGAAGTTGTAATGCTTGGCCACGTCCCACAGCGTCGGATGGAACCGGTGTACGCCCGGCCCGTAGCCGTCGCGCTCGAGTACCACCGTCTTGACGTTGTCGTAGAGAAGTTCGCGCGGCACCCCGCCGAAGAATTCGAAGGCGCGCACATGGCATGCGACCAACGTGTCGATTCGCTCATCAGTGACATACTCGATGTAGGCCGCACGCGAGTAGCCCAACGTCGCCACGAACGCCGACAGCCGCTCCCGCTTGAACTCGATCCAGTCGACCTGCAGCTGCTGCCCCGGCTCGGTCTCGAAACGTACCACCGGATCTTCTTTCGTCGCCGGCCGCAGCGCACGCACAAAGCGGCTCACCAGCCGGTCACAGCCGGCGAAGCCTTGCTCGCGGATCTCGCGCGCCAGCACCGTGGCCGGGATCCAGTGCGGGCGCGCCGCTTCGACCCGCTTGACCAGGTAGTGCTTGAACGGATCCAGCTTGCTCGGCACCGCCGCCCGCGGTTGATAGCGCGGCGGCCCGCCGCCCGCCAAATACTTGCGCACCGTGTTCACTGACGTCCCCGTCGCCACCGCGATCTCGCGCAGGCTCTTGCCCTGACGCCGCAAAATGTTCATCTCCATACACCTCTCCACCAGAATCACCGCCCGCTCCACGTCGAGGAACAAAGGGCGGCAGTTTCAGCCGAGGTGTATCAAAATTCAAATTCCGACCTGTGTCAGATTACGGGTTCCGGCAACAAGGGGGCTGGCGCCGCGCGACCGGGAGGCGCTGCTCGAGTTCCTGCGGTCGTTGTAAGGGTGCCGGCTGGTGCCCCCATTCAACCTCCTGT
>DATEZE010000232.1:0-15640 GCA_035255845.1 Burkholderiaceae bacterium | reverse complement strand
GGACAGCGCCTCCGCCACCTTCACGTCGGATGGAAAGAAACTGAATGCGCCCGTGGTGCCCGCTACGGCGGAAGTTGTGATTCCAAATATGGACGCCATGACAGCGGCGGCGGCAATGCGCTTACTCATCCTGTTTCTCCTTGAGCCGGTAGTCCCCCGGGGCGCTTCCGATGACACGGAAAAGGGAAAAATCCCCACGCACTTCCCCATTTGAGCACCGCAGCATGACCAAAACATGGGATGTCGTCAACGCGATTCTGGTGCCTTCGGTCGGCATCGAATCGGCCGTCCGGATCATCCAGAGGGATGAGAGACGCCTTGCTATGCTCCGCCGCGACCGGCGGGCAGCCGTCGGGTCACGCTGAATATCGTCGTCCGGAGTGGCGGCGGACAACTTCGGGAGAGGGATGAGCGGCGCCGGCGCGCGGTCGAGTTGGTTGGGTTCGTTGTTCCGGCGCCGTGGCGTTGCTCGAGGGGACATCGCGGGCGGACTGACCGCCGCGCTGGTGTTGCCGGCGATCGAAGGCAGCTACGGCTTGCTGGCCTTTGCGGGGCTGGGCGCCGAGAAGGCGGCTGAGGGTTTCCTGCTCGGTGCGTGTTGTGCGGGTGTTGCCTCGATCGTAACGGCGCTCGCCGGTGGCCGCGGGCCGCTTCTGAGCGGCTCGAGTGCGGCGCTGGAGCTGCTGCTCGCGTCGCTGCTCGGCTGGCTGGGCGCCGACGCGCGCTTCCTCGGGGCCGACGGCCGCCCATTTTTGCCGTTGTTGTTGGCCTTCACCGCGTTCGGCCTGGTGCTTGCCGGGGTGATGCAGGTCGTGCTGGCGAAGCTGAAACTCGGCGGACTCGTGCGTTACGTGCCGTATCCAGTCCACGCCGGATACATGAACGGCGTGGCGGTCGTGATGATCGGCGCGATGCTGCCGCACCTGCTGGGCCTGCCGCTTGGGACCACGATGGCGCAGTGGCAGCAGGCGCATCTGCTTGCGCCGGTGATCGCGCTCGTCGCGCTCTACCTCGCGCTTCGGCCCCCTCGCTGGACGCATCGCGTGCCGCCGTACCTGACCGCACTGCTGGCCGCGACACTGCTGCACCACTTCCTGGCACTGACGCCGCTGGCGGGCGGCCTCGGCCCGATGTTCCAGGCCCCGTCGTTCGATTGGCCGGGGCTCGACACCATGGCGCCGCTGGGCGATCACTTTTCGAGTGGCCTGTTGCGCGACATGCTCGGTCCGCTGTTCCTCTTTGCCGCCGCGGTGGCGATGATGTCGACGCTCCAGACCGCGCTGGCCGGTTCGACGACCGATGAACTGACCCACGTGCGGCGCGACAGCGAGAAGGAACTGCTGGCGCAGGGTTTCGCCAACATCGCCGTCGGCGTGATCGGTGCACTGCCGAGCTCCGGCTCGACCACGCGCAGCAAGATCAACCTCGATGCCGGCGGCAGGACCGCGATGTCGCGCGTGGTGTTCGGCGGCGGGTTGCTGCTCGCGCTGGAATACGGGCTGCAGTACATGAGCCTGGTGCCGATGGCGGCGATCGCCGGCGTGTTCTGCGCGGCCGGGTTCACGCTGATCGACGAGTGGACCCGGCGTGCCACCAGCGTGCTGTGGACGCAGAGCCTGAAGTGGCGTGCGCCGAGCACGCTGCTGCAGAGCTACCTGGTGATGCTGCTGGTGGCGGGCGTGACGGTCTTCGTGTCGCTGGCTCTGGCCGTCGTGCTCGGCACGCTGGTGGCGATGGTTCTTTTCATCCGCAGCAACGTGAAGCGGCCGGTGCGTCAGGTCGCGCATGGCGATCGTCGCCGTTCACGCAAGGTGCGACCGGAGGCAGATTCAGATCGCCTGCATCGCGAAGGCAAGCGCATCGCGGTGGTCGAACTGGATGGCGCGCTTTTCTTCGGAACGGCGGAGGCCGCGGACGAGCAGATCGAACACCTGATCCGTGAGTCCGTGTACATCATCATCGACTTCGGGCGCGTCACCGATGTGGACGCCAGTGGCGCGCGCGTCCTGCTGCATGCCGCCTCCGCCGTGCGGCGGGCCGGCAAGCACTTCCTGCTGGCGGGTCTCGCGGCGCGGGACGCACCAACGCGCCTGATCCGTGACATGGACGTGCACGCTCATCTGATGGACGCGCAGTTTTTTCCCGATGTCGACCGCGCGCTCGAATTTGCCGAAGACCGCCTGCTCGAGTCGTTCGGCGGCTCGACCCCTGCAGGCGAAGCGCTGACACTGCAGCAGACGCTGCTGGGGAGCCGCCTCGATGCCGACGAGACTGCGGTACTGGCGCCGCTGCTGCAGGAGCGAAGCTTCAGCAAAGGCGAGGTCGTGTTTCGCCGTGGCGAGGCGGCTGATGCGATGTACGTCTCGCTGCGCGGACAGATCGGGATCTGGCTGCCGGCCGATGAACAGAGCGGCGCGGCCGGGCGGCGCATGGTGTCGTATGCACCCGGTGTCGTGTTCGGCGAAATGGGGCTGCTGCAGGGGCAGGCGCGCTCGGCCGACGCGATTGCAGAGGACGACGCCCTCGTCCTCGAGCTGCCACGCGAGAACTACGATCTGCTGGCCCGCGAGCATCCGGCGCTGCTCGGCAAGTTGTTGTTGAGCCTCGGCCTGCTGCTGGCGTCACGCGTTCGCGCGCTGACCGACGAGTTGGAGGCAGCGCAGACAGTGCGTTGAGCGCAATGCGGACGCAGCCGGCGACAAGGCGCGCGCGGGCAAGCGCTGGCCGGCTGAACTCCGGCAAACTTGCGGACCATGGCCGTCATCTCTTCGCGCTACCCGCATCGTGACGCGCAGCTCGAGCAGCAGTTGCGCGCGTTGTTTCCGGAGGTCGGCGACGCCGCCATCGAGTTCCTGCGGCAGCACCTGCGCTGGGTGGAACTGCCCGCCGGCGAGACACTGATCCGCCAGGGCGAAGTCGGCGACTCGGCCTACCTGACGATCAGCGGACGTGTGCGCGTCTACGTCGCCACCGACGAGCAGGCGCCGCGCGTGGTACGCGAACTTTCGCGCGGCGAAGTCATCGGCGAGATGAGCCTTTACACAGGCGAACCGCGCTCGGCCACGGTGGTTGCCGTGCGCGACTCGGTCCTGGTGCAACTCGACAAGCCGCAGTTCGAGGAGCTGGTGCTGCGCTATCCGCAGGTGTCGCTCGCCTTCACACGTCAGATGATCCATCGCCTGCAGACCGAGCGTGAGCGCCATGGTGTCGCCGCGCCGGTGACCGTGGGCCTGCTGCCGATAAGCGCTGATGTATCGGCCGGCGAGTTCGCGACGCGGCTTGCGGCCGAGCTGGCTCACCATGGACGGGTGGCGCTGACGAGTGCCGCGGCGATGGAGGCCGCGCTCGGCGAGCCGGGCCTGTGCGCGCGCGACGACGCAGAGGCCGACCACCGCATCTCCATCGCACTCGACGCGCTCGAAGCGCGCCATGACTTCGTGCTGCTGCTCGCCGACGACGCCCCGGGAGCGTGGACGCGGCGTTGCGTGCGCAACAGCGACGAGATCCTGCTGCTGGCTGACGCAACGTGCGAACCGCGGCTTCATCCAAACGAAACGGCCTGCCTCGCCGGGCGCTCGACTGGCAGCGAAGCGGCTGAGATCCTGCTCCTGCTGCATCCGCCGGAAACACAGATGCCGCGCGGCACACAGACGTGGCTGGCGCGCCGGCCGCTGTCGGGCCACGTGCACCTGCGACGCGGACAAGAGCGCGACATGGCGCGACTGGCACGGCTGATCAGCCGCAAAGCGGTCGGACTCGTGTTCGCCGGCGGCGGCGCGCGTGGATTCGCGCACCTCGGCGTCTGGCGCGCGCTCGCTGCTCGCGGTATCGAGATCGACCTCATCGGGGGCACCAGCATCGGGGCGGTGATGGGAGCATTGGTCGCGGCCGATCCGCCGATCGATCGCGCGATCGACGTCGCGCGCCGCGTGTTTCGCGCCAATCCGACCGGCGACTACAACCTGCTGCCACTGGTCTCGCTGATCAAGGGCGGCCGCGTGCGCCACGCGGTGCATCGCTCGATCGACGAACTGGCGGGTCGGCAGATCGACGTTGAAGACCTGTGGAAGGGATTTTTCTGTGTCGCCAGCAACTATTCGCAGGCCCGCGAGCAGCGCATCGTGGCCGGCAACCTGGCACAGGCGCTGATCGCCAGTGCCGCGATCCCGGGTGCGTTGCCGCCGGTGGTGCGTGACGGCGAACTGCTGTGCGATGGCGGCACCTTCAATAATTTTCCGGTCGACGCGATGCGTGAAGTGCGCGGCATCGGCAAGGTCATCGGCGTCGACCTCGGCGTGCGCAACGCACGCCGCCTCGATATCGACGAGATGCCGGGCAACTGGGCACTGCTGCTCGACCGGCTGCGCCCCCGCCGGCGGCAGCGCTACCACCTGCCAACGCTGACCGGGTACCTGCTGAACATCACGATCCTCTACAGCACTTCGCGCCAGCGCGAAGGGCAACGCCTGACCGACGTGTACCTGAATCCACCGCTGCACAAGGTGGGGCTGCTGCAGTGGTCGCGCTTCGATGAGATCGTTCAGCAGGGCGAGGAGTACGCTGCCGGCATCTTCGACGCATTGAAGACACCGGGCGACAGCCCACCCAGCGCGACGATGCCGACCCGTGAGGAGGCGGTGAATGCGCAGTCTCGATGAAGAAATCGCGCGGCGGCTGGCCGAGGCCGCACGATCGGGCGAACTGGAAAAGGCCGAGAGCTACGGCAAGCCGCTGGCGGAAGCCGAGGGCTGGAGCGACACGCCCGAGGCGCTGCGCATGCCGTTCAAGATCCTGAAGGACGCCGGCGTCGTGCCGCGCGAAGTCGAGATGTTCCGCGAGCGGGCCGCACTGGCCCGCGCGCTCGGGAACTGCTCCGACGACGAAGAACGCCGACAGATCACGCAGAAGCTCGCCGAGCTCGAGCAGGCGATCGCGTTGCGCCTCGAAGCGCTGCGCATTAACCCGTCGTTGTAGCGCTGCCCGCGCGTCTGCGCCGCAGACGTCGGATCGAATCCCTTCCAGTGAAATCGTCGCCGGCACACCCGGCGTCGGCCGCTGTGTTCCTCTCGCTCGGCTGTCACTCATCCGTTCGATCGATACGGGTTCAACCGTTCGGGTTCGCGGAACCATGGCGTTGCGCTTTGCTGTCAGGAATTTAACTTGGCTGTCGCGTGAGACCCCGAATGGCGGCCTTGCGCGATTCCGATCGCACTGACTGCCGGACAACGCGCACAACGATGCAAGGCCGAGTTTCGATGATGGCACTGACGCTCTGCGTCGCCGCGGGATGCGCGTCCGGGCGCTTGCCCGACGCGCGCGGCCTCGACGTGATCGTCAAGGCGAGTCCGGCCGCGATCACGCCGGATGCTGCGGGTGCCCGCACGGTGCAGTCGCGCACCGGCTGCGAATCCGAATTCGTTCGCGTGCTGGCGACAGGGGCAATCTTGCTACGGCTCTGGCCGACGCGCAGTGCCCCCGACGTGCAGCAGTGTCTGACCCAACTGAAGTCGATGCCCGGCGTCGAGTACGCCGCGCCGGATACCGGTCTGAAAGCTTCCTGACGCCTTTCGTGAGTCATGCCATGAATTCCACGCGCAAAACCCTCAATCCAATCCCAACCGCGTCGCTGGCATTGCTCCTCGCGCTGCTGATGACTCCAGCCGAGGCGCAGCGCGCCAAAACCGGCAAGCCGGCCGAGCCGGTCTACGCCGGCGTCATCGTCAAATACAAGTCGACCTCGTCGATGCGTGTCACCGCGATGAGCGCCACGACGCAGCGCTCGGTCGAAGACCGTGCCCGCGTGAAGCTTGCCGGCGCGCGGCAGGGCGCGATGGACCTCGCGGTATATCGGTTTGCGAAGCCGATGGCCGCGGCCGAGGCGCGCGCCGCGGCCACGCGAATCGCGCTCGATCCAGACGTCGAATACGCGGTGCCGGATCAGGTGATGCACAAGCTGCAGACGATTCCGAACGACCCCGACTTCGCCGGCAAGCAGTGGAACCTGCAGCCCGCGGAGACGGCCGTCGGCGGCGCCAATTTGCCGCTCGCCTGGCAGAAGACGACCGGATCGAACAGCGTCGTGGTCGCAGTCGTCGACACCGGCGTGCGTCCCGGCCACCCCGACCTCGCCGGCCGCTTGCTCGCCGGCTACGACTTCATCAGCAGCGATTCCTTCGCCGGGGCGGGCTATCCGGCGAACTGGAACGCCGCCGACGGCAACGGCCGCGATGCCGACGCGACCGACCCCGGTGACTATGTCGACGACACCCTGCTGGCGATGTTGCCCGCCAACAGCGGCGTCACTACGCACCCGAGTTCGTGGCACGGCACACATGTGGCGGGCATCATCGGTGCCGCAAGCAACAACGGCGTCGGTGTGGCCGGCGTCGACTGGAGTGCGCGCATCCTGCCGGTGCGGGTGCTGGGGCGCGATGGTGGCACGACCTCGGACATCGTCGACGGCATGGCCTGGGCCGCAGGGCTGGCCGTTCCCGGAGTGCCGGCGAACACCACGCCGGCGCGCGTGATCAACCTCAGCCTCGGCGGCTCGGGCGAATGCAGCGCGGCGTTCCAGGACGTCGTCAATCGAGTCCGCGCGGCGGGTGCGATGGTCGTCGCCGCGGCCGGCAACGACGGCTCGACCACCGTAGGGCAGCCTGCCAACTGCAACGGCGTGATCGCGGTAACCGCGCACGCGCGCGACGGCGACAACGCCAGCTACGCAAATGTCAGCGCGCAGGTGACCATCAGCGCCCCGGGCGGAGGCTGCGGCACGTTTTCACTGATCGATCGAGACGCTACCCAGGACTACTGGGATAACACTTGCTCCGGATGCCACTCGATCGATGCACAGCGGCAGCAGATCGATGCGCGCGCCCCGATGGGCCTCACCTTCGCGAAGGCGCAAGCAGCGCTCGTAGCGGCGCTGGCAGGCAAGGACCTCGACGGGGTGAACACGGGCATGGAAGGTCTGCAGGTGTCGGCCGCGCAACGCAACGACCTCGCGGGCCTGATCTCGAACACGACCTGCTCGGGCCCGGCGGACTTGGTGTACTCGACCCTCAATCTCGGCATGACCGAGCCGGAAGCGGACGGCTACGTCGCCTATGCCGGCACCAGCATGGCGACCCCGCACGTGAGCGGCACGATCGCGCTGCTGCTGTCGCTGAGCCCCAAGCTGAACTCCGATGAAGTCAAATCCGTGCTGCAGACGACGGCGCGTGCATTCCCTGCGGGCAGCTACTGCGCACAGGTCAAGGGCGTCTGCGGACCCGGGATGCTCGATGCGGCGGCGGCGGTGCAACACGTTGTAGAGAACCGTCCGACCGTCAGCGCCGGCCTGCAGGGCTCGACCACCACCGGCGTTCCGCCGTCGGCCTCGTTCACGCTCGTCGGCACCGTCAAAACGGTCGGAGGCCGTGCCACGGCGTCGAACGGGATGATGTGGCGCCAGGTCTCGGGACCGACGGTTTCGCTGCCATCATCGGGCGGCAGCTCGATCACAGTGACCGCCCCGAGCGCCAACGGCAAGCTCGGCTTCGAGTTTTCCGCGACGGATTCTGCCGGCTACAGCGCCACGGCCACGGCCACGGTCGTCGTGAATTCGCCGCCGGCAATGTCGCCGGTCGCCCCAGTCAGCGCGACGTCGGGCCAGCCAGTCAGCGGATCGGTGCGCGCGGTCGATCCTGACGGTGATTCGATCACCTACGTCGCGATCAACGCGCCGCAGGGCTTTATGCTCAACGCCGCGACCGGAGCATGGTCGTGGACCCCAAGTTCGTCGGGGACCTACGCCATGGCAGTCATGCCGACGGACGCATATGGCAACGGCGTGCCGGCGACTCTGCAGATCAGCGTGGCCAAGGGGTCGGGCGACTCAGGCGGCGGTGGCGCGCTGCCGGGCTGGCTTGCGGGTCTATTGCTCCTGCCCTTGGTCTTACGCGGCGCGCGGGCATCGGGAACAGCCCGCGACTAGCTGACGCAGCCTGCCGCGGCCGGAGCCCGTGCCGCGGCCGCGACCGGCGGCGGAATGCGATAGCCGTACTTCACGCCGGTCATCTCGGCGAGGATCGACACCGCGATCTCCGGCGGCGTGCGCGCACCATTTTTCAGCCCCACCGGTCCGTGCAGTCGCTCCAGCTGCACACCCGTGACCCCGAACTCGACAAGCCTCTCCTTGCGCTTGGCCTGGTTCTTCTGCGACCCGATCGCTCCCACGTAAAACGCGTCGCTCTTCAGCGCCTCCATCAGCGCGAGGTCGTCGAGCTTCGGATCGTGCGTCAGCGCGACGATCGCAGTGTGCTTGTCCGGCCTGAATTCGACGACCGTATCGTCAGGCATTGAGCGCACGAGCTGCGTGCCGGGCACAAGCCAGCCGTCGGCGTATTCCTCGCGCGGGTCGCAGATTGTCACAGCGTAGTCGAGCGCGAGCGCCATTTGCGCCACATAGTGGGTCAACTGGCCGGCGCCGATGACGAGCAGCCGCCAGCGAGGGCCGAAAGCACTCACCAGGCGCGCGTCGTCGCATTCGAGCACGTCGGTCCCATCGCCTTCGGCCAGGCTTACCGCGCCGCTTGCCATATCGAGCGTGCGCACCGTGTGCCGGCCGGCGGATACCAGCTCCAGCAGCTCCCCGATCCGTGCGTCGTGACCCAGCGGTTCGAGCACAAGCTCGATCGTGCCGCCGCACGGCAGGCCAAAACGGAATGCCTCTTCGGCAGTGACCCCGTATTTGACACGCTCCGGCTGCGAGCCGGCCTGTGCGGCGGCGCGAACGCGCTGCACGAGGTCGTCTTCGATGCAACCGCCGGACACGGAGCCGACGACCAGGCCATCATCGCGGATGATCACGAGCGAGCCGACGGGCCGCGGCGCTGAGCCCCATGTCCGCACGACCGTACCCATCACGACACGGTGGCCGGTCCGCAACCACTCGTCCGCTTTCTTCAGCACCTGCAGGTCGACACTGTCCATCGCTTCGCGATACCCGGCCGCCGCGCGGCCCGCCTATCAAATCATTCTAGTGCGAGGCGATCGGAGGACTGTTGCGGCGCGCCACGCGACCCAAAGACGCGATGTAACAGGCGCGAGGTTGCATCGGGCTTTTCGCTGCTGCTAATGTCCAACGCTCCGCCGCAAGAAGAAGACAAGGCGGTTCGGCAAGACACCTGAAGGAGACCTGGATGCCCGTCCCGATTTCGCTGAAGGTCAACGGCAAGGCCGTTACGGCCGACGTTGATCCCTCCCTCTCGCTGGTCAGCTTACTGCGCGAACAACTGGGCCTGACCGGTACCCACGTCGGCTGCGATACCGCGCAGTGCGGTGCCTGCACGGTGCACATCAACGGTCGTGCAGTGAAGAGCTGCAATGTGCTGGCGGTGCAACTCTCCGGTGCCGAAGTCACGACGATCGAAGGCATCACACCGGCCGAGGGCATGCACCCGATGCAGGCTGCGTTCAAGGCCTGTCACGGGCTGCAGTGCGGGTTCTGCACTCCGGGCATGGTGATGAGTGCGATTGATCTGGTGCAGCACCACCCACATGCCACCGAGCGGGAAATCCGCGAGGGACTCGAGGGCAATATGTGCCGTTGTACCGGCTACCAGAACATCGTCAAGGCAATCGCGCAGGGCGCGCAGGCGATGAAGTAGGCGCTGTGCGAGCGCACGACGCTGTGCGCCAGAGTTGCTCGCAGAGCGTGGCGGTCGCAGGCGACCGCAGAGAACAGAAACACACCGGAGACTGACGATGAATGATCCGAAAGCCGGCTTCATAGGTAAGTCGGTCGAGCGCAAGGAGGATCTGCGCTTCCTGAGCGGCAATGGGCAGTTCACCGATGACATCACGCTGCCGCGGCAGAGCTACGGCGCGTTCGTGCGTAGCCCGCACGCGCATGCGCGCCTCCGCGCGATCGACATCGCCGCCGCGAAGGCGGCGCCCGGGATCCTCGGCGTCTTCACCGGAAAGGACATGGCCGGCGTCGGCGGGCTGCCATGCGGCTGGCTGATCAACAACATCGACGGCACGCCGATGAAGGAGCCGAAGCACCCGGTGCTCGCCGAGGACAAGGTGCGCTATGTCGGCGACCACGTCGCGTTGGTCGTGGCGGAGACGCTCGCCCAGGCTCGGGCCGCCGCCGCCATGGTCGAGGTCGACTACGAGGTGCTGCCGGCCGTGGTCGACACGGCGACGGCCGACAAGGCGAAATCGTCGGTGCACGATGCTGCGCCCGACAACGTCTGCTTTGTCTGGGGGTGCGGCGACAAGGCGGCGACCGACGCAGCGTTCGCAAAGGCAGAGCACGTCACGAAGCTCAGTCTTGTGAACAACCGACTGATCCCGAATGCGATCGAGCCGCGCGCCGCCAACGCCGCCTATGACCGCGGCACCGATTCCTACACGCTGTACGTCGCGAACCAGAATCCGCACGTCGAGCGGCTGCTGATGACGGCCTTCGTGCTCGGCCTGTCGGAGCACAAGGTGCGCGTGGTGGCGCCCGATGTCGGCGGCGGATTTGGCTCGAAGATCTTCCTGTACGCCGAGGAGACCGCACTGGTGTGGGCGAGCAAGCGCGTCGGCCGCCCGATCAAGTGGACGGCCGAGCGCTCCGAAAGCTTCCTGTCGGATGCGCATGGCCGCGATCACGTCACGACCGCGGAACTCGCGCTCGACAAGGATGGCAAGTTTCTGGCGCTGCGCGTGCACACGACGGCGAATCTGGGTGCATATCTGTCGACCTTCGCATCGTGCGTCCCGACCATCCTGTACGCCACGTTGCTCGCCGGCCAGTACACGACCCCGGCGATCTATTGTGAGGTCAAGGCGGTGTTCACCAACACCGCTCCGGTCGATGCCGTGCGCGGCGCCGGCCGTCCCGAAGCGACCTACGTCGTCGAGCGCATCGTCGAGACCGCAGCGCGCGAGCTGAAGATCGATCCGGCCGAGTTGCGCCGGAAGAACTTCATCAGGACCTTCCCGTACACCACGCCGGTCGGACTCACTTACGACACCGGCGACTACGAGGCGACGCTGAAACGTGCGCAGGACATGGCCGATACCAAGGGGTTCGCGGCCCGCAAGGCGGAGAGCGAGAAGAAGGGCATGCTGCGCGGGCTCGGCTACGCCGCGTACATCGAGGCCTGCGGAATCGCGCCGTCGAGCGTTGCCGGTGCGCTCGGCGCGCGCGCCGGCCTGTTCGAAGCCGGCGAAGTGCGTGTGCACCCGACCGGCACGGTGACGGTCTTCACCGGCACGCACTCGCACGGCCAAGGGCACGAGACCACCTTTTCGCAGGTAGTCGCCGACCGCCTCGGGATCCCGCTCGAGAATGTCGACATCCAGCACGGCGACACCGACAAGATCCTGTTCGGCATGGGCACCTACGGTTCGCGGTCGCTTGCCGTCGGCGGGACCGCGATCATCAAGGCGCTCGACAAGGTGATCGCCAAGGGCCGGAAGATCGCTGCGCACCTGCTGGAGGCGAGCGAAGCCGATATCGAGTTCGACAACGGCGAGTTCCGCGTCGCCGGCACCGACCGCAAGAAGACCTTCGCCGAGGTGGCGCTGACGGCGTACGTGCCACACAACTACCCGCACGACGAACTGGAGCCGGGACTGAACGAAAACGCCTTCTACGACCCGACCAACTTCACCTATCCGGCCGGCTCCTACATCTGCGAAGTGGAGGTCGATCCCGCCACCGGAGTCGTCCGCATCGACCGGTTCTCCGCCTGCGACGACTTTGGCAACGTGATCAACCCGATGATCGTCGAAGGACAAGTGCACGGCGGCGTTGTGCACGGTATCGGGCAGGCACTGCTCGAGCACGGCATCTACAACGAGGATGGCCAGCTCGTCACTGGCAGCTATATGGACTACGCGATGCCGCGAGCCGAGGATCTGCCGAGCATCAAGGTCGAAACGGTCAAGGGCACGCCGTGCACGCACAATCCGCTCGGCGTCAAGGGTTGCGGCGAGGCCGGTGCAATCGGCTCCCCGGCGGCGGTGATCAACGCGGTGACCGATGCGCTGTGGCATCTCGGCGTGAAGGACGTGTCGATGCCGGCGACTCCACACAATGTGTGGAAGTCGATCGCCTCGGCGCGCCACTGATTCGAGGAGACAACGATGGAAAGCATGCACTATCACCGCCCCGCCTCGGTGGCCGATGCCGTCAAGCTCGCCGGCCAGCATGGTGACGACAAGATCCTCGCAGGCGGCCAGTCGATGTTGCCGTCGATGCGCCTCGGATTGTTGTCGCCCACCGGCTGGATCGACTTGGCCGGCATCGCAGAGCTGCGGGGAATTCGCGTCGATGGCAATGCCGTGGTTATCGGCGCGATGACGACGCACGCCGAGGTCGCGGCGTCGAAGGATGTGCAGTCGCGCATCCCGGCGCTGGCGCAGCTCGCCGGTGGGATTGGCGACCGGCAGGTGCGCAACCGCGGAACGATCGGCGGCTCGCTGGCGAATAATGATCCCGCGGCCTGCTATCCGGCCGCGGTGCTCGGTCTCGGCGCGACCGTGCAGACCGAACGCCGCAAGATTGCGGCGGACGAGTTCTTCAAGGGGCTGTTCGAGACCGCACTGAGCCCCGGCGAGATCATCACTGCGGTTCATTTCCCGGTGCCGGAAAAGGCGGCCTACGTAAAGTTCAAGCAGGCGGCCTCGCGCTTTGCGCTGGTCGGCGTCTTCGTGAGCAAGACCGGCAGCGGCGTGCGGGTCGCGGTCACCGGTGCCGGGCCAGTCGTCTTCCGCGTGAAGGCGCTGGAGGACAAGCTGGCGGCGAAGTTCATGCCCGAATCCTGCGACGGGGTGACTGTCCCGGAGACCGGGCTGAACAGCGATCTGCATGCGTCGCCCGAGTACCGCGCGCACCTGATTACCGTGCTCGCGCGGCGCGCGGTCATCGCCGCCGGCTGAGGCGGATTCACCAGTACGCGAAGGAGGATCCATGGCAGAGGTTCCGCACGTTGCAGCGGGCTACCACACAGTGACGCCATACCTGGGAGTGCGCGATGCTGTCGCCGCCGTCGACTTCTACCGGCGCGCCTTCGGCGCCGAGCTCGTGATGAAGCTGACGATGCCCGACGGCAAGTACGCGCACGCCGAAATCAAGATCGGCGACTCGCACATCATGATGGCCGAGGAAAATCCCGAGTGGGGCAACAAGAGTCCGGCCACGCTCGGCGGCTCTCCGGTTTCGTTCATGGTGTATGTGCCTGATGCCGATGCCGCGTTCGCGCGGGCCCTGGCGGCCGGGTGCACGCAGGTGCGGCCGGTCGAGGACCAGTTCTACGGCGACCGCACCGGCACGCTGAAGGACCCGTACGGGTACCAATGGTCGCTCGGTACGCACATCGAGGACGTCAGCGAGGCCGAGGGCCAGAAGCGCATGGAGGCGATGTTCGCCAAGGCGCCGGCCTGACGCGCCATGGAAGCCCAGCGGCTTGGTCGACTCCCGGTCAAGCTCGACTCGACCTCGAATGGTGAGTTCGAGCCGGTGGCCCTGCCTTCGGTTGCGTTGTATGCGCGCCGTCTCGCACACGCTGACATCGAATCGGCCGCGAAGCGCGTCGGGCTGACTCGGCGGCGCTATCTGGCCTCAGTGCTCGGCGCGGCAGCGACGCTGGCTGCGTTCAATAGGGCCTTTGCGGCGGCGGGAAAGCGCGGCGGATTCTATGCAATTGCCCCCGAAGCGCCTTTCGAGAGAGCTGCCGCGCAGTCGAGCGTCGCTGGCGACGAGTTCATCTTCGACGTGCAACTGCATCACGTGAACCCGCAAGGTGCGTGGCGCAAGGCTGCAGGCCCTGACGCATTCAAGTGGGCGCCGAAGAGCAACTGCGGTCAGACGGATCACGTCGAGTGCCTGTCCAGTGGCGCGCTGTTGAAGGACGTGTTCATGGACAGCGACACCGCGATCGGCGTGTTGTCGCATGTGCCGGGGGGACTCGACACAAATCCGCTCGATTTCGAGGCGGCCGGCGCGACGCTCGTAGCTGCCAACACGCTCGACGGCACCGAGCGGCTGTTGCTGCACGGTCGCTGCATGCCGACACTGGCGGGAGAAATCGACGGCATGGACGCCCAGGTCGCGCGCTATCCGATCGCCGCCTTCAAGACCTACACGCAGTTCGGTCCGCCCGACGGCGCTGCCGGTTTTTTCCTCGACGACGATGTCTACGGCGCACCGTTCATCGAGCGCGCGCGCCGGCTCAAGGTGCGCAACATCGCCGTGCACAAGGGGCTCGCGTTCGGTGCGCGCGGCTATGAGTACTCGACCGCGCGCGACATCGGTCCCGCCGCTGTGCGCTACCCGGACATGGTGTTCCTGATCTATCACTCGGGCTTCGATACCAACGTGAAGGAAGGGCCGTACGACCCACAGGCAAAGGCAGGTGTCGATGTGCTGGTGCGCTCGATGCGCGAGGCCGGTCGGCCGAAGAATGTCTATGCCGAATTGGGCTCGACGTGGCGCTTTGTGATGCGCGACCCAGACCAGTCGGCACACTTGCTCGGCAAGCTGCTCGTGACCTTCGGTGAGGACAACATACTCTGGGGCACCGATTCGATCTGGTACGGCAGTCCGCAGGACCAGATCCAGGCGTTCCGCGCGTTCGAGATCAGCCGCGAATTCCAGCAGAAGTACGGGTACCCGGCGCTGACACCCGCGATCAAGCGCAAGATCTTCGGCCTGAATGCCGCACGCGTATATGGACTGCAACCCGCGATCGTGCGAAGGCGCCTCGTGCGCGACCGCGTGCAAAAGGCCAAGGACGAATACCTCAACGACCCACGGCCCACTTTTGCGACCTACGGCCCGCGCACGCGTCGCGAATTTTTGGCGCTGCGAGAGCTGCTCGGCGGCCTACCCTAGTCGTGTCTTTGCGCAACGTACGGCGGGCATCGCCGTTGTGGCAGGGCTCAGCCGCGTATACGGCGTTCGCCAAGAACCAAAATCGAGCTGTGTAACAGGTATCACGACCGCCGGCATCAGGCCGGAGTAGGGACCCCAGGATGAAACAGGTGCCGGAATCGCAATCCGCGCGCGTCATCGCTGCCAACCCGCTGATGGCAGGACTGGCGACGGGCGAGGCCACGACGGACCGCATCAAGTCGGTCCGGTTGTCGCTGGTCTACTTGCCGCTCGCCGCGCCGATCAGCGATGCCAAGGTGCTGTCGGGTCGTCAGAAGCCGTTGACCGAGATCGCGTTTCTCTTCGCCGAAATCCAGAGCCAGGAGGGTCACGAGGGAATCGGCTTCACGTATTCGAAGCGCGCGGGTGGACCCGGGCAGTTCGCGCATGCGCGCGAGATTGCACCTGAGTTGCTTGGCGAGGATCCGAATGACATTGCGCGGCTGTGGGACAAGCTCGTCTGGGCCGGCGCTTCGGTCGGTCGCAGCGGGCTGGCGACGCAGGCGATCGCGGCGTTCGACATCGCGCTTTGGGACATGAAAGCCAAGCGCACCGGATTGCCGCTCGCCAAGCTGCTCGGCGCACATCGTGACTCGGTGCGCTGCTACAACACGTCGGGCGGTTTTCTGTCGATGCCGATCGAGCAGGTGCTCGAGAACATCTCGAAGTCGCTCGACAGCGGCATCGGCGGTATCAAGATCAAGCTGGGACATCCCGACCCGATGG
>DATEZE010000231.1:0-6057 GCA_035255845.1 Burkholderiaceae bacterium | reverse complement strand
ATAAACTTTCCTTTCGACTTTCAGGTTTGGGTGCTGGTTTCTCACAGCGTCTTGGCCGGGTCCGCAAGACACCGGTGCCACTGCGGCCTCCGCCAGAACCGACGAGTATAAGTCGAATGCTGCAGCGCCTCCAATGCGCGGCTTGGGCCCCCTCTTTGCCTCAGCCGAGTCCCAGTGGCACGACCGCAATATTGTGGCCACCGGCATTCCAGCGGCGCTCGAACGCAGTCGCATAAGGTTGCGCGTGCGGCTTGTTGTGCAGCCAGAGGTCGCCGCGGGCGGCGGCGGTCGGCTTCAGCGCCAGCGTCGCATGATCGTCCACGAGCAGGCATGCATCGTCGCCCACCGGGTCGTCCGCGGAGGCGACGCGTAGTTCGAGCGCGTGCGGAAAGCGCCGCTGCAGCGCGCGCAGCCGCGGTGCCGGGCCTTCGAGCCAGGCGGTATCGTCGACCAGCAGCCGGACCCGAGCCGAACGGTGCCCGAGCAGCAATCGCTGCAGCGATTCCGTCGCCGCGACGCTGCCAAGATCGAACACGGAAATATCCCGATGCAGGCAGCGCACGTTGCGACTTGCCAACCCGAGCGCGATCAGCACGGCCTCAAGGTTCTCAGCGCGTGATGTGATCAGCGCGCGTTCGGGCGTTCCAGCTGTGATTTGCAGTTCGGACGGCTTCATGTTGATGACGGCGCCAGATGCAACCAGCCGGACCGGTACCAGTCGTGCAACAGATCGAGCAGCGGCCCCTCAAGGTCAATCGGCGCCAGCCATCGTCGGTCCGACAGGCGCTGCAAGGTGCCGCGGTAGGAGTGCGCGAGGTCGAGAAACTGGCCATTGACGCCGATGCCGCTGCCGCGATAGAGCAGCCGGGTGCGACGGTCGAGTTCCAGGCCGCGCCGACGCGCCTGCGCGCTGAACGCGACGCGTTGCAGCGGACGAGCAGGGCGATCGAAGATGACCTGCACCTTCGGCTCCGACAGATGGCCCAACAGGAAGCGAGCGGTATCGGCTTCCTTGACGTGGACCATCAGCGCGGCGTGCAGTTGTTCGACCATCGCGTCGGGCAACGCTCCCGGCCGCCGGGTCGGTGCGAGTCCCCGATCCTGGTAGCGCCCGCGCCGCAATGTGGCCGTCGCCAGCTCGCTGTAATACGGCTCGAGCAGTTCCTGGTGTGTCGGCGCGCGAAATCCGATCGAGTAAGTGATGCACTCGCCCAAGGCGGTTCCCTCGTGAGCGACACCCGGAGGAAGGTACAGCATGTCACCCGGATCGAGCACGAATTCCCGGGTGGGTCGGAATTCGGCGAGGACCTGCAGCGGTGCACCGTGGACGAGCCGCAAGTCGCGTTGCCGGCTGATGCGCCAGCGACGGCGGCCGTGGGCCTGCAGCAGAAACACGTCGTAGGAGTCGACATGCGGGCCGACGCCGCCGCCATCGGTCGCATAACTCGCCATCATGTCGTCGAGCCGGGCATCAGGGACGAAGCGGAAGCGCTGCAGCAGCGCATGAGCCCCTGCGTCGAGCAGATCGACACCCTGCACCAGCACGGTCCACTTCCGCCGAAGCGTTGACGGCAGCGCCGACAGCGGTCCGTGGCGCACGCTCCAGCGGCCGCGCTCTCGCTCGACGAGGCGTACTTCGGCGTCGGGTTGGCGCGCCAACTGCAGCAGACGCGCGCGATCTACCGGCGGATTGAATCCCCGAAGTGCGGCCCGGATCAGCAGCGGCTTGCGCTGCCATGCGTCGCGCATGAAGTGTGCAACCGGGATGTTTCCCAGCCGCTGCAACGCCCGCGAATGCCGTATGTCAGCCATGCGGACGATTATAGGAATGCATGCGGCTCATAATGAATCAAGGGCATGGAGCAAGAGGACAGCATGAAAATCGCCGATGGAATGCTCGTCAGTCTCGATGTGACGATGTATGACGCGCAGGGCGAACTGCTGGAGCGATCGGACAGTCCGCTGCAGTACCTGCACGGCCACGAGGACATCTTTCCGCGCATCGAGGAAGCACTCGTCGGCCATGCGGCCGGCGATCGATTGAGCTTGCAGCTCGAACCCGAGGACGCGTTCGGCGACTATGACGCGGAGCTCGTGATGCTGACGCCGGCGGATCAACTCGGCCCGGAGGTTGCGATCGGTATGCGCGTCGAGGCCACCGGGCCCAACGGCGAGGATCGCTGTCTTTTTACCATCACTGATATCGCTGATGGCATGGCGGTGCTCGATGGCAATCATCCACTGGCGGGTCTCGCACTGCGTTTCGATATCCGCGTAGTCGACGTCCGCGCGGCGACAGCGCAAGACCTGGCCGAGGCCGATGAGATGCAGGTGCCCGGCTTCCTGTCGGTGGCCGGCGAATCGCCGACGCGCCACTAGTTCATTCTGGGGTGTCGTGGTCCGCGAGTCGCTGCAGCTCTGACAGCAGCGCATGCGCGTCGCGCGGCGATAGCGCGTCGAGGTCGAGCTCGCGCAGCCGCTTGCGCAGCAGTGCGTCGCCTTCCGGCAGAACCTGGGGCGCCTCGGTCGAGACTGCAAACAAATCGAGCTGCGGTCTCGCGCCAAGCGCTCGCTCTTCCAGTTGCAGCAGCAGTCCGCGCGCGCGGCGCACGACGGCGGCCGGCACGCCGGCGAGCTGTGCGACGGCAAGGCCGTAGCTCTGGCTCGCTGGCCCCGCGCGCACTTCGTGCAGGAAAACGACTTTGCCGTTCGCCTCGGCCGCGGCCACGTGCACATTGGCCACCTCGGCGTGCTGCTCAGCCAGCTGGGTCAGCTCGAAGTAGTGTGTCGCGAACAGCGACAGGCAGCGGTTTTTCTCGACCAGCTCGCGTGCAATCGCCGCGGCCAGTGCCATGCCGTCGAACGTCGAGGTGCCGCGCCCGATCTCGTCCATCAGGACGAGGCTGGTTTCGCTCGCGCCGTGCAGGATTGCCGCGGCCTCCGTCATTTCGACCATGAAAGTCGAGCGGCCGCGCGCCAAATCGTCAGCGGCGCCGATCCGGGTCAGGATGCGATCGATCGGGCCGAGGCGCGCGTCTGACGCGGGCACGTAGCTGCCCGCGTACGCCAGCAGCGCGATCAGCGCCACCGAGCGCATGTACGTGGACTTGCCGCCCATGTTCGGACCGGTGATGACCAGCAGGCGTCGCGCGGGATGCAGCACGCAGTCATTCGGCACGTAGGATTCCAGTTCGCTTTCCACGACGGCGTGGCGTCCACCACGAATCTCGAGGCCTGGCCGCTCGACCAGCTCGGGCTCGATCCAGCGCGCGCTCCGCGCATGCTGCGCAAGCGCCCCGAGCGCGTCGATCTCGGCAATCCCGTCGGCAGCGGTCTGAATCGCTGCGACCTCGGTCGCCATTGAGTCGAGCAGTTGCTCGTACAGTGCCTTTTCGCGAGACAGCGCACGCTCGCGGGCCGACAGTGCGCGATCCTCGAAGGACTTCAGTTCCGGCGTGATGTAGCGCTCGGCGTTTTTCAAGGTCTGGCGCCGCCGGTAGTCGTCGGGGACTTTCGCCGACTGACCGTGCGAGACCTCGATGTAGAAGCCGTGCACGCGGTTGTACTCGACGCGCAGGTTGCCGATTCCGGTGCGAGCGCGCTCGCGCTGCTCCAGATCGACGAGGAATTGCCCGGTGTTGTCGCGCATAGCGCGCAGCTCGTCGAGTTCGACATCGTGTCCCGCCGCGATGACGTCGCCGTCGCGCACCGAATAGGCGGGCTCGCTATGCAGCGCGCCGAGCAGACGCACCGTGTCCGGCGGCACCCGGCAACGCGACAGCGCTTCGGTCAGCAAGGGCGCTGCCGGTGCAATCTGCACTCCGGCCAGCCGCTCGAGCGCGGGCAGCGCGTCGCGTAGCGCCCCGAGCTCGCGCGGTCGGGCAGAGCGTAACGAGATGCGCGTCGCGATCCGTTCGAGGTCGGGCAGTCCGCGCAGGGCGTGCTGCAGCGCCTGCAACGAGTCTGGCGCTCCCAGCAACGCGGCGATTGCGCGGTGGCGGGCGCGCGGCACGGTGGGATCGCGGCGCGGATGATGCAGCCAATGCCGCAGGCGCCGGCTGCCCATTGCGGTCTGACAGTGATCGAGCAGGCGCAGCAGTGTCGGCCCGTCGTCCGCACGCAGCGTCGCGGTGATTTCAAGATTGCGGCGCGTGGCGGGGTCGAGCACGATGTAGTCGGAATTCGCCTCGCGCTTCAATGCCGCAATGTGCGGCAGGCGGCCGCCCTGGGTCGAGCGCGCGTAGTCGAGCAGCGCTGCCGCGGCGGCCAGCAGTTCGGGTGCATCGTCGACACCGAAGGCTTCGAGTGTGGCCACTTGCAGTGCCTCGCGCAGGCCTTCGGCGCCGCGCGCCACGTCGAAGTGCCAGTCGGGACGGGGCTGCGCTACCGCGCCGGCCTGTCGCAGCGCCGGGCCAAGCGTGTCCGCCCAGGCATCCGGAACAAGTCCCTCGGACGGCGCAATCCGAGCGAACTCGGAGGCGAGCGCAGAGTTCGGCACCGATGTCGCGCGCAGTTCGCCCGAAGCCAGAATCAGCCAGGCGAGTCCGAAGTTCCCGCCCCGCTGCAGTGGAGCGGAGACTGCAAGCAGCGGTGCGTCTGAACGGTCTTGCAGCAGACCGGTGTCGGTCAGCGTACCGGGAGTCACGATGCGCACGACCTGCCGCTCAACCGGTCCCTTGCCGCCGGTCACCTCGCCGATCTGTTCGCAGATCGCCACGCTCTCGCCGAGCTTGACCAGTCGAGACAGGTACTGCTCGACAGAAACGACCGGCACTCCCGCCATCCTGACTGGTGACCCCGCCGAAGTGCCGCGCGCGGTCAGCGTGATGTTGAGAAGCCGTGCCGCGCGCTCTGCGTCCTCGTAGAACAGCTCATAGAAGTCGCCCATCCGGTAAAACATCAGGACGTTCGGATGCTGCGCCTTGATGCGCAAATACTGCTGCATCATCGGCGTGTGGCGATCGTGCGGCTCTCGGCTGGTCATGGCCGATGCGGGTTTCACAGCGCGAGCGGGTAACGGCGTGCGGAGCTCAGGCGGGGCCGCGATGAACCTGTTGCACCAGTTTAAGCAGCAGCGGAAAGATCTTCGGCGCGCCGCAGACGATGCGTCCGTCTTCGAGGAATCCCGGTTCGCCGTTGAAGTTCGAGACCAGTCCACCGGCCTCGAGGATCAGCAGGCTGCCGGCCGCCATGTCCCAGGGGGACAGGCCGATTTCCCAGAAGCCGTCGAGCCGTCCGGCGGCGACATAGGCAAGATCGAGCGCGGCAGCACCCGGTCGACGGATCCCGGCCGTGTGCTCGGTGACGCTCTTGAACATGCGCACGTACTCGTCGAGATGCTCGAAGCTGCGGAACGGAAAGCCGGTGCCAATCAGGCATTCGCCGAGCCGGTCGCGGCGGGAGACGCGGATACGTCGATCGTTGAGAAACGCGCCGCGTCCGCGGCTCGCTGTGAAAAGCTCGTTGCGCGTCGGATCGTAGACGACAGCCTGCGTGATCAGTGACCGATGACGCAGCGCGATCGACACCGCGTACTGCGGAAATCCGTGGATGAAGTTGGTCGTGCCATCCAGCGGGTCGATAATCCAGGTGTACTCCGAGTCGCCGCTGGCTCCCGATTCCTCGGCCAACACGGCGTGGTCCGGATAGGCCTTCATCAGCGCATCGACGATCGCTCGCTCGGCGGCATGATCCACTTCAGTGACGAAATCGGAGCGACCCTTCGAGCTGACGCGGACATTGTCGAGGTCCACACTGGCGCGGTTGATGATCGAACCGGCCTTGCGCGCGGCCTTGACGGCCGTGTTGAGCATTGGATGCATGATGGACGGATCGCGACGGCAGCACCGCGGTCGCGTTTAGACTGAACTGCGAAGTCTAGTCGATCGATCCATTGCGCCGACCTGTGCCCGAAACGCCATTCGCCTTTCACCCCACCTTCCAGCGCGTGCGATTCGTCCTGGTCGAGCCGACCCTGGCCGCGAATATCGGTGCTGCGGCCCGGGCGATTAAGACGATGGGATTCTCGCGGCTGGTGGTCGTAAAGCCGAAGGATCC
>DATEZE010000230.1:0-30469 GCA_035255845.1 Burkholderiaceae bacterium | reverse complement strand
ACAGGCCCATGTAGCCGCCGCTGGTCGAGAAGATCTGTGAGTTGATGCCGATGACTTCGCCGGCCATGTTGAACAGCGGCCCGCCCGAGTTGCCGGGATTGACCGCGACATCGGTCTGGATGAACGGCACCAGAGTTTCCTGCGGCAATGCGCGCGACTTTGCGGAGACGATGCCGGCCGTGACCGAGTTGTCGAGGCCGAACGGCGAGCCGATCGCTGCGACCCATTCGCCCACCTTCAACTTCGACGGATCGCCGGTCTTTACGGTCGGCAGCTGCCGTGCATCGATCTTGACGACCGCCACATCGGTAAGCCGATCGGCGCCGAGGACCTTGCCCTTGAACTCACGTTGGTCGGCGAGGCGAACGGTTAGCTCCGAGGCTCCATCGACGACGTGCGCGTTAGTCAAGATCACGCCATCGGAAGACACGATGAAGCCTGATCCGACTCCGTGTCCCCCGCGCTCACCGGGCGCGCGATCGGGCTGGGGAATGCCAAAGCGTTTCAGCAGTTCGCCCGCTTCGCTGTCGGGATCGAATTGCGCGGCGCGCGACGTCGCGCGTTTGGTCACTGCGATGTTGACGACAGCGGCACCATTGGCTTCGACCAGTGCGCTGAAGTCGGGCAGCGCGCTGCGCGGGCTCGCTGCGGTCTGTTGCACCGTCGTGGTGGCTGGCGCAGTTGCCGCTGTTGCCGCAGCCAGGTCCTGCTGGCGCTGGCCAAGTAAAAATGCGGCAGCGACCGCGGAGGCGATCAGTGTCGGTTTGATCAGATTTGCAGATCTCATTGCGCGTGAACTCCGTCGATGAAAGGGGACGGGCGCGAATCTGCGAACCAGAACTTAGTTTTCGCTTAAGCCGACGCTAAAGTCGGACCAGCGGCGTGAAATTGCGCATGAATGACTGCGAGGCTTAAGCGGCCCTTAAAGCCAGCGGTAATAGCGCGCAAAAAAAAGCGCCGCAAGTGCGGCGCCGATTCGAGTGAGTGAGCACGATGGACGTGTCCATCGATCACGGTGCGAAAACTAGACCCCGGGACTTAAGAGTGACTTAAGGTCAGTGCAAGCCATCGGTCCTGTCCTCGAGGCATCTCTTCCGGCGTCGAGTGAGCAAATACTTACATGCCGATTGGCTAGGCTGGCTGTGCCGGGATTCGGACACGGACCTGCAGCCCGCCGCTGCCGCTCGCGCCGAGCGCGACCGAGCCGCGATGCATTTCGACCACTTGCGACACGATGGCCAAGCCAAGTCCGGTACCTGTGGCGGTCGCAGTGGGCCCGCGATAAAACCGGTCGAACACACGCGCGCGCTCGTCTTCCGGAATCCCCGGGCCGGTGTCTTCGACACTGGCTTCGACATCTGCGCCAACGCGGCGGATCTCTACGGCCACCGCGCCTCCTTCGGGCGTATAGCGGATCGCGTTGTCCACCAGATTGTTGAACAAAATCCTCAGGGCGTCTTCGCTGCCTGCGACCGTGCAGTCGTCGGATGTGTTGCTCACCGTCACATGGATCCGGCGTTCGGCAGCCAGCGGTCGCAAGTCGTCGATGACCGAGGTCAGCAAGCTGCCGACAGCTACGCGCGTCGGCGGGGCCGCTGCAGCGTCTGGCTCGAGTCGCGCCATGGTTAGCAGCTGCTGGACCAGCCGCATAGCGCGACGCAGGCCCTGGCGCAGCTTCTCGAATGCGCGTGCCCTGTCTTCGTCGTTCGCAGCGCGCTCCGCCAGTTGCACCTGCAGGTTCAGCGCAGTGAGAGGCGTGCGCAGCTCGTGCGCGGCATCCGCGGCGAACCGGCGCTGCTGCGTGAACGACTGGTCCAGTCTCGCGAGCAGATCGTTCAGCGCGTCGGCCAGGGGCCGGATCTCGCTCGGCATGCCGACGGTATTCAGCGACGTCAGCGCAGCCGGACTCCGCTGCTTGACGTCGCTGGCGATCCGACCCAACGGTGCCAGGCCGCGGCCGACGATCCACCAGCCGGCGAGGCCGAGAAACGGTAGCACGATCAGCACCGGCAGCAGCAGGCGCGCGGCGGTGCGCGCCGCGAGTTCCGTGCGCAGCGCAGTCGGTTGTGCCACCTGGATCAGTTGCCGCCCGGTGAAAAGCGTGAACACGCGCCACGGGCGCGCGTTGTGCAGAACGGTCGCATAGCCCTCGTCGGTGCGAGGCATCGGGCCCGTACCGACGACGCGCGACACATAAGGACGATCGAAGGCCGGATCCCAGATCTGCACCAAGACCCGTTGTGCCGGATTAGCGGCAACGCTTTCGAGGCGGCGCAGGTCAAGCACTGCATGGTCACGCAATGAAAGCGCGACCTGCCGCAGTTCCTCGTCGAGCAAGTCGTCGACTTCGTCCCGCGCCGAGATGTAAG
This sequence comes from Burkholderiaceae bacterium, assembly GCA_035255845.1. Lineage (GTDB taxonomy): Bacteria > Pseudomonadota > Gammaproteobacteria > Burkholderiales > Burkholderiaceae_F > JALORV01. Next base: position 28,100 of record DATEZE010000230.1, on the reverse strand, counting down.
TTGCCGTAGCCGCCGCGAGCCCCGCAAGCGCGAGCGCCGCCAGCAGAGCGGCAAGCAACCAGCGACGGATCGACGTCACGCCGGCTCCCGGCCGAGTGCGGCGCGCTGTGTCGGTCGGAGGCAACTCATTCGGCGGCCAGCGTATAGCCCATGCCGCGCACGTTGCGGATGACACCTTCGCCGAGTTTTTTGCGCAGGTTGTGGATATGAACCTCGACAGCATTGCTGCCGACGGTCTCGTTCCAGCCGTAAAGCTTTTCTTCCAGCTGCGCGCGCGACAGCACGAGGCTCGCACGCTCGGCCAGCGCAGCGATCAGCGCGTATTCGCGCGCCGAGAGCGAGACCGGCTCGCCGCGCCAGGTCACTTCGCGCGTCGCGGGATTCAGCGTGAGCTGGCCGCGCTCAATAACCGGTTCGGCGCGACCGGCCGCGCGGCGGATCAGGGCGCGGACGCGCGCAGTGAGTTCGTCGAGGTCAAATGGCTTGACGAGATAGTCGTCGGCGCCGGCGTCGAGTCCCTTGATCCGGTCGCGTACAGTGTCGCGTGCGGTCATCACCAGAACCGGCACGCCGATACGCCGCTCGCGGATGCTGCGCAGCACTTCGATACCGTCGCGGCGCGGCAGCCCGAGGTCGAGAAGGACCAGCGAATAGGGCGTCGCGCCGACCGCAACGTCGGCCTCTTTACCGTCACGCACCCAGTCGACCGCGTAGCCCTCGGCCTTCAGGCCCTCGGCAACGCTTTCGCCGATCATCGCGTCGTCTTCGACGAGCAGGATGCGCATGGGATCAGATGTCAGTCCGTGGTGCAGCAGCAACGATAGCGCGACGCTCGCCGCTCACTGCCGGCGTGTCGAGCGTCGTCGCAGCAACGCACGGATGATGATGGCCGCGAGCGCGATCGCGATGACCAGCCCGAGCACCAGCTTCTCGACGTGCGCAACATTTCCAAGCAGACCCTCGATCGCTTGGCCCGCGGTGTAGCCGATCGTCGCGATCACGACGGCCCAGATCGCTGCTCCGAGCGCGTTCGCGGCCACGAACTCCCATAGCGGCATCGTCCCGGCGCCAAGCAGCATCGGCCCGCCGGTGCGCAAGCCATAGGTGAAGCGCAGCACAACGACCGCGCCCCAGCGCCAGCGCGCCAGCATCCGATCAACTCGCGGCACCACGCGTGCAAGCCAGGGCACGTGCTCGGTCACATGGACGCCCCAGTGTCGGCCGAGCAGGAAGAACAGGTTGTCGCCGATGAAAGCACCCGTAGCGGCGACTGCTACCACCGCGCGGATATCGAGCATTCCGAGATGAGCGCTTGCGCTGGCCAGCAGCAGGACGGCCTCGCCTTCAAGGATGCAGCCGAGCAAAACCGCGAAGAGGCCGTACTGGGCAACCAGCGCAGGCAGGTCGTTTGGCATTGAGACTCCGGACGTCGCAGACTATGACATGGGTCGTCCGCAGGCAGCCCGCATGCGCAGAGCATGCGATTGCACCGTCTTCCTCCTGCTCATGCTCGGGGGCAGCACGAGAGCATCTGCGGCGACCGCAGAAGAGCGTCGTAACTGGTTCGACACGCCGTTCGCGCAGGCGCTCAATGGGGCTGCGTATTGCCCGCCGCCCGAAGGGCCGTTGATCACCGAGCAGCAGATGCGTGCGCTGGCGCATGCGCGCATCGAGCGCGGAACCTCGTGCTGGCTGGCCAAGAAGTGCGAGGACAGCAATGCCTATCGGCGCGATCCTGAGGTGCAGGGTCGAGTGATCGAAGCGCTGCGCGCGCAGCCTGCGTTCGCAGGCTCAAGCATCTGGGTCACCACCGAGCGGCGCTGGGTCACCCTGCAGGGATGCGCCGAGTCAACGCGCGTGCACGCAAGATTGGTCGAAGAGGTTAAGCGCGTGAAAGGCGTAGAGGAGGTTTTCGATCAACTGGTCGTCGGCCGGCAAAGGCCGCGATGGATCGTGAATCCGGCGTGGAAGGGCGCCGCAAAATAAAAAAACCGACGCGGCACCGCCGCGTCGGTGGGAGGGGCGCGCTAAGGAGACAGATATTCACGCGCCAAGGAGACAATCGGTTTAGGCGTGGAAGGCTGGCATTCCCTGCTGGATTTGATGAAGCCGCTGAGAGAGCTCGCGCGGGTTACTGGCCTGCGCGACATAGCGGTCGTGTTCGCGAACCGCAGCGCGGCCGCGCGCTTCAACGATCCACTCGATGAAAGTAGCCAGCTGGTTGCGTTCGTCAGTTCGTTGCAGGACCTTTTCCATCATTGCTCCCACGCGGCGCTTGTTCGCTGCGCCGCCACATCCAAATCATCGCCCCGGACTTACGAGAAATAAAATAGCGAATACGGATAGTTATCATCGAATTTCGCGATAGACCGTAGGGTCGTAGAGGGCATGTGTTGCTGTTTAGCAGCACTGACTGCCTTGAGAATCCGCGGCGTGAACGTAGCGAATTGATTGAGGGCATCAGCGTTGCGCACGACGCACTTATTGCGACCACGAAAACTGACGTGGCGGTTTAACGGTGCTGATGCGGCGTTCCAATTCGGCCAGGCTGCTGGCATTGGATAGATATCGCTCGATCACGACCGCCTGCCAAAGGTCGGATCGGCGAGCACAACGACTGAAGAGCAGAGGAAACATGGCCCGCAGCGTCGAGGACCGCAGTTCATTCATCGCCGCGGATTCGTCGCCGCTGAGTGTGGCGCCGCCATGAGGGCCGGGCGGCTTGGCGGCGTGTTCCCTCACTGCGCCCGCGCCAGCAGATCGGCGCGGCAGAAATGCAAAAGACCATGGCAGTATTCTGGTCAATGTCTTCATCAGGCTGGTCCTTGATAAGCGAGTTGCTGCGTCGCACAATGCATAATCGGCGCGAAAGCGTCAAAAATAAAATCGATTTTTCAAATACCTAGGATTGCAGACCGTGTAGACCTTGCCGCCTATTGCGGCATTGCAAAATCAAGGCTAGCCTAGTGCGAGGAAAGGGCTGCATGGAGCTCTATCAGCTACGCACGTTTGCCGCAGTCGCGGAGGCCGCACATCTCACACGGGCGGCCGAACGGCTGCACCTGAGCCAACCGGCCGTCAGCGGGCACGTCAAGGCGCTCGAGCAGGAGCTCGACGTGCGCCTTTTCGATCGCGCCGCCACTGGCATGGTGCTCACCGAGGCTGGACGCCAACTGCTGGCGCATGCGCACAAGGTTCTAACTGCCGCGGAGGGCATCAAGCATGCTGCGAAGCAGTTGCACGGAACCCTTACGGGTCTGTTGCACATCGGCACGGTGGCCGATCCGGTCGACAACAGACTAGGGGCGGTCTTGACCGCAGCGGTGCAACGCCATCCGCTGCTTCGCCTCGATCTGCACCAGACGATGTCGGGCACCGCACTGGAAAGCGTGCGCGACGGGCGGCTCGATGCAACATTCTTCTTCGGTGATGCCCCGACGCCGCCGCTCGCCGGACTGCCGCTCAGGCAGCTTATTTACCGGGTTGCGGCGCCCGCGGCTTGGGCCGCGCGGACCAGGAATGCACGCTGGCCCGACATTGCCTCAATGCCGTGGATCCGCACGCCGACGCTGAGCACGCATTCACAGCTCGTCTCGCAGCTCTTTGCCGCGCATGGCCTCGAAGCGCCGGAACCCGCAGCACTTGCCGATGACGAAACCGTGATCACCAGCTTGATCGTGTCCGGTCTCGGCGTCGCGCTGGTGCGGGATGAAGTCGCGCGTGCCCGGGCCGATGAGGGCGAACTGGTGATCTGGCCGGGGGCGGCGATCGAGACGACGCTTTGGTTCGTCTACCCTGCTGCGCGCGCTGACGAACCGGCGGTCGCCGCGCTGATAGACATGGTGCGCGAGGCCTGGAACCTCAACCTCGCACACGGCCAGCCGACGGCCAAGACCACCGCCTGAGCTAGCGAGCCGAGGCGAACTGCTCGGGCGACCAGCCGCCGCCGATCGCCTTGTACAGATCCACCAACGCCACCTGACGTTCACGCAGCGCCAAAACGCGCTGGCGCTCTGCTTCCAGCAGGTTGCGTTGCGTGTCCAGCACGTCGATGTAGCTGACATAGCCGCTTCGGTAGCGCAGTTCCGCCAGTGCAAAAGCCTGCGCGAAAAGGTCGCGCCGCTCGCTTTGAGCGACGAAGCTGTCGCGGGCGCTGCTATGCGCGACGAGCGCATCGTGCGCATCGCGGAAGGCCGATTGCACGGCCTGCACGTACTGCAGCTCGAGCTGCTGTTCGCGTGCCTTGGCACCCTCAACCTGCGCCGTGATCTGGCCGCCGGAAAAGATGGGCTGCAATGCACGGCCCGCGATCGACCAGACGAGAGCGGGGCCGGAGAATAGATTCGCGAGGTCCGAGCTCTCGCTGCCGTAGAAGCCGGTCAGCACCAGCGACGGGAAGTACTGAGCGCGCGCCTCGGCCACGCGGGCGTTGGCCGACGCGAGTTGCGCCTCGGACTGCCTGATGTCAGGTCGTCGCGCCAGCACGTCCGACGGCAGCCCGACCGGCACTTCGGGTACGTACGCACCTTGCACGAGGTCCGCGCGCGCGATCACGGGCGTGAACACGGCGCGCGCACTGCGTCCGGCGAGCGTCGCGAGCGCGGCCTCGGTCTGCGCCCGCGCGCGCTGCAATGGCGGAATCGAAGCGGCCACGCTGGCGCGCTCGGCTTGCGCCAGTTTGAAGTCGTACTCGCCGATCAGGCCAGCGTCGTAGCGTTGTCGCTGCAGCGTGACAGCTTCTTCGCGCGTCACCAGCGTGTCACGCGAGATCTGCAACTCGGCATCGAGTGCGAGCAGCGTGAAATACGTCGTCGCGACCTGCGCCGCCAGCACTGTGCGCACCGCCTCGGTGTTGTAGCGGGTGGCCAGCAGCGTCGATCGCGCCGCGTTGACACCGGCTGAAATACGTCCCGACAAGTCGACTTCGTACGAAGCCTGCAGACCCGGACCGTAAGTGTTCGTGGTCAGCGGCGCCGGGAATGACAAGTCGGTGGCGTTGCTGCGTCGCGTGCGATCCGCATTCGCGTAAGCATCGACCCTCGGAAATAGAAACGATCGGGCGACGCCAAGGTTGGCCCTCGCCTCCTCGATGCGCGCCATCGCGACGCCCAGATCGAGGTTGGCCGCGAACGCTTCGTCGATCAGCGCGTTCAGCTGCGGATCGTTGAACTGAGTCCACCAACGTTCGACGTCCGGAAGACTCTGCACGCTCGCCTCCGGCAGCTCGACCGGCGGCACTTTTGTTTCGATCGTCCTGCACGCGGCAAGCGACACGAGGGTTGCGGCAACGAGAACGGTGAGGCCTCTCATTACTCGCCTCCCTCGTGCGAGGGGGTCGTCGTAATCGCCTTCCCCTTGCCCACGTGTACGTGCGTTGCCGCTTCGGCGGCGAGCTGCCGGTGACGCTCGGCGCTGCGTCGTTCGCCTTCGGCAACTTCCGCCCGCAGTTCTTCCTCCGAGCGCGCTTCGCGCACCTTGCGCTCGGTGATCAGCTTGAAGAAGAACGGCACAAAGAAAATGGCCAGGAACGTCGCGGCGAGCATGCCGCCCATGACGCCGGTGCCTGCCGACACGCGCGCGCCGGCGCCGGCTCCGGTCGAAAAGGCCAGCGGCACGACACCGAGGATGAACGCCATCGAAGTCATGATGATCGGGCGGAACCGCAGCCGTGCCGCCTCGATCGCTGCCGCCGAGCTCGAATAGCCCTCCGCACGCTTCAACGAGGAGAACTCGACGATCAGGATCGCGTTCTTCGCTGCCAGCCCGAGCAACGTCACCAAACCGATCTGGAAGTACACGTCATTCGTCAGCGGCATCGCGCCCGTGATCGGGGCGAGCAGGTTCTTGACCCAGATCGCGGCGAGCGCACCGAAGGTACCGAATGGCAATGCCATCAGCACCGAAAATGGCAGTGACCACTTTTCGTACTGCGCGGACAGAATCAGGAAGACCATCACCACCGCCATGCCTAGCGCAAGGCCCGAAGTCCCGGCCGAGCGCTTCTCCTGGAACGACACGCCGCCCCAGTCGAAGCTGAAATCGGAAGGCAGCGTCTGGCGCGCGATCTGCTCGACGCGCGCGATGGCCTGCCCCGAGCTGACGCCCGGAGCGGCTTGACCGAAGATCTTCACCGCGGGCAGGTTGTTGAAGCGATCCAGCGAATCAGGGCCCGAAACGTACTTGACCGTCGCCAGCGACGACAGCGGAATCATGTCGCCGCGCGCCGAGCGGACCCACATACCGCCCACGGTTTCCGGCCGATTGCGGAACTGCGGCTCGGCGCTCATCAGCACCTGCCAGGTGCGACCGTACTTGTTGAAGTCGTTCACGTAGAAGCTGCCCAGCGTCGCGCTCAGCGTGTCGAACACATCGTTGATCGGCACGCCCAGCGCCTTAGCCTTGTCGCGGTCGACGTCGACAAACAGCTGCGGCACATTCGCTCGCCACAGCGTCTGGGCTCCGCCCAGCTGCGGGTCCGAATTCAGGCGACCTAGAAACTGCTGCAACACCTCCTGCGTCTTGGCGGGTCCGCCTTCGCCGCGGTTCTGCAGGTAAAGCTCATATCCGCCGGCGACGCCGAGACCAAAGATCGCCGGCGGCGCAAAGGCGAGCACCAGCCCCTCCTTGATGTGGCCGGCCTTCATGAAGAAGTCGCCGACCAGCTGAGGGGTTGTCACTCCCTTGCGTTTGTTCCAGGGGATCTGCGTAACGAAAATGGTTGCCGCGTTGTTGCGGAAGCTGCCACCGAGGAAGTCGAAGCCGGTGAACGCGACGACGTCGTCGTTGTTCGGGTTGCCCTTCAGGATTTCGACGACCTCGTTGACCACCTTGTCCGTGCGCTGCAGGCTCGAGCCGTCGGGCAGGATCACCGCCGAGATGAAGTAGCCCTGGTCCTCGTCTGGCACCAGCGAGCCGGGGGTGAAGCGCCACAGCCCGAAGGCAACCAGAACCATCAGGCCGAACAGCACGAGCGCGAGCGTCCCGCGCCGGATCATCCAGATCACGCCGCCGGTGTAGCGCCGTGTCACGTTCGCAAACCAGTTGTTGAACGCCACGAAGAAACGCGCCGGGTTCTTGTGCTCGCGCTTCAGGATCATTACGCACAGGCTGGGCGTCAGCGTCAGCGCGACGACGCCAGAGATCGCCACCGCGATCGAGATCGTGATTGCGAACTGGCGATACAGCTCGCCGGTCAGCCCGCCAAGGAAGGCGATCGGCACGAAAACAGAGATCAGCACCAGCACGATCGCGACAATCGGGCTGGTGACTTCCTCCATCGCCACGACCGCGGCTTCGCGCGCATTGAGCTTTTCCTCTTGCATGATGCGCTCGACGTTTTCGAGCACGACAATCGCGTCGTCGACGACGATCCCGATCGCGAGCACCATGCCAAACAGCGTCAACGTATTGATCGAATAGCCGAGCATCAGCAGGCCGGCAAAAGTCCCGACCAATGACACCGGCACCGCGAGGACCGGGATCAGCGTTGCGCGCCAGTTCTGCAGGAACAGGTACACGACCAGGAACACCAGCACCACCGCGATCGACAGCGTCACCACGACTTCGTGAATCGACACTTCGACGAATCTCGTCGTGTCGTACGGAATCGCGTACGTCAGGCCTTCGGGGAAGCGCTTGGCTAACTCGTCGGTCGTCTTCTTGACGGTGCCCGCAACAGCCAGGGCGTTGGCGCCCGGTTGCAGGAAGACACCGACCAGCGTGGCGCGCTTGCCGTTGTAGCGTCCGATGAAGTCGTAGTCCTTGCTGCCGAGCTCGACACGGGCCACGTCTCTCAACCGCACCGCAGCCGCCTCGCTGTCGGAGCGGATGATGATGTTCTCAAACTCCTTCGGGTCGGCGAAACGGCCCTTGGCCGTGACGGTGTAGACGAGGTCCTGGTTGCCGCCATATGGAGCCTGACCGACCTTGCCTGCTGCGAACTGCGCGTTCTGCTCGTTGAGCGCGCGAACCACGTCCGAAGTGGTCAGCTTCAGCTGCGCCAGCCGGTCGGGTCGCATCCAGATCCGCATCGCGTAATCCTTCGCGCCGAAGATCTGCACATTGGTCGTGCCCGGTAGCCGCTTCAACTCATCGAGCACGTTGAGCGTGACGTAGTTCGACGTGTAAAGATCGTCGAACCGGTCGTCGGGCGAATAGAACGCCAGCACCTGCAGGAACGCGGATGAGCCCTTTTCGACGGTCACTCCCTGGCGCCGCACCTCCTCCGGCAGGCGCGCCTCAGCCTGTTTGACGCGGTTGTTGACGTTCAGCGCAGCCTGGTCGGCGTCGGTGCCGATATCGAACGTCACCTGGATTTGGACGACGCCGTTGGACGACGAGTTACTGCTCATGTACAGCATGTGCTCGACGCCGTTGATCGCGTTTTCGATCGGCGCGGCGACCGTCTGTTCCAGAGTCGTGGCGGAAGCGCCCGGGTAGACCGCGCGCACGCTCACGACCGGCGGAGCGATCTCCGGGTATTGCGCGATCGGCAACACGCGCATCGCGGCCAGGCCGGCGAGCACGATGAATATCGAGAGCACGACGGCAAAAATCGGCCGGTCGATGAAGAAGCGCGAAAACATGGTTGTCTTACTCCGTGATTGCCAGGATCGTTGCGGCGACTGCGCGCCGTCTGGCTGGGGCTACTTCTTGGCTTCCGATTTCTTCACTTCGCCCTTGCCACCCTTGCCGGCATCGGGAGGCGAGCCTTGGCCCTCCGCACCCGGCGGCGGGCCGAGCGCGATCGGTGAACCACCCGGAATCGGAAAGATCTTTGCGGTGCCTTCGACGATCACCTTGTCCCCCGGTTTCAAGCCCGACTCGACGATCCATTGGTTTTGCCCGTCAAACTCGACCCAGTCGCCGACGTTCACCGGGCGGGGCAGCGCGACATCGCGGCCATCCTGCGACTTGCCCGGCACGTAGACGAACTTGCCCTGCGGGCCGTCAAGCACGGCGCGCTGCGGCACGACGATTGTGTCTGGCCGCTTTGCTCCCTGCAGCACGATCCGCACGAACAATCCAGGCAGCAGCGCGTGATCGGGATTCGGGATCTCTGCCTGCGCGTCGAACGAACCGGTGCGCGGGTTTATCCGCGTATCGACGAAGTCCAGCGTCCCAGTGCGCGCAAAGGTGCTGCCGTCGGAAAGTCGGATCGAAACCAAATAGCCGTTCTTGCCGCCCTTCTCGCTCGAAGGCGCCGCGAGCTTGCCAGACGAGAGCAGCTGGTTCAGTCGCAGCTGCTCCTGCTCCGACACGCTGAACTTCACGTGAATTGGATCGACCTGCGACACCGTCGTCAGCAGGCTCTCGTCGCCCGGCGTAACCAGCGAGCCTTCGGACTTCTGCGCACGGCTGGCGTAGCCATTGACCGGTGAGCTGACTGTCGTGTAGCCGAGGTTGAGGCGCGCCTCGGTGAGGCGCGCCTGCGCCTGCTTGACCGCCGCCGCGCCAATTTCCTCGTTCGAGACCGATTCGTCGTACTCGCGCCGGCTCAGCGCATTGCTGTCGGCGAGCGGTTTGACTCGATCGAAATTGCGTTTCGCCTGCGCGTATTGCGCTTGCGCGCGCGACAGATCGGCCTCGGCTGCCTGCAACTGAGCCGCGTAGGGGCGTGGGTCGATCACGAACAGCAGCTGTCCCGACTTGACGTAGCCGCCCTCTTGGTACGTCCGACGCTCGAGCACGCCCTGCACGCGTGCCCGCACTTCTGCCTCCTTCGAACCGGCCGTCTGTCCTACATATTCGAACTGAATCGGGACGGTCACCGCCTTCACTTCCTGCACCGAAACAGGCGCTGGAGGAAAGCCGCCCTTGGTGTTGTGCTCGTCACCGCGGGCGCACCCTGCAATGACCAATGCGGTGGCGACGAGACTGACAGCGAGCATGAGTCCGCGCAGCCAGGCTGCGCGCCGAACGGACGCGTCCAGGGCCGAACGGCTTGCGGCGATCTTTAGATCAGTCATGGGGAACTTCCGGCTAGGTTGGATCTCTATGTTCGGGCATAATACATACATTCATGTATGTTTCCACTTCAATTGTGATATTTGTGTTTCATTTGTCTTTCAGCGGACCATGGGGCGGCGATGGCGAGGCGTACTAAAGAGGAAGCACTGGAAACTCGCGAGCAGCTGCTCGATGCAGCGGAGCGGGTTTTCCTGGAGCGCGGGGTCGGCCACGCATCGCTCGCCGAAGTTGCCGACGCGGCGGGCGTGACCCGCGGCGCGATCTATCACCATTTCGACAGCAAGGCTGAACTGTTCGAAGCCATGGTGGAACGCGCGGAAATGCCGATCGATGCAGCGTTCGAGGCCGCCGCCGCTCCCGACGACGACCCGCTCGATGCATTAGGCAAACGGGCGCTCAGCGCGCTGTTGCAATTGGCGTCGTCGTCGCGCGTGCGCAGGGTCTTCGAAGTCGTCTTTCTGCGCTGCGAGTACACCGACGAATTGGCGGCAGTGGAGCAGCGCCACCTGCGCGAGCGCGAGCAATGCCTGTACCTGTGCGGCAGCCTCCTGGACAAGGCGGTGGAACTGGGTCAGTTGCCGCGCGACACCGATACGCGAATGGCGAGCCAGCTGCTCTACGCACTCATCGGCGGGTTGATGCGCGACTGGGTGCAGGCGCCCAAGAGCTTTGATCTGAAGGCTGTTGCGCCGCAGCTGATCAATCTGTTCATGGCCGGGCTGCGCGCCGCGCCACCCGCAAGAAGCGCTCAGAAATCCGGCTTGTGAAGAGTTGACGTTTACGTCAACGTCAGCTAGCGTAATTCTCCCCGTGATTGCCTGCGGCACCGGCCGGCGAGGATGATTCGACCTCCGGCGGCTGACCGCGCCGGCGAGGAGCGCGCATGACCGACCTGTCGGAAATCAGGAAGCTCGCCAGCTACCGCCCTAAGCACAAGGTCAGGTTCGTCACCGCGGCGTCGCTCTTCGACGGCCATGATGCGAGCATCAACATCATGCGGCGCATCCTGCAGGGCATGGGCGCCGAAGTGATCCATCTCGGCCACAACCGCTCGGTCGAAGAGATCGCGACCGCGGCGCTGCAGGAGGACGTGCAGGGCATCGCAATATCGAGCTACCAGGGCGGGCACGTCGAGTTCTTCAAGTACATGCTCGATTTGCTGCGCGAGCGCGGTGGCCAGGACATCCGCGTCTATGGCGGTGGCGGCGGCGTGATCGTACCCGCCGAGATCAAGGAGCTGCACGACTACGGCGTCGCACGCATCTTCTCGCCGGAGGACGGTCAGAAGATGGGTCTCGCGGGAATGATCGGCCTGATGGTCGCCGAGTGCGACCACGACCTCGGCAAGGCCGCTCCCGCGACGCTGGATGTCCTGAAAGAGCAGGGCGCGACGAGGCGCTGGCGTTCGCTGGCGCAGCTGATCACCGCGCTCGAACTCAATGAGTCCGATACGAAGCTCATCGAAGCGCTGCACAAGCAAGCCGACACCGCGAAAGTCCCGGTTCTGGGCGTCACCGGTACCGGCGGAGCGGGCAAATCGAGCCTGACGGACGAGCTGGTGCGCCGCCTTCGGCTCGACCAGGGCGACAAGCTCGACATCGCCGTGATCTCAATCGACCCATCACGCCGCAAGAGCGGCGGCGCGCTGCTCGGTGACCGCATCCGGATGAACGCCATCGGCCCGTGGAACGACGGACCGAAGGTCTATATGCGCTCACTTGCGACGCGCGAGGCCGGCAGCGAAATCAGCGAGGCGCTGCCGCACGCGATCGCCGCCGCCAAAGTCGCCGGCTTTGGCGTTGTCATCGTCGAAACATCGGGCATCGGCCAGGGCGACGCCGCTATCGTGCCGCACGTCGACGTGAGTCTGTACGTGATGACGCCGGAGTACGGCGCCGCGAGCCAGCTCGAGAAGATCGACATGCTCGACTTCGCCGACTTCGTCGCGATCAACAAGTTCGACCGCAAGGGCGCCGCCGACGCGCTGCGCGACGTCAGCAAGCAGGTGCAGCGGAACAAGGGCGACTTTGCTAAGAGGCCCGACGAGATGCCGGTGTTCGGCACGATGGCATCGCGCTTCAACGACGATGGCGTCACTGCGCTGTACCAGGCGCTACTGCCACGGCTGCAGGAGCATGGGCTTAAGACCGGCGAGAGCATCCTGCCGAAGGTGGCAACGCGCCATTCGACCAACCAGACGCCGATCGTTCCGCCGCAGCGCACGCGGTATCTCGCGGAGATTTCCGACACGGTGCGCGGCTACAAGAAGCGCGCGCACGAGCAGGCGAAGCTTGCCCGCGAGATCCAGCAGTTGCGCGAAAGCGTACGAATGCTGCACGAGGACGATCCGGAGCGCTCGGGTGCGAAGAAGACCGTCGAGCGGGTCGCCGAAGAGCGCGAAGCGAAGCAGGACAAGCGCAGCCGGAAGCTGCTCGACATGTGGCCGCACATGCAGAGGGCATATGCGGGCGACGAGTACGTCGTGAAGATCCGCGACCGCGAGCTGCGCACCAAGCTGACGACGACATCGCTGTCGGGCACCAAGATCCGCAAAGTCGCATTGCCGAACTACGAGGACCACGGTGAACTGCTGCGCTGGATGCTGCTGGAAAATGTTCCCGGCAGCTTCCCCTATACCGCGGGTGTGTTCGCGTTCAAACGCGAGAACGAGGATCCGACGCGCATGTTCGCCGGCGAGGGCGATTCGTTCCGCACCAACAAGCGCTTCAAGCTTCTCAGCGAAGGGATGCCGGCGAAGCGGCTTTCGACCGCGTTCGACTCGGTGACGCTGTACGGCAACGACCCGGATCTGCGGCCCGACATCTACGGCAAGGTAGGCAACAGCGGCGTCAGCATCGCGACCCTTGATGACCTGAAGGTTCTCTACTCCGGGTTCGACCTGACCGCCCCCAACACATCGGTGTCAATGACCATCAACGGTCCGGCACCGACGATCCTCGCGATGTTCATGAACACCGCGATCGATCAGAACCTCGATAAGTTCCGCGCCGACAACGATCGCGAGCCGACCGAAGACGAGGCCGCGAAGGTCCGCCAGTGGGTGGTCGAGAACGTGCGCGGCACCGTGCAGGCCGACATCCTGAAGGAAGACCAGGGGCAGAACACCTGCATCTTCTCGACCGAGTTCTCGCTGAAGGTGATGGGCGACATCCAGGAGTACTTCGTCCACCACAACGTGCGGAATTTTTATTCGGTCTCGATCAGCGGATATCACATCGCGGAGGCCGGCGCGAACCCGATCAGCCAGCTCGCGTTCACGCTTTCCAATGGCTTCACGTTCGTCGAGGCGTATCTCGCGCGCGGCATGCACATCGACGACTTTGCGCCGAATCTCAGCTTCTTCTTCAGCAACGGCATGGACCCCGAGTACACCGTGATGGGTCGCGTCGCACGGCGCATCTGGGCGGTGGCGCTGAGGGACAAATACGGGGCGAACGAGAGATCGCAGAAGCTGAAGTACCACTGCCAGACCAGCGGCCGCTCGTTGCACGCGCAGGAAATCCAATTTAACGACATCCGCACGACGCTGCAGGCGCTGGTTGCGACCTATGACAACGCCAATTCCCTGCACACGAACGCGTTCGACGAGGCGATCACGACGCCGACCGAAGACAGCGTGCGTCGCGCGATGGCGATTCAACTCATCATCAATCGCGAGTGGGGCTTGGCGAAGAACGAGAACCCGAGCCAGGGCAGTTTCATCATCGAAGAGCTGACCGAGTTGGTCGAGGAGGCCGTGCTGAAGGAGTTCGAGTCGATTAGCGAGCGCGGTGGCGTTCTCGGCGCGATGGAACTGGGTTACCAGCGCGGCAGGATCCAGGAAGAGTCACTGCACTACGAGCACCTGAAACACACCGGCGAGTACCCGATTATCGGTGTCAACACGTTCCGCAACCCGCACGGCGACCCGGTGCCCGGCCACATCGAGCTGGCGCGTTCCACCGAGGAAGAAAAGCAGAGCCAGCTCAAGCGCCTGCAGGACTTCCACAAGCGTCATGCCAAGGAGACGCCGAAGATGCTGAAGCGCCTGCAGCAGGCAGTGATTCGAAACGAAAACGTCTTCGCAGTGTTGATGGACGCCGTGCGCGTGTGCTCGCTGGGGCAGATCACGAATGCGCTGTTCGAGGTCGGCGGGCAGTATCGCCGGAATATGTAGTCCCCGTCACGCGTTCGGGTTGGGCCTGCCCGAAGAGTCAACCTTAGGCCCGCCGCTTGCGTACAAATGAATCACCGGTGCGCGAACCGAGCGGAACTGCCAGGATGCGTCCGTTTGCCCGAAATGCCGCCAAAGCGTTACGTGAGCCCAGCGCGTTCGCGCTCGCGATTCTGAAGCAGTTCCGAGCCAACCAGGGCCTCCTGCTCGCGGGCGCAGTCGCGTACTACGCACTGCTGTCGCTGGTCCCTCTGATGATCCTGGTCGTGCTCACACTGACTCACATCTTCGATGAGGCTGAAGTCCTGTCGACGGTCGGCGCGAGCCTCGAGTTCGTCGTGCCGGGGCAGTCGGGTGCGCTTGTCGACGAGCTTCGCAATTTCCTGGCGCACCGCCAGACCGTGGGCCCAGTACTGCTGGTCATGATGCTGTTCTTCAGCAGCCTTGCATTCACGGTGCTCGAGAACGCGATGTCGGTGATCTTCTTTCATCGAGTCGCGGTCCGTCGCCGCCACTTTCTGGTGTCTGCGGTTATGCCGTACCTTTTTATCCTGTCGCTGGCGGTCGGCCTGCTGCTCGTCACGCTGGTCACCGGCGCGCTGCAACAGCTGGGGACGCGGACGGTAGTGATCCTCGGCCGTCCTCAGTTGCTGGACATCTTCTCGTCCGAACTGCTTTACCTATTCGGCGTAGTCGGAGAAATTTTCCTGCTGACGGCCGTGTACCTTGTGATGCCGGTCGGCCGGTTGTCGTTCCGGCGCGCGCTGATTGGCGGCACCGCCGCAGCGCTGCTATGGGAGATCACGCGCCACGTCCTGGTCTGGTACTTCTCGACGATTTCGCAGATCCAGGTTGTCTACGGATCGCTCACGACGGCGATCGCCGTCCTACTGAGCGTCGAGGTGGGCGCGATAGTGCTGTTGCTCGGCGCACAGGTGATCGCCGAATACGAGCGCATCGGCCACGAGCCGATCGCACAGCGGCCGGCGCCAATGAAAGCTGAAAAGGCCTGACCATGCCATTCCGTACTCGATTCCGTTGTGGATCATCTTGACGAAGTGCCCGGCTCGGCTGGGGCCGCGGCTTCAGGTGAACTCTTCGCAACGCGGCGCTGCCGAAACGGATCTCTGGCGGCTCCTCCCACGCTTGCGGCATGTTGCTTGAGTAGCAGGTCACCGTAAAAGAGTCGCGCATCCACAGTTGCTTCACCGAGGGCGAGCAGTTCGATGCCGCCGTCTCGAATCCCCAGCGTTGCGCTGGCCACGCTGGCGGAAAAAACCATCACCAATATAAGTTCGGGTAGTGCGATGTCTGGCACCTCGGTGTTCAGAACCAGGTGGGAGGTCGACGCCAAGCTGTGTTGATCGAGTTGAATGATCGAAGGTGGATCACGTGCCAGCAAGCTGCGCTGCATGGCGTCGCGAACGGCTCCAACGGTCGCCCAGCCGCGGGCGAACCACGTGAACACATCGATGTCCAGCGTGGGGTTCAACTCAGCTGCAGCGCGCTCGGCAGTTACACCACGCAGCAGATTCGCAACGCTCGAAACCGCCGACACTTCTTTCGCCTGCTCGGCCCAGGCCTTCTCAATGTCGTCGCCCGACACTGTGATCGGAGTGTCGAGCGTGAGACGATCACGCATGCTGGACGCTCGAATCCTCATCCGACGTTTCTTGCGGTTTGGCCGGGCCGGCAAGTTCGACTCGAACCTCGCCGGCGTCGAGATGAGCAGCAAATCGGAAGTCGTCCGCAGTCATAGCGCTCGCAGCTGGCGCAGGGCTGGTGTCCGCTGACCAGACTTGGAGTTCGATCGCGCGCGCTCGCCGCCAGCGACGGATCGAGCCCCCGATGACAAGCGCGAAAAGGGTCGCGGCACCAATGATGAGCCCACGAAGGGCGACCGGACGCGGGTCGTTCGCTGCGGCCGCCGTCGTGCTCGGCGCGGGTGCTGCTTCGAAGAGCGTTGACACGGCGGCCAGCGATCCGTCCGACACATCCAGTGTGACGGTCGCTCCAGGCGAAATTGCAACGCCCGGATCCGGATGCTGCGCGACCACCCTTCCGATGGGCGCCGCACTCGGGACAGGAACGCGCTGAACCTTGAACTCGGCCAGCGCGGCCCCGGCAGCGGCATCGGTGCGATCGACGACGTTCGGCATTTCAAAAGTCTCCGCCACCGCGGGGCCGGCCGACACGGTCAACACGATCGCGCTGCCCGCAGCGATGTGTGTCGACGCGTTCGGCGCTTGTCCGATCACTCGGCCGATAGGTGCCGGGCTGTACTGCTCACGCTTTTCGACGTTGAAGCGAGCCAGGCGTGCCTGAGCGGTGTCAAACGGTATGCCGGTAACGTTGGGCACTTGCAGCAGCCCTTCCGACGTTGGCGCGGCGCGACGTGGAAGGTCACCTTGTCGGATGCCGCGCCCCCCAGTTTTGCCGGCTCGAGATCCTTTCTCGACAATCGCGGCGCCTTTGGATCTCTGGTCGACGATCGGCGCCGAATCGCGACACGCGCCTGTCACACGTGCAAAGAGGGCCTCATCTGGTGAAAGTGCGCTGCAGGGGGGCGTTTGCGCAGTCGCCGCCGCGAGCGCTAGCGCCAGTAGCAACGGGCTGATGTGAAAAAAATACTTCAATTTCATGACTGATCAGCCAGCAAACAGCGCGCCGAACCGCCGCAGAGGCATATAGAGATTCTGCGCCACCTGAGAGCGAGGCGCGATGCGTGGGTGCGGTAGCCGCGAGATGTGCCCGCTGACCCGCGCGCACCAAGATTCTGATGTCCAGCGAAGTTTTAACCCGTTGCTGGAACAAAGCTCGTCGAACAGTTGAACCGCTGTGAGCGCTTGCGTCGAGGGTAGTCACGCCTTCGGCGGCGGCTCCCTGTGGCCGCCGAACGCGTGGCGCATCGCCGATAGCACCCGATTCTGGAAATCGGCGCCGCCACGCGAAGCAAAGCGCGCGTAGAGCGCGGCCGTCAGCACCGGTGCCGGAACAGACGTGTCGACCGCAGCCTGCACGGTCCACCGGCCTTCGCCGGAATCCGCCACGCGCCCGGCGTAGCTCGCGAGTTGCGGGTCGTCGGCCAATGCCTGTGCGGTCAGATCGAGCAGCCACGATGAGATGACACTTCCGCGCCGCCACACCTCGGCGATCGCAGGCAGGTCGAACTGGTAGCGATAGTTCTCGGGCGTGTTCAGCGGCGCGGTCCCCGCATCCACTGCACGCTCGCGGCTGCCGGCGTCCGCCGCGGCGAGGATCGCCATGCCTTCTGCGTACGCGGCCATCATGCCGTACTCGATGCCGTTGTGAATCATCTTGACGAAATGGCCGGCACCGCTCGGCCCGCAATGAAGGTAGCCGAGCGCGGCGGTGCGGGTGTCGGCTTCCTCGGCAGCGGGCGCGATGCCAGCATCGCCCGGCGCGAGAGAAGCGAAGATCGGATCGAGCCGGCGCACGGACTCATCGTCGCCGCCAATCATCAAGCAGTAGCCTCGCTCCAGACCCCAGACGCCACCGCTGGTGCCGACGTCGAGGTAGTGAATTCCGCGCGCCTCCAGTGCTTTGGCGCGGCGAATGTCGTCGACGTAGTGCGAGTTGCCGCCGTCGACGATCGTGTCGCCGCGATCGAGCAGTGGTGCGAGCGCGTCGATCGTCGTATCGACGGCCGCGGCCGGAATCATCAACCACACGGTACGCGGCGGCGGCATCTGCGCGACCAGCGCGGCGAGCGTCGCTGCGGCGATTGCGCCCTCAGTGACCAGCGGCTCGAGTTTGGCCGGGGACGACGAATGCACCACGCACGCATGGCCGCCGCGCAATAGGCGCCGCACCATGTTCGCGCCCATGCGGCCGGCGCCGACCATTCCAAGTTGCATCGTCACTCCTCGATTGCGCAGTGGCGCAAACGCATGCAGGCTAGCGCCATCCGACGAACGAGGACAAGTCGTGTACGGCCCCCGAGGGGCGCGGCGCGTACGTCGTCACAAAGAGCACTCCGATGATCGAACATCCGGTGGTCGTCATGGGCGTGGCCGGCTGCGGCAAATCGAGCCTTGGCGCCGCGATCGCCGAGGCCGAGGGCGCGCAGCTGATCGAAGGCGATGCGTACCACAGCGAGGCCAACCGCGAGAAGATGCGGCGCGGGATTCCGATGACCGACGCCGATCGCGCCGGCTGGCTCGATCTCCTGGCCGCTGAACTGCGCGTGCGGAGCGCCAACACCGTTCTGACCTGCTCCGCGCTGAAACGCGCCTACCGCGATCGCTTGCGAGCCGTCGTGCCGGATTTGCGGTTCGTGTTCATGGAGATCGACCCCGCATCGGCGCGGGCGCGCGTAGAAGTCCGTGACGCGCACTTCTTTTCGCCTTCGCTCGTGACGAGTCAGTTCGCGGCCCTGGAATCGCCAGTCGCGGAGCCGGGCGTGTTGCGTGTCGATGCCCTTGCGCCGATGGCGCAACTGCAAGCGGAGGTCAGTGCGTGGCTGTGCAGCGGGCGGCAGACGTGAACTCTTCGCGTGCGTCCGCACTGGCGCCGTCCGGCGTAGGTGGACGGGCCCGGCCCTCGTGGCCCCGAGCCGCATTACGCCGATGAATCGACGTGCGGGTCTCAGCGGTTCGCGAACAAGGCGTTCAGCTCTGCGCCCGACGCTGCGCCTTGAAAACCGTCAAACGTTCCCTGTTCGGCAAGCAGCTTGGCAGCGCGCATGAATCCTCCCCAGGCAGTACGCGCGAGCGTGCCGCCGACGCTGATGCGCCGCACGCCGAGCGCGGCGATGTCCGGCACTGTGAACTCGGCCGGCCATCCGACGAGCAGATTCACCGGTTTCGGCGCGACTGCGGCAACGACCGCGGTAATCTGTTCGCGGGAGCGGATACCGGGCGCGTAGAGGCAATCCGCACCCGCCTTTGAATACGCCTTAAGCCGCGCGATCGTTTCATCGAGATCGGGCCGGCCCGCAATGAAGCCTTCGGAGCGGCCAACCAGCAGCGCATCGCCGCCCGCCTGGTCGATCGCCCGGCGCGCAGCGCCCATCCGCTCGACGGCAGTATCCAGGTCATACAGCGGACGTGTCGCGTCGCCGGTCGAGTCTTCGATCGACAGTCCCGCGACGCCGGCGTCGATCGCGAGCCGGACGCTTTCCGCGACGCCGGCCGCATCGGCCGCGAAACCGCTCTCGAAGTCGGCGTTGACGGGAACGTCGGTCGCCGCGACCATCTCTTGCAAATGCGCGATCACCATGTCGCGCGTCGCACCGCTATCTGGACGGCCTTTCGTCCATGCAAATCCGGCGCTGGTCGTGGCAAGCGCCTTGAAGCCGAGGCTCTGCAGCAGCCGCGCGCTGCCCACATCCCACGGATTCGGAATGATGAAGCAGCCGCTTTCGTGCAGGCGCTGAAAGGTGCGCCGTTTGTCGGCAACGGTCGGACGGGTCTCGGCCATATCGAGTCTCCTTCAGGAGTCTCGTTGTACCCCTGAAAGCGGGCGCGGGGAACGCCTCTTCAGGTTCTGCGATTTCAACCCGTTACGGCAAGGACAGGACGCTGCCGCGCATGGTCCGGCTCGGAGCGGCCGGCTCGAGCAGTCGCGTCTCAGAGTGCGTACGGACTTTGGCGCTCGAGTTCCTGCACGCTAACGGTGAGCTGCTGTGAGCGCTGCATCAGGTAGTCGATGCGCGCGACGAGCTCAGTCCGTTCTTGGGTGAGTCGCACCAGCTCACCCGCCAGGTAGGCGCGGCGATCGGTCGGCACTTGGGGCAGCACGAGTTCGGCGGTGACGCTCACCATCGCTGCATCGGTGTGAGCCAGTCCGTCGCGTGCGCTGTGCAGTCGCGCCTGCGTGTTGCGCAGCTCGCTCCGCGCGTCGTAGATCTGACGGCCATAGCGATAGCTGTCGACGAACGCGGTTTCGCCTGCACCCGAACACACGTTGGCGTAGCCGGCGCCATACAGGCCAACGCGGAAACCGTTCTTCGGTTGGCAGTACTCGGCGAGGCCACGCTCGCGCCCCTGGGTATAAGCGGCGAGATTCGGAGTGACCTGGTATTTGGCGCAGGCGACCCGATGCACACCGACTCGGTCGGCCGGGAATCCGTGCAGGCCGTCTTCGTAACCAATCATGTTCCAGTCGGCTACCGCGCACTGGTCCTTGCTCATGCCGCTCGAGCAGCCGGCCATCTGCGACAAGGCGAGCAGGGCGGCGGCGCAGACGAGGACGAGGCGACGAAGTGCGTTCATAGCACCGATAATTTTCGGCAACTTCCGTCGCGGACAAAGCTCGAAATTGCCACCGGAAATCATCCGAACGCCGCCGGTCAGGTACCTACAGTCTCGCGCTCGACCTCCCCACCTCGAGGGCTGCGGCGTGACTTGGCGCCAATACCGATCGACCGCTGAAAACGTCGATCCCAGTCGCCATCACTCCGCTAAGCTGGATTACGCGCCGCGGCCGTTCCGCATGGCGGCGCCGCGCCGTTGTCGTTTTTCTCGTTTCGATTCCCGGGAGGGCCCGTGACCCCAACTTCCCCTCATCCCTACGCGACCCACCTCGATATCAAATTTCCGGCGCTATCGGTCGTTGATGTTCCTCGCTTGGTGAAGGACTGCACCGACCAGTGGTACAACCAGACACTGTGCAGAGTTAACGAAGCGGTGGTTCGCCTCGGCGTCCTGCAAGGCGAGTATCACTGGCACAAGCACGACCACGACGATGAGTTTTTCTTCGTCTTGGACGGTCACTTCATCATCGATCTCGAGGACAGGTCAGTCGATCTCCAGGCGCGCGAAGGCTTCGTCGTGCCGAAAGGCGTCGTTCACCGCACTCGCGCGCCCGACCGCGCGGTCATCTTGATGGTCGAAACCGCCGCGATCGTTCCGGAAGGCGACTAAGAGTCCGAAGACGGTCGCATGTCGCAGCTGCTTGGTCGTCACGAAGAACGCCGACCTGAATCGCTGACCGCCCTAATGGCGACCGCGAGTTCGTCAGTGTTCCTTGGCGCTCGTAGGATCGGCGGTCACTTCTTGCGTAACCGTGATCGAATCGACCTTGTTCGGGTAAAAGGCGAGGCAGTCCTTGATCACGCCGACTTCGTCATAAGGAGTCTCGTACGACCAGACCGCGTTGTCCGCCGTGCGGCCGCCGGACGACAGCGTGAAATACGAGGCGTTGCCTTTGAACGGGCAATACGTCCGATGCGCCGTCGGTATCAGCCGCTCCATGTTCGCGTCTTTGCGCGGCACGTAGTAAACATCGGGATAGTCGCTTTCTTCGAGACGGATCGCATTGCGGGTGTCGGCGATGACTTCGCCGTTGAACGTCACCCTGACATGTTCGCCAGAACGGGTCGTGGCAATGCGATGGTCAGGATGCTTCCTGTATCCGGGGCCGCTGTTAACGCTCATCGATGAACTTCTGAGGCCGGCGACTGCGCCTTCGCCGACACGAGGGCAGGAACCGTGCGCGCCGATGGCGGAACACGGGCTGCATCGCGGAATACCACCAGCATGTCGCGATGCGTCATGATGTACGGGATTGGAGGGTTCAATGCTGGATAAGACTGGACAGTCGATCCCCACGTCAAGCCGTCGAGACATGTCGTGGGGGCAGCTTCGGCCGAACCTGGCTAGGCATACGGGAAGTTCGGCCGCCGGCCGGGTTGATGTGCGCGCCCTATGTTCGTTGATCCTCGCGTTCGTTCTGAGCGCCGCCGTCGCGCAGACTCAGATATCGCCGATGGCGTTGGTCGGAAGGTGGTCGGCTTCGGCGACCAATTCAAGCGGAGTCACGATAGCGACGGATGTGGTCTTTACGCAGAACATGCATTTCTTTGCCTCCTCGACCGTCGATGGCAAGACATTCCTCGATTTTGGCGGTACCTGGTCGGTGTCCGGAAATACGCTTGCTTGGCGCTATTTGTCGAGCTCCGGGTCGGCGCCCGCGCCGGGAACCACGGACACGGATGAAATCGTCTCGGTTGCTGCATCCAAGCTCGTACTTCGATCAAGTCTGTCGGGCAAGCAGCATGAATACATACGGATGCGGTAGGGCCGCCAGCCGTGCAACTTGCGCTCGGCGCTAACCGAAGTGCTGCATCAGCGCCTGCGCGTACGCGGGCGCGGTTGGTTCGTGCATGAAGAAGACGAAAATCTGCGCCCAATGGGTCGCGGCAAGGCGCGCCGCCCACTGCCGCAGGTCTTCATCGGAGTATTCCTCGAGGCGTAGCCGCACGTAGCCCCAGTCGGCGGTCGGCACCAGCGGTGGTGGCAGGTTGTCCTCGCGCTCGGACATGGCGAGCGCTGCTCCCACGCTTCGCAACGCGTTGTAGACCTCGTCGTCGAACCAGGTGTCATTGCGAAACTCGAGTGTGGCTCCATGCCCCGCGGGCAGCATCTGCAGAAAATCGTTCAGTCGCGGCAGATCCTTTTTCAAATTGGGCGGCAACTGAAACAGCACCGGACCACGCTTGGCGCCGAGTACGGCGAGTTGCCCGTATAGATACTGGATCGAATCGGGCGTGTCCTCGCCTTTGAGACGCGCGATGTGCGTGATCCGGCGCGATGCCTTGATTGCGAAGCGGAAATGCTCAGGTGTTTTGGCGGCCCAGTCGCGCAGCATCTCGGTCCGCGGCATCCGATAAAAGGTGTTGTTGATCTCGACAGCCGGCAGGCGCTCGGCGTACCACCCCAGCATGTCCTCACCCTTCATCTTGTCCGGATAGAACGTGCCGCACCACTCCTTGTATGAAAAACCGCTGCCGCCGGCGAACAATCGGCGTTCTTGATCAGGCATGGCTGCTCCTAGAATCGCTGCGTGGCCAAAGCCAAACTCAGCGAATATTCGGCCAAGCGCAGCTTTTCGGCCACTCCCGAGCCGCCGCCGCACGAGCGCGCCAGCGCCGGCGGTCCGCTTCTGTTCGTCGTGCAGCAGCATGCCGCGCGTCGTCTGCACTATGACTTTCGCCTCGAGTGTGACGGCGTCCTGAAATCGTGGGCGGTACCGAACGGCCCGTCGCTCGACCCGGGCGAAAAGCGCCTCGCGGTGCCGACCGAAGACCACCCGTTTGACTACGCGTCGTTCGAAGGCGTGATCCCGCCGAAGCAGTACGGCGCCGGCGAGGTCATCGTCTGGGACTGCGGCGTGTACTCGCCCGACGACAAGCAGGAGTTCTGGTACCACGATCGCGCCGAGGCCGAGCGGCGCGTGCGCGAGGGCATCGAGAAGGGCAAGCTCAGCATCACGCTTCGCGGCGAGAAACTAAAAGGGTCGTTCGCGCTGGTCCGCACGTCGGACGGCAAGAGCTGGCTGATGATCAAGCATAAAGACCGGTTCGTTTCGACGACTGCCGTCAGCGAACAGAACCGCTCGGTGCTGTCAGGGGTGACCGTCGAGGACCTGACCACGGTGCCGGCGCACCGAATCCCGGCAGAGCGGCTGGCCGCCAACGGCCCGATCGAATCGCTGCCGAAAGCGCTGTCGCCGATGCATGCCGAAACCGCCGACGCGCCGTACAACCACCTCGACTGGATGTGGGAGCCAAAGCTCGATGGCTATCGCGTGCTCGCGTTCATCGATCACGGCAACGTGACGCTGCGGTCGCGCCGCGGCGGGCTCGAGCTCGGGACGGACTTCCCGAAACTCTGCGGCGAACTCGCGCAGCAGAATGCCGCGACGATGATCATCGACGGCGAGATCGTCGCGTTCGACGCCGACGGCAAGCCGAGTTTCAACGCGATGCAGAATCGCACCGCTCTTAACGAGCGCGCAGTGTTCTACTGCTTCGATCTACTGCACTTCGCGGGCGCCAACCTGCGTGATGCGGCCTACGCGGACCGGCGGCGGTATCTGGCGCAATGTCTGTTGCCGTCGGCGCGTGTGCAGCTCGTCGTTGCGACCGAAGACGGCGTCGCGTTGCACGGCGCCGCGTTGAGCGCCGGCTTCGAAGGCGTGATCGGCAAGCGCAAGGGCAGCCGTTATGAGCCCGGCAAGCGCAGCGGAGCGTGGCTGAAGGTCAAGGCGTTCAACAGCGGCGAATTCGTGATCGGCGGCTACACCAAGGGCAAAGGTTCGCGCGGCCCGCTCGGCTCGGTGCTGGTCGGGACCTGGGAAGGCGGCAAGCTCGCGTTCGCTTCCCACGTCGGGTCGGGCTTCGACGATGAATCGCTGCCGCTGCTCAAGGCGCGACTGGAGAAGTTGGAGACAAAAACCTGCCCGTTCGTCACCAAGCCCGAGCTGCACAGCCCGACGACCTGGGTCAAGCCAGAGCTTGTCGCCGAGGTGAAGTTCCAGAACTGGACTGAAGACGGCCGGCTGCGGGCGCCCGTGTTCCTGCGGCTGCGCGAGGACGTCGATGTGAAGTCGGTGCGACGCTCGGCCGACCCGCCGCCGCGCGAACCGGCGGCGCCGGTGCGCTCCTCGAAGACAAAGAAGCTCGAGGAGCGAGGCGTGATCGACGATGTCGTCGCGCAGCTACGTGATCCGAAGCCATCGTTGACACTCGCAGTCGGCGCCGCGCAGATCAAGCTGACACATCTCGACCGCGTCTACTGGCCGGCGGACCCGGCGCTGAAGCAGCCGGCGCAGACCAAGCGCGACCTGCTGCGCTACCTGGCGCAGGTCTCTCCATTCATGCTGCCGCACCTGGCGGACCGGCCGCTGACGATGATCCGCATGCCGGATGGCATCGGCGGCCAGCGGTTCTTCCAGAAGCACTGGGAGCAGAGACGGCCCGAATTCGTCGATGCCATTGTCGTTTTTTCCGAAACCAAGGACGAAAGCCACGAGTACCTTCTCTGTAACAACCTCGCCACGCTGCTTTGGCTGGCACAGTCCGGGACGCTCGAATTCCATGTCTGGCATTCGCGCGCGAAGGCGGGGCCCGATGCAACCGCGCAAGCGGAGGACTACGCAGGCTCGCTCGAAGCGCTCGAATCGTCAGTGCTGAACTATCCGGACTACGTCGTGTTCGACATCGACCCGTACATCTATTCGGGCAAGGAAAAGGCCGGGGACGAACCCGAGCTCAACACCGTGGCGTTCGAAAAGGGCAAGGAAGTCGCGTTCCGGCTGCGCGATGTGCTCGACGAGATGTCGCTCGAGCCGATCGTCAAGACATCGGGCAAGACTGGACTGCATGTGTTCGTGCCGATCAACCGCACGATCGATTTCGATGCCGCGCGCAAGGTGTCCGAACTGGTTGGGCGCCACCTGATGAGCCGGTTTCCGGGCGACATCACGATGGAATGGAGCGTGCCCAAGCGAACCGGCAAGATCTTTATGGACTACAACATGAACGTCCGCGGCAAGACGCTAAATGTCGCGTATTCGCCACGCGGAGCGACTGGAGCGCCGGTTTCGATGCCGCTGACGTGGAACGAGTTGCAAAATGCCCATCCGCTAGACTTTCGCCTCACTAATGCGGCGCAGCGACTCGCCGAGACCGGCGACCGCTGGCGCGAGGCACTGACCCGCAAGCAAAGCCTCGAACGCGCTCTCGCCAGGTGACGCGGGCGCGAAGCAACTACCCCCACGACACCGGGAGGCAGGCATGGCTGCAAGATCGATCGGATCGCTCACCGTCGCCTTCGGGCTGGTGTCGATCCCTGTGAAGCTCTACTCGGCGACAGAGGCGAGTCGCGCGATCTCGTTCAACATGCTGCATAAGGCCTGCGGCTCGCGCCTGAAGCAGCAGTATCTGTGCTTGAAGGAAGAAATCCCGGTCGCGCGCGAAGACATCGTCAAGGGTTACGAGTTCGCCAAGGATCAATACGTGGTCTTCACGCCGGAAGAGCTGAAGGCGATGGAGGAAGCGGGCACGCATACGGCCGAGATCACCGAGTTCGTGCCGATCGAATCGATCGACCCGGTCTACTTCGACAAGGCGTATTACCTGGCGCCCGATAAAGGCGGTGCCAAGCCGTATGCGCTGCTGTCGCGCGCTTTGGCCGAATCGGACCGGTGCGCAGTCGGCCGCTGGGCGGCGCGCGGCAAGCAGTACATCGTGATGATTCGCCCGGTCGACGGTGGGTTGGTGATGCAGCAACTGCTGTACGCCGACGAGGTGCGGTCGATCAAGGACATCGAGATTCCGTCGACCGACGTCAAGGACGCTGAACTGAAGCTCGCACAGCAGCTGATCGACCAGCAGGCTTCCGACACATTCGATCCGACCGCCTACAAGGACGACGTGCGCGAGCGCATTGAGGCCGCGGTGCAGCAGAAGGTCGAGGGCCAGCAAATCACGATGGCCGAGGCACCGGCCGGCGGTGCGCAGGTGATCGACCTGATGGAAGCACTGCGCGCGAGCTTGGCCAAGCAGGCGCCGGCGCCGTCGAAAGCGGCCGCAACGAAGGCACCTGCGGAAGCCCGCAAGCCCGCGAAGCGCGCGCAACGCGCCGAGGAAGCGCCTGCACCCGCACCACGCAAGGTGGCCAAGCGGTAGGACGCCCTGCAGGTGATGCACCCGTACGGCGTGCGCGACGTCGAAAAAATGCTGCGCCTTCCGCGCAGCACGATCCGCTCGCTGGTCGACGCCGGATTCGTTTCTCCGTTGCGCGGTCCGCGCAACGCGTGGCGCTTCTCGTTCCAGGACCTGGTCGTGCTGCGCACGGCGCGCACGCTGACCGAGGCGCACGTTCCGTCCAAACGCATCACACGCTCGATCCGCGAATTGCGCCGGCAACTGCCGGACACGATGCCACTATCAGGGCTGGCGATCTGCGCGGTCGGCGACCACGTCGTCGTCCGCGAGGGTGCCAGCCGCTGGCAGGCCGAGTCGGGCCAGTATCTGCTGGCATTCGAAAGCGATGGCGCAGGCTCGATCGCGGTTATCGAGCCCGTGCCCGAGCCAGCGCTCTCCGCCGGCGAATTGTGCGAGCAGGCGATGTCGCTCGAAGAATCCGACACGGAGGAGGCGGTGCGCCTGTATGCAGCGGCGGTCGCTGCCGACGGTCGGCTCACCGACGCCTACGTCAATCTGGGCCGACTGTTGCATGAACTGGGTCGCGTCGCCGAAGCCGAAAACATCTATCGCGCCGCGATCGACGCGGGGCTCGACGAGCCGCTGCTCGCGTTCAACCTTGGCGTGCTTCTCGAAGACTGTGGGCGCAAGGTCGAAGCGCTGGACTCGTATGCGTCGGTGTTGCGCATGAATCCGCGCAATGTGGACGCCCTGCATAACGCCGCGCTGCTCGCCGACGAACTGGGCCGCGCGCAGGAAGCGATCCGCTACATGGCGCAGTACCGTCGGCTCGGCAGATCAAAGTAGCCGTTCGGTACCTCCGAGTGCGTCAGTGCCCGGCCTCGCGCATGAACCGTGCGCGACTGTGATGACCGAACGAGGCACTGACCCAACGGCGAAGCTGTTGCCAAGCCAAGTGCACGGCCCGATCGAACAGGCCGGCGCGCACCGGTGGTGCGACGACGAGTTGAGCGGTGCCGCGCCGGGTCGCGCTGACCAGAATCAGCCCCCGACCCTTCACGTTGAAACAATCGCCCGGCCGCAGGACAAAGTCGTCGCGCACGCCCTCCTGTGTGATCCACAGGTCGCCTCGAGACGCGAGGATCGCGCTTCCCTTGGGCAGCCGCAGCTGCGTCGGGCTAGCATCGACTGCCAACGGCTTGTGGGCACGGTCTGCACTGATGATGATGTCGTTCATCGCGTTGACCTCCAGCTGATGTGTGACGAACTGTCGCGCGCCCGCGACCCCTCGACAAACGAAATCTAGAAATGCGACGCATGAGTGATCGGAATGCATAGACGGGACCTTCCCGTATCGCTCGATCTGTTGCTTGGTTTCGAGGCCGCGGCACGATCGCTCTCGTTCACGTCGGCGGCCGCCGATCTCCACCTGACGCAGTCGGCCATCAGCAGGCAGGTGCAGCAGCTCGAGGAACAGCTCGGAGTGAGGCTTTTCGAGCGGCGCACGCGCGCGCTGGTGCTGACCGAGGCGGGCCATCGCTA
>DATEZE010000229.1:0-36848 GCA_035255845.1 Burkholderiaceae bacterium | reverse complement strand
GGCTTGCTGCCCGGCTCGGCCAGCTGCACGAACGGCTCGAACACGCTCTCGATGCAGGACGGGTCGATTCCCGGTCCCTGGTCGCGGATCGTCAGCCGAGCCGAGTCGCCAACGACAGCCAGCGTGACTGCGATGCGCGAGCCCGGCGGCGAGTACTTCGCGGCGTTGTCGAGCAGGTTGGCCAAGACCTGGCGCATGCGCATGGCATCGGCGCTGACGCGCACCGGCTCCGCCGGCTGTTCGATTTCGACCCGTTGGTGGCGTCGGTCCATCTGGGTCTGCACCAGCTCGACCGCTTCCCTCAGCACCGCCTTCAGGTCGAGCAACTCGGGGGCCAGTCGGACCTTACCCTGCACCAGCCGCGACAGGTCGAGCAGATCATCGATCAGCCGGGCCAGGTGTGCGGTCTGCCGCTCGAGCACCGGCAGTACCTCCTCGCGCTTGCCGCCATGGCGCAGTAGTGACGCTGCATTGCGGATCACGCCAAGCGGATTGCGCAGTTCGTGCGAGAGGGTCGCGATGAAGCGGTCCTTTTCCTTCGCTGCCTGCTCGAGCTCGATCTGGCGGGCATGAGCGGCGGCTGTGCGCTCGCGTTCGCCCGCCGCCTCCCGTTCGGTCGCGCGCGCCCGCAGCAGTGCGTCTTGCAGCGCGACGATCTCCTGCGCGGGAATCGCGCCGTCGGTGCGGGGTTCGCCGCCCGAGGCCACGTCGACCAGCGCCTGCATCGACGCGTTGATGCGACGGCCCAGGTAGTACGCCAGTGCGCTGCCAGCGAGCATGCTCGCCAGCGTTGCGAGGGCACCGACCACCCAGATGCGGTTGGTCTCGGCATAGAGCTGCTCACCCTGTACCGACGCGACCGAGGTCCAGCCGGTGAACGCGGACGTGTACGCGGCGAACATCACCTGCTGGCCATCCCTCGACGTGCCCGAGGTGACGAAGGCATTGCTTTGGGCACGGGCTCGGCGATAGTCGGCACCCGCGTGGGTCCCTACGGTCTCGGGCTTGCCGTCCCAGCGCGCCAGGATGAAGTCGTTGGCATCGATGATGACGCCCAGTGCATCGCGCGACGACGCTGGTGCCAGCAGCAACTCCCGCAGCACCGTAGGCTCGAGACCGATATTCAGCACATAGCGCAGTGCCCCGTCGCGCACGACAGGCACGTTGATGTTGATCAGCAGCTTGCCGGTAGTCAGGCTGCGAAACAGGTTCGAATTGCTGGCGCGGGCACCGGAGATCACGCGCCGCAGGGCGGAAACGTCGGCCACTGGAGGCTCGCCCGGCGTCGATTCAACGGCGGCAGCCGTTGGCTGGAAAGGCTGCGGCAACGGCGCACCGAACGGTAACGCGGTGTTCAGCAGCTGGCGGCCATCCGCGGCAAATAGGGAAATGAATGCGGCTTCATTCTCCCGTGCAACCCGTGCTGCCACCTCGTGAAAGCGCGGGAGATCGCCGTCGCGCAACACCTGCGACTCGGCCAGAGTGCGCAGCAGCACTTCGTAGCCGCGCACCTCGCGGTCGACCGCCAGTGAAAGCGTCTGCGCGGTGTTCGCGAGTGCCCGTTCCAGCCGCGCTTTCTGTTCGCCCGCCTGCGCCAGCAGCAATCCGGTGGCGACCAGCGCCATCGGCATGACCGCCACCGTCAGCCCGAGCGCCAGGTAATGCCAGAGCGGCCGCCCGCGCGGCCACGCGCGCAGGCGCCTCACAGGCACCGCTCTTTCTATTGTCGTGCTGCCCGACATCCTGAGCGAGCGTAGAACAGCGGGTGCATCCCGCCAACCGCTTCTGATCGACGATCGACTATCGACAGCGGCAAGAAGCGGGCGACTGGGCCACCGCTGCAATGTGACGCAGCCGTGCCTAAGGGGGCAATTGTCTAGTAGCCCATCCGAAAATACGTGTCGTCCTGGTCTTCAGCGTCAACCTTAGACGACTGCGGCAGCTTTGCGAGGATATCCTCGACCATGCGAACGTGCTCGGCCTCCTCGTCCCGCAACTCCACGAACAGCGCGTTGACATCGGGCTGCGTCACCCTGCGCAGGGACCTGTCGTAGAACTCGAAGGCCTTCCTTTCGGAGTACAAGGCCACCTGGCACGCCTTGAACTCGGACATATTCCGGCGAGTCGACCCGACGTCGGGGGCCTCCACATCGAAGATGTCGTCAAGCTTCACTGTTGCGGGAGTATCGCCAAACAGTGCGACGCGGCGCTCGGCCAGCTGCTCCGCGTGCTTTTTCTCGTTGTCGGCCATCGACTGAAAGAACGCCCCGGCCTCGGTGGAGCTCCCGATTTGTTCGACGAACAGGTTGTACCGCTTGAACGCCTCGACCTCGATCAGAGTAGCCAGATCGAGAGTGTCCATCAGTGTGAGTATGGAGAAATCAACTTTCGCTGGCATAGGTCCTCCGGCTTCAGCGCGCTAGGTGAGACGAGCGTGGGGAGTGCTCCTAACTGCGAGATTCCTATCTGGGAGCGCTAAGCACCGCCGTCAGGACGGGCATGCGCGCCATGCCAAGCACACCCTTGACTTCCATGTCCGCCAGTTCGGCGGACAGGCACATGCCCTGCTTCAAGACCCTGGCGAGCACTAAGTCGATCGCCGTGCGGGCCTGCGTTAGCTCGCTCTGCGACTCAGCGTCCATGGCCGTCGTCAAAGCACTTTCAAGGTCGGTTGCGAGCTGCCGCTCAGCCTCGCCGCCACTTTCGAGCCCGATTTCAAGCAGCCGCGCTTCACGTGCCAGCGCAGTCAACTGGTCCGTCTGATTCGGCGGATCCAGTGACTGGGAATGACCCGCGGCATTGCAGTCGCTTGGCATGACTTCCCCTTCCCCCAGCAAGCGACCTTAAGGAATTTCGCGGTCGCGCGTTGCGAAGCCTCAATATTCCATCGAGGATGTCAACCCGCCTTGATCCCAAACAGGCGCGACAGGTTCAGTGAGGGTCCGCAGCCCGAAACATGATGCAGCGCAAAGTTGCGGCCACGGTCGGTACGTCGACGAGTACCTGATACGAGTGGTGCTAGCGGGTCAGTTCTTCGAGCAAATGGATGAACGATTCGTAGTTCTTGCCTGTGGCCGTACTGAGGCCAATATCGCAAGTGCGATTGCTTCCGAGATAGGCATCGAACTCTTCCGCGCCGACTTCCTCCGCCTCCGCCGCGGTCGCCGATCGCGTCAGCTCCGGATGCAGGAAGCCGCGATCACCGGCAAATCCACAGCATCCGGCCGACGCCGGCGTGACCGCCTTGTCGGCGAGCGCGGCGGCGATCGCGTGCAACCTTCCGCCGAGACCGAGGTGAATCGCCGAGCAGCTGGGGTGAATAACTGCCGCGCCGGCCTTGCGCCGTATGAAGAGTCTCGGCAGCAGCCGATCGTGCGCCCACGCGATCGAATCGAGAATGGTGAGCGCCGCATGCCGCTCGCGATTCTCCGCACTGAGGTAAGTTCCGATCTCGCTGGCGATTCCGAAAGAGCACGAGCTCGCGTCGCAGACGATCGGCAGTTTCCCCTCGTCCGACCAGCGCCAGAGGCTTTCCAAGGTACGGTTCGCCATGATCCCGTTGCCTTCTTCGTAACCTTTGGAGTGCCAGATCGTCGCGCAGCAATGGCCGCCGATGTCGTCGGGAATCCACAACGGCATGCCCGCGCGCGCCGACACTTCCACCATCGCCTCCTGCAGCGACGGTTTTCGTAGATCCCCACCGCGGCCAAAGATACGGTTGACGCAAGCCGTGAAGTAGACCGCGGCAGCGCCGTCGCGCCGTGTTGCCGGCAGGCTTGTTGCCGCAGGCGGCATGTCGGGCGACCAGTCGGGTATCAGCTCCTTGCTGACAACGCCGCGGGCGGCGCGGGTGAGCGCCCCGAGAACGCCGTGGCCGACCATGCGCGCGGCCCCGCCTGCCATGCCGACGGCGAGCCGTGCACCGCGCTCCACGGTGACGAAGTGACGCGCTGCGCTCGCCGCAACGGCTTCCGACCGAGGGCCGTGCTCCAGATGCCGGAGGTGCTTGATGAAGATGCCGGTGTTGATGTCGACCGGGCAGGCGATCTCGCAACTGCCGTCGCCCGCGCAGGTCTGGATCGCGTCGTAGTCGTAGTCCGCCAGAATCGCTGCCAGCAAGGGGGACGATTCGGGTTGGCGCGCCATCTCGCGCCGCAGTGCAATTCGCTGTCGCGGCGTCGTCGTGAGATTGCGACTCGGACAGACGGGCTCGCAGAACCCGCACTGGATGCAGCGATCGATGGTCGCTTCGATGACGGGCGCCGTTTGAAGGTTCTTGAGGTGACTTTCGGGATCGTCAGTGAGGATGACCCCGGGGGACAGGATGTTCTGCGGATCCGCGAGTCGCTTCAATTCGCGCATCAGTCCGGTGAGCTTCGGACCCCATTCGCGCTCGACGAAGGGGGCGACGTTGCGCCCCGTTCCGTGCTCGGCCTTGAGCGAGCCATCGTACTTGCCGACGACGAGCTCGACGACGTCGTGCATGAAGCGGCCGAAATGCACGATGTCTTTCGCGTCGTTCAGGAACGGGGTGATCAGAAAATGCAGGTTGCCCGCCGAGGCATGGCCGAAGACGACGCCCGCGTAGTCGTGCTTGGCAAAAAGCGCCGCCAGGTCGAGCGCGCCGTCGGCGAGCCGTTCCGGCGGGAAGCAAACGTCCTCGAGGATGAAGGATGATCCCGGCGGACGCGCGCCGCCGACCGACGGCAGCAGTCCGCTGCGCACGTTCCAGAACTGAGCAGCGAGCTTCGGGTCTTTCGTGAACGCGGCCTCCTCCAGCAGACGCAGCCCGGACAGTGTTTCCGTACCGATGCGCAAGGCTTCCGTCCGAGCTTCATCGGTCGGCGCCCGATACTCTACGAGCAGTGCGGTCGCGGTCTCGGGCAGCGCTTTCCATCGATCGGGCACGCCGGGCTTGCCTTCGACGGCGCGCAGCGATGCGCGATCGAGCAACTCCACGGCGGCCGCGCCGCTGTCGACGAAGGGCTTCACGGCTGCACATGCTTCGTACATGTCGGCAAAGATCATGAACGAGGTGAGCCGAAACTGATCGTCGGGAATCGTGTCGAAGACCGCTTCGACGATGAAGGCCAGCGTCCCTTCGGATCCCACGATCAACCGGCGGAAGATCTCGCACGGCGTCGCACCGTCGAGGAATGCCTCCATGTGGTAGCCGGTCGTGTTCTTGATGCCGAACTTCTTGCGAAGGCGCGCGACAAGGTCCGGATCCGATTCGATCGCCCGCTTGATTTCGAGCAACCCGGCCGCGAGCGCCGGCTCGGCTGCGGCGAACTGCTGATCGGCATCCGGGAGGCTCGTGTCAATCGTCGTCCCGGAGGGCAGCATGAAGGTGAGCGACGACAGCGTTTTGTAGGAGTTCTGGGTCGTCCCGCAGCACATCCCGCTCGAGTTGTTGGCGATGACGCCGCCGATCGTGCACGCCGACGCGCTTGCCGGATCCGGGCCGATCCGATATCCGTACGGAACAAGAGCCGCATTGCCGCGCGACAGGATCGTGCCGGGCCGCGCGCGCAGACGCCGTCCCCCCGCCTCGACTTTCACGCCCGACCAGTGACGCCGCACGTCGACCAGAATGCCGTCACCCTGAGCCTGACCCGACAGACTCGTGCCGGCAGCGCGGAACGTGACGCTTTCGTGTCGTTGGCCCGCAAAGGCGAGCACCTTGCGAACGTCTTCCGCGTCCTGCGCGACGACGATCACCTTGGGAAACAGCCGATAGGGACTCGCGTCAGTGGCGTAGCGGATGAGGTCGATGGGTCGTGCAAGAACCCGGTCGAGCCCAAGCAGTGCCACCAGATCGCGTCGAAGCGTTTCGGGTGTGCCGCTCGCGAGGCTATCCGGCGCACGATCTGGCTGTGGACTGACCCCGACAGGCGCGATTGCCGAGAGATCTGGCGACCCGAGTGGCGTCATCGGTACTGTCTCTTTGCGAAGAAAGCGCGTGAAATCTGCCAGTTCTGAGAGACGCCGTCAAAGGGGAACATCGCGCCTTCGTCTATCAGAAGTTTGATCGCGGTCATGGTCGGACGTGCGATCCGTTGACAAGCTAGACCGCCTCTAACGGGCGGAGAACGATAAAAAGGGTGCGCGCACGAGAAGAGTTAAAGCGCGACCTGAACCGGGCGCCAATCCCGGCTAGGCCGCGGCAATGCCAGAGTCGTTGCTGAACCACGGCGCGCGTGCGTAGCGGAGTTTGGTCCAGGCTGGTGTCCCCACCCGCCGGGAAGGAGACGACAATGGTCTGGAGTCAGGTCTACGACCCCTTCAACAGCATGTTGCTGTCCACGCTGGTCGCGGCGATTCCCGTCGTGGTCATGCTAGGGTGTCTTGCGTTCTTGCACATCAAGGCGCACTGGGCGGCGATACTCGGACTCATCGCCGCACTGATGGTCGCGATCTTCGGCTACGGCATGCCGGCGCAAATGGCGGGGATGGCCGCCTTCAACGGCGCGCTGTTCGGACTCCTGCCGATCGGCTGGATCGTTCTGAACATCATCTTCCTGTACCGGCTGACCGAAGAGAGCGGCTCGTTCAAGATCCTGCAGGACTCGATCGCCCGCATCACGCCGGATCGCCGCCTGCAGCTGCTGCTGATCGCGTTTAGCTTCGGCGCGTTCTTTGAGGGCGCCGCGGGCTTCGGCACTCCGGTGGCCGTGACCGCGGCCATTTTGATCGGCCTCGGATTCTCACCCCTCGCCGCCTCGGGACTATCGCTGATCGCCAACACTGCGCCGGTTGCCTACGGCGCGCTCGGCTCGCCGGTCATCGCGCTTGCCGCAGTCACGGGCCTCGATCTGCTGGACCTATCTTCGATGATCGGCCGGCAGCTCCCCTTTTTCTCCCTGCTCGTGCCTTTCTGGCTCATCTGGGCGTTTGCTGGCTGGAAGGGGATGAAGGAGATATGGCCGGCCATCCTGGTCGCTGGGGTGAGCTTCGCGGTCCCGCAGTTCCTGGTCTCAAACTTCCACGGCCCATGGCTGGTCGACGTGGTGGCTGCAATGGTTTCGATGGCTTGCCTGGTGGTGTTCCTGCGCTTCTGGCACCCGGCCAGCATCTGGACGTCGCCCTCGCTGAAGGGTCACGAGGCACGCGAAGCGGAAGCTGCCGCCGCGCGGCCAGCCGGAGTTCCGGACGGTCCGGTGCTGAAACACCACGACCGCAGAACCGTCATCGTTGCGTGGATCCCGTGGATGATCCTGACGGTCTTCGTTTTCGTCTGGGGTGTGCCCGAGTTCAAGAAGCTCATGGACGGCATTTCAGTGTTCAGATTCCCGCTGGAGGGGTTGCACAACATGGTGCAAAAGGTGCCGCCGGTGGTGGCCAAGCCCGTGAAGGAGGCCGCGGTCTACTCGCTGAACTGGCTGTCGGCGACCGGCTCCGGCATCCTGCTGTCAGCAATCATTGCAGGCCTGTTCATGAAGTTTTCGCTGCTCGGCTTGCTACGCATGTACTGGGCCACGATCGTGCGCGTCCGTTATTCGCTGCTCACGATCTCGGCGATGCTCGCGCTCGGTTTTCTCACCCGCTACTCGGGCACCGATGCGACGCTCGGACTCGCGTTTGCGGGCGCCGGTGTCTTCTATCCGTTCTTCGGCACGCTGCTCGGATGGCTCGGTGTCGCGCTGACCGGATCCGACACGGCGTCCAACGTATTGTTCGGCGGCCTGCAGAAGATCACCGCCGAACAGATCGGCCTGAACCCGGTGCTGATGGCGTCAGCCAACAGTGCCGGCGGCGTGATGGGCAAGATGATCGACGCGCAGAGCATCGTTGTAGCGTCCACCGCGACGCAGTGGTTCGGCCACGAGGGCGACATCCTGCGCTACGTGTTCTTCCATAGCGTGGCCTTGGCGGCACTCGTCGGAATCTTGGTCACGCTGCAGGCGTACGTGTCGCCGTTCACATTGATGGTGGTCGGCCACTGAGCGGTTACTGAAGCTCGATCTACACCGTCCGCGGCGACCGGCCGCGGACGGTCTCGCCTGCGCAGAGCGACGTTACGTCCGCTTCTGATCGTTCAGCATCGTCCGATTTCGGACAACAGCGATGTCGCAATGGGCCGCAAGTCGGCTATGTAGGGAACTTGCAGATTTTTTGAGAAAGCCACGGAAGCGGTTCTCATTGAGTTGCAAACACCCCTCTGAGGTCTTGCACTGCGGCGGACAGTAGGTGCATCGAGCGAGGTTCGGTCCAGAGGGACCGATCCTCGCGCGAGCGCGACGCGGTGACTCCGGCCGGCCGCGCCCGATGCGAGGGCCGGCCGTCACGCGCGTGAGTCAGGAGCCGACCAGACCGATGAAAAATCCCGGGAACACCGTTAGCAATATCGTCGGCACGAGGCACAGCACTCCAGCCCCGATTGCGATGCGACCGTCGGACGGCACGTCTGGGCGCTCGCCCATGAACATCAGCTGGATTACGCGCAGGTAGAAGTAGATGCCGAGATAGCTGCCAATGAGTCCGAGCACCGCGTAGAGCGTGTAACCGGCTGCGACGACGTTCTTGAAGATCAGGAACTTCGCGACGAACCCCGGGAACGGCGGAATCCCGGCCAGTGACAGCAGCGCGATCGCCAGCAGCACGGCCGCATACGGCTGCCGCTGGAATAGCCCGCGCATACCGTCGAGGCGGTCGCGGCGCAGGTCGTCGGGGCCGGCCGGCAGCGACGCGAACGCCAGTACGTTCATCAGGCCGTACGCCAGCAGGTAGAACACGACCGCCTGCAGGCGCGTCGGACCGGGACCGAGCAGCGCGTAAAACAGGTAGCCTGCGTGGGCGATCGATGAGTAGGCGATCATGCGGCGGAAGCTCTTCTGCCGCATCGCCGCGAGATTGCCCCAGACGATCGAAATCAGCGGCAACACCGCCAGCAGGTCGACCAGCGGACTGCCGATCGTGGCGCTGCCGAAGAGCCGCAGCACCGCGAGCAGCACGCCGGCCTTGATCAGCGTCGCCATGTAGGCCGTGACCGGCACGCTCGCGGCTTCATACGCATCTGGCGCCCACGCGTGGAACGGCACCACTGCCGCCTTCAGGAAGAACGCCACCAGTACCAGGATTACCGCCACGCTGGCCAACGTGTCACGGGCCTGCGCAGCCTGCACGAAAGCATCGAGAGCGAGGGAGCCGGTCGACCCGTACACCAGCGAGGCTCCCATCAGGAACATCGCGGTCGCCGCCCCGCCCAGTACCAAGTACTTCAGCGCGGCCTCTGCCGCCTCGTGCCGCTGGTACGCGATCAGCACCAACACGTACACCGGCATCGACATGATCTCGAGGCCGAGGAACATCGTCAGGAAGCCGTCGGCGGAGCTGACCAGCAACACACCGTAGAGCGACGACAGCAGCAGGATGTAGAAGCGCTCGTCGCTGCCGAACTCGTCGCGCGACATCTGTATCAGCGGCAGCGCAAGCGCCAGCACGACGGCCTTGGCGGCCAGCGTCCCCGGGTCGACCGAGAAGTGACCCGGAAACGGCGATCCGGCGAACTGATCGATGCCAAGCAGCGCGGCGATCAGCGCCGCGGCGGCCACCGCGGCGAAGGCCACTAATCCGGAATGCCGTTCGCCGACCTGCATGACGTTGAGGCCGATAAGCACGGCCATGCCGGCGAGCAACAGGTGCTCGGGCAACATCGCGACGATCATTAACGGCCAGTTCATCGCGTGCCCTCCGCGCTGCGGACGGCCGGCACCGTGATCGGCGCGCTCGCTGTCACGGGCGGGCGGCCGGCGACATCAACCCAGTTCTGGTACTGCAGCGCCGCCACTTCGGTCTTGCGCAACGCCTCACCGGGGAACAGACCGAGCCAGAACACCGCGACAACCAGCGCCGCCAGAATCGCGCGTTCACGCCCGTTCAGATCGGTGATCGGTGCATGCGGCGCCTTGACCGCCCCGTACAGGAAACGCTGTGCGAAATACAGCATGTACATTGCACCGAGGACGACACCGCTGACCGCAGTCACCGCGAGCACCAGCGGCACGCTCTGCCCGTTCAGGTACGCGGGCCAAGCCGCGTTGAAGGCGCCGAGAAGCACGAGGAACTCGCCGGTGAAGCCGCTCGTCGTCGGCAGGCCGATCGCCGCCAGCGTCAACACCATGAAGAACACCGAATAGACCGGCAGGATCTTCGCCAGCCCGCCGTACGCCGCGAGCTCGCGCGTGTGGCAGCGCTCGTAGATCATTCCCACCATCAGGAAGAGCCCGGCCGCCGTCAGCCCATGGCTCACCATCTGAATGATCGCGCCCTGGATGCCGAGCAGGTCGAGGCTCGCCAACCCCAGCATCACGTAGCCAAGATGGCTGATCGAGGAGTAGGCAATGATCTTCTTGATATCGGTCTGCACCAGCGCCAGGCAGGCGCCGTAGACGATGCTGACCACCGCCGCCAGCATCACCCAGTTGGCCGCCGCGCGCGCGGCGTCGGGAAAGAGCGGAAAGCCC
The DNA here is from genome assembly GCA_035255845.1 of Burkholderiaceae bacterium. Classification (GTDB taxonomy): domain Bacteria; phylum Pseudomonadota; class Gammaproteobacteria; order Burkholderiales; family Burkholderiaceae_F; genus JALORV01. The sequence continues at coordinate 26,382 of DATEZE010000229.1, read as the reverse complement.
AGTTTGATGAAGCCGTACGTTCCCATCTTCAGCAGCACGCCCGCCAGGATCACCGATCCTGCCGTCGGCGCCTCGACGTGGGCGTCGGGCAGCCAGGTGTGAAAAGGAACGATCGGAACCTTGATCGCGAACGACAACGCAAAGGCTGCCAGCAGCCAGCCCTGCACCTCGATCGGCAGTCGGTGCCGGTACAGGTCTGCGAACGAGAACGAGGTCGCGCCGGTGCCCTGCTGCAACGACCAGACGAGGTAGATGATCGCGGCGAGCATCAGGATCGAGCCGAACGCGGTGTAGAGCACGAACTTCACGGTCGCATAGATGCGCCGCTCGCCCCCCCAGATGCCGATGATCAGGAACATCGGGATCAGCATCGCTTCCCAGAACACGTAGAACAGGAACAGATCCTGCGCGAGAAAGGTGCCGAGCATCGCGAATTGGATGAAGAACACCATCGCATAAAAGAGCTTCACATCCTTCTGGATCGCGGAAAATGCACCGGCGACCACCAGCGGTCCGAGGAAGGTGGTCAGCAGCACCAGCAGCACGTTGAAGCCGTCGAGGCCGATGTGGTAGTGCACGCCCCAGGAGGCGATCCACGGCAGCCGCGTCTCGAATTGCAGTCCCGACACACCGGCCTGGAACCGGACATACAGCCACAGCGTCAGCACGAACTGCAGCAGCGTCACCCAGAACGTGAGCTGCCGCACCAATGCGTGGCTGCGCAGCGGAATCAGCAGGGCCATGCCGATCACCGGCAGGTAAAGGACCCAGTTCAGCATGGCCGATTCAGACATGGCCCCAGCTCCACAGCAGTACGGCCGCCAGACCGACGAGAACGAGGAACGCGTAGAGGTGCAGGTTGCCGGTTTGCACGCGGCCGAGCAGCCCGGCCGCGCCGCGGGCCGTGCTCGCCATGCCATCCAGCGTTCCGTCGAGCAGTAGCCGGTCGCCGACGCGCAGGAAGATCCGATCCGAGATCCACCGGATCGGCCGCCCGAGTAGCGCCTCGTACAGTTCGTCGATGTAGTACTTACCCGACAGCAACCGGTAGAGCGGCTCCACGTGGGTCTTCACCTGCTCGGCGCGTATGCCGTTGCGTGCATAGAACCAGGCGGCTGCGGCCAGCCCCGCTAGCCCGATCGCGACCGACAGCACAACGAGCGGCGTTTCGTAGTGATGCAGCTCGGGTCGCACCGACGGCAGCGGCAGCATCGACTCGAGGAAGTGCGGGATCGAGAGGAACCCACCAACCGTAGACAGCAGCGCCAGGACGATCAGCACGCCGGTCATCGACCACGGCGATTCGTGGATGTGGTGCGCGGTCTTTTCGTCCATGCGCGGCGTGCCGAAGAACGTCAGCCACAGCAGGCGGAACATGTAGAACGCCGTCATCAGCGCGGTCGCCGCGGCGACTGCGAATAACCATGGGGCCCCGCCGCGCTCGCTGGCGAACGCGAACCAGAGGATCTCGTCCTTGGAGAAGAAGCCCGCGAGCGGCGGCAGGCCCGCGATCGCCGCGGTCGCAATCGCGAACGTGACGAAGGTGATCGGGATCTTCTTCGCAAGTCCGCCCATTTTCCGGACGTCCTGCTCGCCCGACATCGCATGGATCACGCTGCCGGCACCTAGGAATAGGCACGCCTTGAAGAAGGCGTGCGTGTAAAGGTGGAAGACCGCGACTCCGTAGGCGCCGACGCCGGCCGCGACGAACATGAAGCCCAACTGCGAGATCGTCGAGTACGCCAGGACCTTCTTGATGTCGGTCTGCACGACGGCGATCGTCGCGGCGAAGAACGCGGTGGCCACGCCAATGGTTGCCACGAGTGCGGACGCCTCGGGCGCGTGCATGTATATCCCGTGCAGCCGTGCCACCAGATACACACCAGCGGTCACCATCGTGGCTGCGTGGATCAACGCCGACACCGGCGTCGGACCGGCCATCGCATCCGGCAGCCAGACGTGCAGCGGAATCTGCGCCGACTTTCCGGTCGCGCCGATGAAGAGAAACACGCCGACGAGGCTTGCTGAAACAGCGACCGGGCCCGCCAAAAACGCGGCGTTGATCTCGTCCATCTGCAGCGTGCCGAGGGCGCGGTACAACAGGAACATCCCGATCAGGAATCCGGCGTCTCCGACCCGGTTGGTGATAAACGCCTTCTTGCCCGCCGCAGCTTTGGCCGGGTCCTCGAACCAGAAGCCGATCAGCAGATACGACGCCAGCCCTACTCCTTCCCAGCCGACGAACAGAACCAGCAGCGAGCGCCCCAGCACCAGCATCAGCATGAAGAACAGGAACAGGTTCAGATACGCGAAGTAACGTGCGTAGCTCTTGTCCTCGTGCATGTACCCAATCGAGTAGATGTGGATCAGCGATCCGACGCCGGTGACGATTAGCACCATCACCGCGGTCAGCCGGTCGAAGTAGAAAGCGATCTCGAACGGCCGGTCGGCGAACTGCGCCCACGTAAATACCGTCTGCACCAGCGGTTCGGTACCCGACAGCAACTGCATCGTTGCGCGCACGGCGATGAAGAACGCGGCGATCGGCAGGCCGCAGGCCACGACGCTGACGAAGCGCTTGCCGAACCGGTTGCCCAGCAGTCCGTTGATCAGGAAGCCGATCAGCGGCAGCACGACGATGGGAAAGAGCAGCTTGGTCATCCGATCACCGTCAGCCTTTGAGGTCCGCGTAGGCGTCGAGATCGAGCGTGTGCTTGCGCCGCACCAGCAGCAGCACGATCGGAATCGCGATCGCGATCTCGGCGGTCGCGACGACGAAGATCAGGAACACCAGCACGGCGCCGACCGCGGTCCCGAGCTGGTAGGCGAAGGTCACGAGGCTCAGAATCACGCCATTGAGCATCAGCTCCATGCACATCAGCATCACCAGCACATTGCGCCGGATGATCACGCCGGTGAGCCCGATCGCAAACAGTGCGATCGAGAGGCCGAGCAGCATTTGCACCTTATCCATGCTGCCTCCGGCTCACCTGGACCACGCAGATCGCCGCAACGATCGCCGCCAGCAACAGCACCGACGTCAGCTCGAACTCGAGCCAGTACTCGTTGAGGAACTCCGCCGAGAACTGCGCCAGCGTGAAACCCGCGCCGCCGGCTGCGCGTTTCACTTCGCCGGCCGGTTCCCAGACCAAGCCCGCAAGAGCGAAAATGAAAAGTCCGCAGGCCAGAAGCCCCGGAACTAGCAGTCCCGAAAAGCGGCGCCTGACCGCGGAATCGCGCGGGTCGAGCAGCATGATCACGTAGACCATGAAGACCATCACCGCGCCGACGTAGATCAGCACCTGGAACGCGGCGATGAAGTGCACTCCGAGCAGGCCGTAAACGCCGCCCAGGAAGACCATCGTCGAGATCAGTGCCGTCGCCACGCGCATCGGCTCGGGCAGCACCAGCACCAGCACGGCGCCGACCAGCGCACAGGCGGCGAACAGCACCAGCAGCAGCGTCTCTAGGTTGGCGAGCAGCGATTCCATCAGTGATGGCCCTCCGGCGCCGGCGCAACCGCCGGATAGTGTTTGGCAACATCACTCTGCGGCCGCCAGGTCAGCAGTTCTTCCTTGCCGAGCCACATCGTTTGCCGATCCGCCGACGGCAGATGCGGCACGTCTTCGACCATGCGAATCGCGTCCTCGGGGCACGCCTCGACGCACAGTCCGCAGAAGATGCAGCGCGAATAGTCGATCTCGAAGCGCGCCGGATACTTCGGGTGCACGGCATCGGCCGGATCGAAGGCGGCCTCGATCTCGATCACTTTCGCCGGGCAAACGGTGGCGCACATGTTGCAGGCGATGCATTGCGGCCGGCCCGAGCCGTCCTCGCGCTGCGTCAGCACATGCTTGCCGCGGTTACCGCGCGCATAGTCCCAGCGCTTCTCCTCCGGGTAATACGTCGTCAACGCGCCCTTCTTGCCGGTCATCCAGCGCAGCATGTTGCGGGTGAAAACACCGCCGGTGATCACGAGTCCGCGCACGATCTCGAAGATGTACGCCTTCTCCCACCACGACATCTCGGGTTCGTTCCAGTACTTCTTGCGAACGTAGGAAGTCCTCGCCATGTCAGGCTCCGATGGCCCACACCGCGAACACGGTGACGACGAGATTGGCGATCGCCAGCGGCAGCATGAATTTCCACGCAAACCGCAACACCTGGTCGTAGCGGAAGCGTGGCAGCGACCAGCGCACCAGAATCTGGAAGCTGCAGACGACGAAGACCTTTGCGAGGAAGACGACGAGCTGCGTGATCACCACGACCACGTGCGGCAGCGCGAGGCCGTGACCGCCGGGGAACTCGAAGCCGGCGTCGGTCATGTACGGCAAGTTGTAGCCGCCGAGGAAAAGCGTTGTGAACAAGGCCCCAATGATCGCGATCTCGATGAACTCCGCGAACATGAACAGCCCCATTTTCATCGCCGAGTATTCGGTGAAGTAGCCGGCGATCAGCTCGGATTCGGCCTCCGGCAGGTCGAAAGGGATGCGCTTGTTCTCAGCGATCGCCGCCGTCATGAAAAGGATCGCGGCGAACGGCTGGTAGACGATGCCCCAGGCCGGCAGCACGCCGAGCACGGTGCCCGACTGCTGCTGCACGATCGAATTCAGATCCACCGTGCCGAAGATCACGATCAGCCCGAGGATCGTCAGGCCCATGATCACTTCGTACGAGATCATCTGGCTGCCCGCGCGCAGCGCACCCAGCAGCGAGAACTTGTTCGACGACGACCAGCCGGCGAGCATCGCCCCGATGATGGTGATGCCCCCGAAGGCGAACACGATCAGCACGCCGGCGTCGAGCCGCGCGATCTGCATTGGATAGCTGCGCTCGCCGAACCAGCCGGCCAGCGCAGGAATTAGTTCGCCGGGAATCAGCTGGCCGCCGAATGGAATCACCGAGAACACCAGCAGCACTGGTGTGAACACCACCCAAGGCGCTACCGCGTAGGCGTACCAGTCGTACGTCTTCGGCTTGAAGTCCTCCTTAAGCAGCATCTTCAGGCCGTCGGCCATCCCGTGGAACAGCCCCCACCACACCAGCTTCACCTGCGTGAAGGGGATGCGCAGATAGGCGCGGTTGGCCCCGATGCGATCGGACATCACGGCGGCCTGCTTGCGCTCGACCCATGTGAGGATCGTGCCGAAGCCCATCAGCACCGAGATCGCGTACAGGATGAAGACGACGTAGATTGCGAGGTCCTGGATCATGCGATCGCCTCCGCGGTGGCCGCGAGCTGAGCGAACAGCTGTTCGGCGTGCGCCACGGTGTCCTTCTTGCGCATGATCGGTTCGAAGCGGCTGACGACGCCGTTGAAGTTGGTGTAGTGCCCCGCGCGCTCGGTCTGGATGCTGACCGGGATGAAGACGTCGACGTGGCCGTTTTCCGGCGCCAGGTACGAGCCCAGCAGAATGATCTTTGCCCCCCGCGGCAGCGCGGCGAAGCTCGCGCCCTCACCCCAGACCAGCACCAGATCGGCGTCCGCCGGCACCAGTCGTGGTTCGGCGCCGAACAACGCCTGCGCCGCCCGCGTGTTCGGATTCTTGTCGGCGCGAATCAGCACGTCGTCCTCGATGCGCTCGCCCGGCACAGGCTGCCAATCGGACTTGACGATGCAGTCGAGCCGACCGCCAAGCGCGGCTTCGAACGCCGCCAGTTCCTCGTTCGAGCCCCAGTTCGAGACCAGCGCCGCGGGCCGCCGCGCCTGGACGATCAGGCGTCGCGCGGCGGCGATTGCGTCGGCGAGGCTTGTTGGCTGCCCCTTCAGCAGTGCGCTCTGCGCGCGCGGCCGCTCGAAGATCTGCGCCAGATCACGTCCCTTGTTGCAGATCCACGGGCCGTTGACCGCCGGGTTCTCGCGCGGCGTGACCCTGGCGATCGCGGTGTTCTCGCGCGGGTCGAGCGCATTGAGCTTCCATTCCGGCTTGCGGTGCCAGAGGTCGACCGTGCAGCCACGGCTGCATCCCGGGCATATCGATGGCGTCGCCTTGAGATACCAGACGCGCGCCTTGTGCAGGAACTGCTTGCTCAGCAGCGCGCCGACCGGGCAGATGTCGATGACGTTGTCCGAATACGGATCGTCGTCGAGGCTCTTGCCCTCGGCCGCCCGCACCAGCGAGCCGTCGCCGCGGTTCTGGATACCGAGCGCATGCGATTTCGAGACTTCGCGTGTGAAGCGCACGCAGCGTGAGCAGACGATGCAACGCTCGTTGTCGAGCACGATCCGACTCGACAGCTCGTGGTACTTGGTGGCGCGCACCTTGGGCACCGTCGAAATCGACGGCAGCCCGTTCATCTCGTAGTGGTAGTCCTGCAGCATGCATTCGCCGGCCTTGTCACAGATGCCGCAGTCAACCGGGTGGTTCAGCAGGAGGAACTGCAGCGTCTCGCGGCGGCGCGCGCGCACGCCCTCGGAGTCCGTCAGCACGCGCATGCCTTCGGTGACCGGCATGTTGCAGGCGATCTCGATCCAGCCGTCGCCCCCGCCGTCGCCTTCGACTTCGACAACGCAGATACGGCAGTTGCCGGCGACGGAAAGCTGCGGATGCCAGCAGAAGCCAGGAATGAAATAGCCCGCGGCCTTGGCCGCCTGCATGACCGTCTGGCCCTTTTCGGCCTTCGCCGGCTGCCCGTTGATGAAGAAATCAGGCATGGGCAGGCTCCCGCTGAGGCGCATCGACCTCGAGCACGCCGCCGCACTTCGACCGGCCGTTGTTTATGTAGTACTCGAACTCGTCGCGGTACTTGGCGATGATGCCGACGGTCGCGAAGCCCGCGGCGTCGCCCATACCGCAGATCGTCGTGCCGTCGTTCGCCTTGGAGATGTGTACCAGCGCGTCGATATCTTCGGGCCGACCCTTGCCGTCGACGATGCGATCGATGATCCGGTGCATCCAGCCCATGCCTTCGCGGCACGGTGTGCACTGGCCGCACGACTCGTGGTGATAGAAGCGCAGCAGCACCTGCAGTAGGCGAACCATGCAGGTGCCCTCGGCGATCACGACCATGCCGCCGGAGCCCACCTGCGAGCCGACCACCTCCATCGCCTTGTGGTCGTAGGTGACCGTCGCGATGTCGGCATCGGTCAGCACTTTGGTCGAAATGCCGCCCGGGATGATGCACTTCAGGCTCTTGCCGCCGAGTACGCCGCCGCAGTCTTCGTAGATGAACTTTCTGAGCGGTGTGCCGTACTCGACTTCGTAGACACCGGGCTTTTCGACATGGCCGGAGATCGACACCAGTTGCGTGCCGGGGCTCTTGGCCGTGCCGATCTTGCGGAATTCCTCCGCGCCCATGCGCACGATCACCTCAATGTTCGACAGCGACTCGACGTTGTTGATGACGGTCGGGCGCTGGTACAGCCCACGCACCGTCAGCCGCGGCGGTCGGTTGCGTGGGTAGCCCTTCTTGCCCTCGATCGAAGTGATCAGCGCCGAGGCTTCGCCACAGACGTACGAGCCGGCGCCACGGTAGATGACGAGGTCGCAGTCGAAGTCGCTGCCCATGATCTTGTCGCCCAGCAGACCCACGGCGTAGGCCTCCTCGACGGCTCCCGCAAGCCGCCGGTACGGCAGGTCGAATTCACCACGGATGTAGACGAAGGCGTTACGCACCTGCAGCGCGTAGGCCGCGATCAGCATCGACTCGATCAGCTGGTGCGGCGAGTTCTCGAGGATCCAGCGGTCCTTGAACGTGCCGGGTTCACCCTCGTCAGCATTGCAGCATAGATAGTGCGGCTGGCCGTCGCTCAGCTGTATGACCGCCCATTTGCGCCCAACCGGGAACGCCGCGCCGCCATGGCCGAGGATGCCGGCCGCAGTGACTTCCTTCGTCACCTGCTCCGGCGTCATCGACGTCAGCACGCGCTGCAGCGTCTGGTAGCCGCCACGGACGCGCACGTCGGAAAGGAGATGCGACGTAGGCGTGACCGGAAAGGTCATCAGGAGCTTGCGGCCCGTCATTTCAGTTGTCCCAACAGAGCGTCGAGTTTCTCGACGGTCATGTTCTCGTGATACGTCTCGTTGACGATCACGACCGGCGCGGTGCCGCACGAGCCAAGGCACTCAACGTGATCGAGCGTGAAGCGGCCATCCGGCGTGGTTTCCCCGGGCCGGATGCCGAGCCTGCGCGACAGGTGGTCGATCATTCGCTCGGCGCCGCGCATCGAGCACGACAGGTTGCGGCACGCCTGCAGGTGCCAGCGGCCGATCGGTGCGCGCCGGTACTGCGTGTAGAACGACAGCACTTCCTCGATCTGGATGCGCGGCACGCCGAGGTACTCTGTCAACCAGTCGATGTCCTCGTCGGCGACGTAGCCCCGTTCCTTCTGGATGCGGCGCAGGCACGGCAACGTCAGGGACGACTCGAAGCCTGCCGGGTAGCGCTTCTTAAGCTGCTCGAACTCGGGGAGCAGATGACGCATCGAGCTCATGATTGCCCCCTACGGGCGCTTCGAGCTGGCGCTGCGCGCCACCTGCTCGCGCCTGCATGCGCGATCAGCGTCGGCCGAGCGGCTTTGGAGCGGCCATGCGGCGCTCATCTGTCGCACTCCCCGCCGATCATGTTGATCGACCCGAAGGTCGGGATCAGGTCCGCCAGCTGATAGCCGTCGAGCATCTTGGACGCTCCGCCCAGGTGCACGAACGACGGCGAGCGCACGTGCATCTTGTACGGGATGCCGCTGCCGTCGCTGACCAGGAAGAAGCCGAGCTCGCCGTTGGCGCCCTCGTGCGCGACATAGATCTCGCCGGCCGGAACCTGCGGTCCGTCCATGATCAGCTTGAAGTGGTTTATGAGCGATTCGATCTCGCGATAAACGAGTTCCTTCGGCGGCAGCGTGCAGCGGCGGTCATCGACGTTGATCGGACCCTGCCCCTTCGTGTGCAGAAGGTCGACGAGTTGCCTGATCATGTGCACGGACTCGTCCATCTCGCGCATGCGCACGTAGTAGCGGTCGTAGTTGTCGCCCTTGATGCCGACCGGAATCTCGAAATCGAGCTCGGGGTACGCGAGGTATGGCGTGTCCTTGCGCAGGTCGCGCGGCGCACCGGTCGAGCGCAGGAGTGGGCCGGTGAAGCCATAGTCGATCGCCTCGGCAGTGGTCAGCACGCCGACGTCGCGGGTGCGGTCGATGAAGATGCGATTGCGGTCGACGAGCCCGTGCACGCGACCGATGAACTCCTCGTACTGGCCAAGAATCTGCTCGAGACGCTTCAGCCATCCTTCCGGAAGGTCGCGCGCCAGCCCGCCGATGCGGCCGTAGGTATAGGTGACGCGCGCCCCGGTGAGGTCGGCGATGTGCTCATAGATGTAGTCGCGGATCATCACCAGGTACAAAAACGCGGTCATCGCGCCGAGTTCCATCAGCGAGGCGGCGATGCAGGTCAAATGGTCGGCGAGCCGCGAGTACTCCGAGAGCATCGTGCGCAGGTACTTCGCGCGCGGCGTGATCTCGACGCCCATCAGCTGCTCGACCGCGTCGCAGTAGGCGAAGTCGTTGATCAGCGCCGAGCAGTAATTCAGCCGATCGACGTACGGAATCAGGTTGTGCCAGGTGTGGTCCTCGCACTCCTTCTCGAAGCCGCGATGCAGGTAGCCGCAGTGCACATCGGTGCGGAGGATCTTCTCGCCATCCAGCTCGGCGATGATCTGGATCGTGCCGTGCGTGGCGGGATGCGACGGCCCGATGTTGACGATGACCGTGTCATCGCGCAGCGGGGTCGTGAAGGCCGGGCGGACCGGATTGGGCAGGTTCATGTCCATCGCGGATTCCTCAGCCGGCCGTCCTGTCGCCGGGATCGAAGCCTTCGCGGTACGGGACCAGCGGCTGCTCACCGAGCTTCGGGTAGTCCTTGCGCAGCGGAAAGCCGACGAAGCCCTCGTACAGCAGGAGCGGCCGCAGGTCGGCATTGCCGCTGAAGCGGATGCCGTACATCTCATGGCACTCGCGCTCCATGAATGCCGCCGATCCGTAGAGCGCGGTCAGCGAATCGACCGTCGGATCGCTTTCGCTCACCTGGGTGCGTACTCGGACGCGAACCTTGTGTGTCGTCGAATAGAAGTGCCAGACGACGTCAAAACGCGGCTCGCGCGGCAGCCAGTCGATCGCGGTGACGTCAAGCAGCATGTCGAATCCGCAGGTCTTCAGCGCCTGTGCGAGGCCCGTCACTGCGTCCGGCTCGACGGCGAGCACCAGTATTCCGTGCGCGACCGTGCTGTTCGCCGCACGACTGCCGAGTTGCGTGCGGATCGTGTCGAAAATCGCCGCGTTCATTAGAAGTCCTTCGTGATGATCGGGTGCGTCGCGCGGGCAATCTTGTCCTGCAGCTGCATGATCCCGTCGATCACCGTTTCGGGCCGCGGCGGACAGCCCGGGATGTAGACATCGACCGGGATGATGCGGTCGATGCCGGCGACGGCCGCGTAGTTCTGATAGAAGCCACCGCTGGTGGCGCAGACGCCGAAGGCCATGACCCACTTCGGTTCGCACATCTGCTCGTAGACCTTCAGCAGGATTGGCGCCTGTTTGTGCGTCACGGTGCCGACCACCATCAGCAGGTCCGACTGGCGCGGCGAAAAGCGCGGCAGTGCCGCGCCGAAGCGGTCGGTGTCGTACGGGCTCGAGCTGACCGACATGAACTCCATTGCGCAGCACGCCGTCACAAAGGGATATGGAAACAGCGAGAACTTGCGGGCCCAGCCCGCGAGTTCGTCCTTCTTCGTCGTCAGGTACTCGAACGCGGCGGACTTGGACGAGCCCGCCGCCCGCGTCGGCAAGATCGGGATCGGGGCGCGGGCGACGCTCATGTTGCCCCCTCGCCCGTTGGGCGGTCCCCCCGAGGGGGACGCGAGCGCCTTCGGAGCGGCCGTGCGGCGCTCATGTTGCCCCCACGCCCATTGGGCGGGCACTCATTCGGTCACCCCTTCCAGCAGCCGGGCGCGGTACACGTAAAGAAGGATCAGCACGAGCAGCGCCATGAAGATGATGAAGGTGACCAGCATCGTGCCGGTCACCGGCTGTGCGCCGAGCGCCCAGATGAACAGGAACACTGTTTCGAGATCGAACAGGATGAAGACGATCGCAACGGCGTAGTACTTGATCGGCACCGCCTTGACGTTGCGCGGATCGACAGGTGTCGCGCCGCACTCGAAAGGCTCGAGCTTCATTTTGCTGTTGACCGGCTTCGGTCCGAGCAGCCGGTTCAGCGCCAGCATCAGTGCCACCACGCCGAGGATCGAGACCATGTAGATCACGAACACGACATACGGGCTCATCGATCGGCTCCTCGATTCGCCATAGCCCTCATGCGACGTAGCCCGGGTACTCGGGGACGTACATCTGGCCGCGGATCGCTTCGGCGAGGTTGTCCGGGCGCCCAACGCCGGCAAGCCCGTCGCGGAACGCGACTTCGGCCACCGCCATCGCGACAGCCAGCGAAGCCGAGCGGATCGCGCGCAGCGGCGGATACAGGCTGCCCTGCTCGAGATCTGACGTCGTCACCGTTTCGGCCAACGCGCGTGCGGCCGCCATGAACATGTCGTCCGTTACGCGTGTCGCCGCGATCGTGATCACGCCGAGGCCGACGCCGGGGAAGATGTAGGAATTGTTGCCCTGCCGCGGCACGTAGCGGCGCCCGTTGTGCGTGACTTCGTCGAACGGACTGCCCGAGGCGAACAGCGCCTTGCCGCCCGACCACTGGTAGGCCTGCTCGGCCGTGCACTCGGAGCGCGAGGTTGGGTTGGACAGCGCGAAGACGATCGGACGCTCGTTCATCTGCGTCATCGTCTCGATCACCTCGCGGGTGAACGCGTTGGGTGTGGCGCTGACACCGATGATCGCGGTCGGCTTCAGCGCCTTGACAGCCCCGATGAAGTCGGCGACCGGCGCGTGCGCATGCGCGTACGGCTTCTTGTGCTCGGCAAGGCCACTGCGCTCGGCAACGACGAGCCCCTTCGAGTCGACCAGCCAGCAGCGTCTGCGCGCTTCAGCCTCGGAGAGTCCGTCGGCCCGCATCGCGGCGACCAGCAGGTCCGAGATGCCTGTCGCGGCCTCGCCGGCGCCCAGACAAAGGAACGTCTGCTCGCTCATCTTCCTGCGGGTGACGCGCAGCGCAGAATAGATGCCGGCAACAACGACGCTCGCCGTTCCCTGGATGTCGTCGTTGAACGAGCAGATCCGGTCGCGGTAACGCTGCAGCAGCCTGAACGCGTTGTGGTTTGCGAAGTCCTCGAACTGCACCAGCACGCCCGGGAACACCGCCTGGGTCGCCTCGATGAATTCCTCGACGAGTTCATCGAACTCGGTGCCGGTCGCTCGCTTGCGCCGAGTCCCGACGTATAGGGGATCTGCCAGCAGCGGTTCGTTGTTGGTGCCGACGTCGAGCATCACCGGCAGGCAGCGGCGCGGATGCACTCCGGCGCACGCGGTGTAGAGCGCGAGCTTGCCGATCGGGATGCCCATCCCGTTTGTGCCGAGATCGCCGAGGCCGAGGATGCGCTCGCCGTCGGTGACCACGATGATCGCGGCCTCCTTGTGCGGCCAGTTGGCGAGCACCTGCTGGATGCGACCGCGATCGGCGGTGCTGACGTACAGGCCGCGCGGCCGCCGGTAAATGTGGCCGTACTGCTGGCACGCGAGACCGACGGTCGGCGTGTAGATGATCGGCATCATCTCGTCCGGGTTCTCGAGGATCACGCGGTAAAACAGCGTCTCGTTCCGGTCCTGCAACGCCTCGAGCATGATGTACTTCGCGAGCGGGGTCTGCAGCCGGCGGAAGTTCTCGAGCACTCGCGTGACCTGCTCCTCCTGAGTCGAGATATGCGGCGGCAGCAACCCGCGCAGACCGAGCATGTCGCGCTCGGCCGCCGAGAATGCGGTGCCCTTGTTCAGCGTCGGGTCACGCAGCAGCGCGGTGCCACGCGGGAACCCTTCGGTCAGCGGCGGTGGTAGCACCCTTGTCGCCTGCTTGGTTGGCATACCCATTTTTACCTCTCCCGTTCCCGCGGGGCCCTTCATGCGGCCTCGGGCTCCATGCGGATGGCTCCGCACGGGCACTCGGACACGCACAGTCCGCACCCCTTGCAGTAGTCGTAGTTGAACTCGAAGCGCCGGCCCGGGCCGAGCTTGATCACCGCGTTGTCCGGGCAGACGCCATAGCAGTTGTCACATTCGAAGCAGTTGCCGCAGGACAGGCAGCGGCGGGCTTCGAAGAGCGCATTTCCCTCGTCAAGGCCGCCAACGACTTCGTCGAACGTCGACTGCCGGCGCAGCATGTCGAGCAGTGGCTGCACGCGCTGCGGCGCATCGCTGTAGTACCAGGGATTCAACTTCTCAAAGCCCGCGATCTCGTGCTTGGGCGTCGGCGCGTACCGGGTGCCGCGCAGCCAGGCATCGACACAGCGCGCCGCCTTCTTGCCGTGTCCGACCCCGACGGTCACCGTGCGCTCGGACGGCACCATGTCGCCGCCGGCGAAGAGCCCCGGGAAGTTCGTCATCATCGACGAGTCGACCTTGACGACGCCGTCAACGATCTCCAGCCCGGGCACCTTGTTGAGCAGCGAAAGATCGACGTCCTGCCCGAGGGCCAGTATCAGTGTGTCGGCCTCTATCTTCTCGAACTCTCCGGTCGGCTGTGGATAACCGGTCGCGTCGAGAGCCATCTTCTCGACGGTGAAGTTCGCGCCATCCTCGCTGTCGCTCGCCTCCTTGATCGTCGACAGCCACTTGATCAGGATGCCTTCCTCGAGTGCTTCCTGGACCTCGGAGTCATGCGCCGGCATCTTTTCGCGCGTGCGGCGGTAGACGATGATCGGCTCGATTCCCATGCGCTTGGCCGTGCGCGCGACGTCGAGCGCCGTGTTGCCGCCGCCATAGACGATCACACGCCGACCCAGCTTGGGCTTCTCAGCGCCTTCCATCCCGCGCAGCACCGACACCGCATCGACGATGCGCGCGGCCTCGCCGGCCGGGATGTAGGCGCGCTTGCCGATATGCGCACCGACCGCCAGGAAGGCGGCATCGAAGGCGCCCTCTTTCATCGCGACCTGGATGTCGTCGATCTTGCGGTTCAGGCGGATCTTCACGCCCATCGCTTCGATGCGCGCGACCTCGGCGTCGAGCACGTCGCGCGGAAGCCGGTACTTCGGGATGCCGAAGCGCATCATGCCGCCGGTCATGGGCCCGGCTTCATGGATCTCGACGCTGTGGCCGAGGCGCCGCAGGTGGTAAGCCGCCGACAGCCCCGACGGTCCGGCACCGACGACCAGCACGCGCTTACCGCTCTCGGCCGCCGGGCGCGGGAAGGTCCAGCCTTCCTTGATCGCCTGGTCGCCGAGGAAGCGCTCGACTGCGTGGATGCTGACGGGTTCGTCGAGTTGCCCGCGGTTGCAGGAGGTCTCGCAGGGGTGGTAGCAGACGCGCCCCATGATCGCGGGAAGCGGGTTGTTGACGACCAGCGCCTCCCACGCACGGCGGTAGTCGCCGGACTCCGCGTGGTAGAGCCAGCCCTGGATGTCCTCGCCGGCCGGGCAGGCGTGGTTGCAGGGGGGTAGTCGGTCGACGTAGACCGGCCGCTCCGTGCGCCAGCTGCCGGTGCGATTGGCCAGGCTGGAGCCTGGATCGAGCGTGATCGCAAACGGTTTTTCCATCGTCGCTCCGTTCAGGCCGGTTCCGGCATCAGGCCGAATCGCCGGATGTTGCGGTCCGCGGTCGCCTGGATCTGCGCCAGGCGCTCTTCGTCGCGCTTGGGCGCGAACAGATGCGCGAAGCGCTTCTGCAGCTTCAGGTAATCGTCGACCGGTACCTTGCGCCGGATCGGCGTGCGGGCGGTGAGCTCTCCGTGCTCGGCCTCGAACAGCGGGAAGAGTCCCGATTCCACCGCCGCGCGTGCGACGCGGATCGTGTCCTCGGGCTTCGAGCCCCAGCCGAGCGGGCACGGCACGTGGATGTGGATGTAGCGCGCGCCGTGGATTCCCATCGCCTTGGTCACCTTGGCCTCGAGGTCGCGCAGGTTGGCCACGCTCGCGGTCGCCACATAGGGAATCATGTGCGCCATCGCGATCAGCGGGACGTTCTTGCCGGTCCCGGCGACGTTGCCCGGCGACTTGCCGACCGCTGGTGTCGTTGCCGTGCGAGCCGCGGGCGGCGTCGCGCTCGAGCGCTGCACGCCGGTGTTCATATACGCCTCGTTGTCGTAGCAGATGTAGAGCACATCGTCGTTGCGCTCGAACATCCCGGACAGGCACCCGAATCCAATATCGGTCGTTCCGCCGTCACCGCCCTGCGCGATCACGCGCACCTTGTCCTTGCCCTGCACGCGCATCGCCGCGGCGACGCCGGATGCAACCGCAGCCGCGTTGCCGAACAGCGAATGGATCCAGGGAATCTGCCAGGAAGTCTCCGGATACGGGGTCGAGAAGACCTCGAGGCAGCCGGTTGCGTTGACCGCGATCAGCTGATTATCGGACGCGCGCATCGCAGCGTCGATCGCGTAGCGCGCGCCGAGCGCTTCGCCGCAGCCCTGGCAGGCACGGTGGCCCGAGTTCAGCGAGTTCGTACGCTGCATGTTGGCCTGCACGCTGCGCTCTTCCTCGGCGAGCAGGCGGTTGCCGACCGTGAATGTTCCGGTCTGATAGAACTTGACGGATTGCAGTGCGTCGCTCATTGGTGGCTCCCTAGGCGCTACGCGCCGTCCCTCCGAGAGCGAATTCGCCCTTGGGCGGCCCGGCGCGCTCATGCTCACCCTACGCTCGATGCAACGGTGCCGAGGCTCTTCAGAATCGCTTCGGCGGTCGGGCCCGTGCGCCTGGCCTTGCGCTCGCGCTGCAGTTCGTGCGCCACGATTTCGCGATTCAGGTCGAGGAAGGTGACGGCCTCGAGTTCGTCGCGACCGGCCGATTCGAGCAACTTGATCAGCGAAGCGCGCGTGATCGCGCGGCCGCCGAGCCCGGCGACGACCGTGTAGCCCCTCAGCACGATGCCTGAAAGCGCTTTCCGCACACCATCGGACACGATGCCGCCGAGCCCTACGGCAAAACATTTTTCGAGCACGACGACCCGCTTCGCATCCTGCAGCGCGGAGCGCACCGCGGCTAGCGGAAACGGTCGGAACGAGCAGAGGCTGACCGATCCGACCTTGACGCCCTGCTCGCGCATCGCGTCGACCGCTTCCTGCACCGTGCCATTGACCGAACCGAGCGCGACGACGATGGTCTCGGCGTCATCGGTGCGATAGGTGCGAAGAAGGCCGCCGGACTCGCGTCCGAACTCGTTCTTGAATTCGGCCGCCAGCCGCGGGATCAGCTCGAGCGCACGCAACTGGTTGTGGTGCGCGAGGTAGCGCACTTCGGTGAAGGCCTCGGGGCCCACCATCGCGCCGATGCTGACCGGCTCGGCCGGATCGAGCACCTGCCGCGGCACGAACGGCGGCAAAAACGCATCGACCTGCGCCTGCGTCGGCATGTCGACGCGCTCGTAGGCGTGCGTCAGGATGAAGCCATCCATGCACACCATCACCGGGCACGAAAGTTCCTCGGCCAGCTTGAACGCCTGGATATGCAGGTCGAGGGCTTCCTGGTTGGTCTCGGCGAACAGCTGGATCCAGCCGGCGTCGCGCATCGACATGCTGTCCGAGTGATCGTTCCATATGTTGATCGGAGCGCCAATCGCGCGATTGCCGATCGTCATCACGATCGGGAGGCCGAGCCCGGCCGCGTTGTAGACGGCCTCGGCCATGAAGAGCAACCCCTGGCTGCTCGTCGCCGTGTAAGTGCGCGCGCCGGCCGCCGCCGAGCCGATCGCGACCGACAGCGCAGCGAACTCGGATTCGACATTGATGTATTCGCAGCCGGTAAGCTCGCCGCTCTTCACCATCTCGCCGAGCCCCTCGACGATGTGGGTCTGCGGCGTGATCGGGTAGGCGCAGATCACCTGCGGTCGCGCGAGCGCGATCGCCTCGGCCACCGCCATCGAGCCCTCGATCTGTCTAAGCATGCGCGCTCTCCTTGCCCCGACTGGCCAGCTCGAAAGCGGCGGTCGCGGCAGCGACATTGGCTTCGCCGACCTTGCCCGGGAACTTCTCGCGGATCGCGGCGACGACCGATTCGAGCTTGACGATGCCGGTCAATGCGGCGAACGCCGCCAACAGCGGCACGTTTGGAACCGCGCGCCCGACATGCTTGAGGGCGATCTCGGTAGCGGGCAGCGTGAACAACTTGTAGCGATTCGAGGCGACCAGCTCGGCCAGCCCGAGTTCGTCCTGGCTCCGGGTCGCGTTGATCAGCACCGTTCCGCCGGCGCGCAGGCCGTTGAACAGGTCGACTTGATGCAGCAGCGTCGCGTCCTGGATGATCAACGCGTCGGGCTCCATCACCGGCTCACGCGAGCGGATTGGCTCGTCGCCGATGCGGCAGAAAGCCATCACCGGCGCGCCCATGCGCTCCGAGCCGAAGCTCGGGAAGGCCTGTGCATGACGACCTTCGAGGAACGCGGCGACCGAGAGCATCTCGGCGCCGGATACAACGCCTTGACCGCCCCTCCCATGAATCCGTACCTGCAGCATTGTCTCCTCAGGGGTCCGAGACCCGGCGCCAGGAACCTCGACGCTCAAACGAACATCGAACATCGAACAAAATTGACACAGGATTCGTCCGCATCGTGGCAGCCGCCGCGGCGCAGTGGTTGACGGCGATCAATCGCATCGTGATCACGCGTTGCGTCATATGATGCGCCGCGATTGACACGTATCAATGCCGTGGAGGCGCCAGCGAGAAGAATGGCTGCCGGCGACGCGCCGACGGCGCGCCCCAACCGGGGACCCTGCAGATGACCACTTCGAGCGAAGCCCTGGCCGGTATCGGGACCGCGCCTGCACGAAAGAAGAGCCACTGGCCGGCGAAACTCGATTTCGCCCAGAGCGCCAGCGGACTGGCGCTCGGCCTCTTCATGTGGGGCCACATGTTCTTCGTCTCGTCGATCCTGCTCGGCAACGACGCGATGTGGACGATCACAAAGATGTTCGAGGGTTATTTCTTCTTCGGACGGGCGTACCCCGTGATCGTGTCGGGGGTCGTTGCGATCGTGCTCATCCTGTTCATCGCCCATGCTGGGCTCGCTGTGCGCAAATTCCCGATCAATTATGCGCAGTACCGCGTCTACCGCGACCACATGGGGATGATGCATCACGAGGACACCACGCTGTGGTGGTGGCAGGTCGTCACCGGATTCGCGATGTTCTTCCTTGCCTCGGTGCACCTGTATCAGATGCTGATGCACCCCGGAATGATCGGCCCGTTTGAATCGTCCGATCGCGTGTGGAGCGGAAGCTGGTGGCCGCTGTATCTAGTGCTGCTCTTCTGTGTCGAACTGCACGGCGGCATTGGGCTATACCGGCTCGCGGTCAAGTGGGGCTGGTTCGCTGGCAAGAATCCGAATGCAACACGCAAGCGACTCAAGCTGCTGAAGTGGGCGCTGTCGGTGTTCTTCATCGTGCTCGGCCTCATGACGCTCGCCGCCTACATGAAGATCGGCTACGCGCACCAAGACAACCCGGGCGTCCGCTACACGCCGGCATGGCTGCAGACACCGCCGCAGGCGCCGCCTCCGGCCTGGTGGCCCTCCTGGCTCAGGGAGACTCCGCGATGAAGGTCGTCTACACCGACGTGCTGGTCATCGGCGGCGGTCTCGCCGGCTTGCGCACGGCGATCGCCACCAAGCGGCGCGGCCACGACGCGACCATCCTGTCGCTGGTGCCGGCCAAGCGCTCGCACAGCAAGGCAGCCCAGGGCGGCATGCAGGCGAGCCTAGGCAACGTGATCAAGGGCCAGGGCGACAACGAAGACGTGCACTTCGAGGACACGGTCCGCGGGTCCGACTGGGGCGCCGACCAGGACGTCGTGCGCATGTTCGTCAACACCGCGCCCAAGGCCGTCCGCGAGCTCGCCGCCTGGGGCGTGCCGTGGAGCCGGGTTCGCAGGGGCGACCGCCAGGTGGTCATCAACAGCCAGAGGGTGACGATCACCGAGCGTGACGAGGCGCACGGCCTGGTCGCCCAGCGCGACTTCGGCGGCACCAAGAAGTGGCGCACCTGCTTCGCCGCCGACGGGACTGGCCACTCGATGCTCACCGCGGTTGCCGACCGCGCGATCGCAGAATCGATCCCAGTGCTCGAGCGGACCGAGGCGCTCGCGCTGATCCACGACGGCGGCCGTTGCTACGGCGCGGTCGTGCGCGACCTCGTGACCGGGGAGCTATCGGCCTACCTCGCAAAGGCGACCGCAATCGCGACCGGCGGCGCGGGACGGATCTACCAGGTGACGACCAACGCGGTGATCTGCGAAGGCATCGGTCACGCGATCGCGCTCGAGACCGGTGTGGCCGCGCTCGGCAACATGGAAGCCGTGCAGTTTCACCCGACAGGGATTTTCCCGGCCGGCATCCTGGTTACCGAGGGCTGCCGCGGCGACGGTGGGCTGCTCAAGGATGCCGATGGCCACCGCTTCATGCCCGACTACGAGCCGGAGAAGAAGGAGCTTGCGTCGCGCGACGTCGTGAGCCGACGAATGGAGGAACACATCAAGAAAGGCAAGGGCGTGAAGTCGCGCTTCGGCGACCACATCTGGCTCGACATCACGCTGCTGGGCGAGAAGCACATCCACACGAACCTGCGTGAGGTGTGGGACATCTGCCACTACTTCCTCGGGATCGACCCGACGAAGGAAATGATCGCGGTGCGGCCGGCGCAGCACTACACGATGGGCGGCGTGCGCACCAACTACACCGGCGAGAGCCCGACGTTGAGGGGTCTGTTCGCGGCCGGCGAGGCCGCGTGCTGGGACATGCACGGATTCAACCGCCTCGGCGGCAATTCGGTCGCCGAGACGGTCGTCGCGGGGATGATCGTCGGCGAGTACATCGCTGACTTCTGCAACAAGCGCGACAACGACGTCAACATCCCGACGGGCGTCGTGCGCGATTTCCTGCAGCGCGAGCAGGCGAAACTCGACGTCATCGTCCTCGGCAAGGGCAGCGAGGATGCCAGCGCGATCAAGGCCCGGATGCAGGAGATCATGACCGGCAAGGTCGGCATTTTCCGCAGCGGCAAGGACCTGGAGCAGGCCGTCGACGAACTGCAGAAGTTGCTGGTCCGCAGCCGCAATATCGGCCTCAAGGCGCGCTCCGCCGGCGCCAATCCCGAGCTCGTCACGGCCTATCGCGTGCAGAAGATGCTGAAGCTGGCACTGTGCGTTTCCTACGGCGCGCTGGTCCGCACCGAAAGCCGCGGCGCGCACTTCCGCGAGGATTACCCGCGTCGCAATGATGCGGAATGGTTGAAGCGCACGCTCGCCACCTGGCAGGGCGACGCGACGCTGCCGACGCTGGCTTATGAGGCGCTCGACGTCAGGAAGATGGAGCTGCCACCCGGCTGGCGCGGCTACGGCGCGAAGGACTACGTTGACCATCCGGACACCGCTGTCCGGCAGGCCGAAGTCGATGGCGTGAAGCAGAAGATCGCCGACCGCTTCGATCGGCAGCGCGCGCTGATGCCGTATGAGCACTTGCTGCCGAAGTATCTGCGGGGCAAAAACGAGCGGATCGACGAGCAGCTTCCGCCAGCCCCGCCGAGCGCCGCAGAGGAAGCCGCGGACACCGGCTTCCTGTGGGAAAACGAGTAGATAGGTTCACCTCCTGACGAACTCAGCTCCGGGAACAGCGATGAAGGCACCCCAGAAACCGCCGAAAGTTGGCGACAAGATCCACCTGCGCGTCATGCGCTACAACCCGGCCGACCCGGCGAGTGTTCCGCATCAGCAGACCTACGAGCTCGAGCAGACCGAAGGCATGACGCTCTTCATCGCGCTCAGCGAGATCCGCGACAAGCTCGATCCGTCGCTGCAGTTCGATTTCGTCTGCCGTGCGGGCATCTGCGGCAGCTGTGCGATGGTGATCAACGGGCGCCCCGGGCTCGCTTGCCGCACGCTGACGAAGAACGTCGGCCCTGAGATCACGCTGGCGCCGCTGCCGGTGTTCAAGCTGATCGGCGACCTGTCGGTCGACACCGGCAATTGGATGCGCGCGATGAGCGAGCGCCTCGAGACCTGGGTTCACATGAAGCAGCACGAGGTCGACCTGCAGCGCATCGAGGAACGGATGGACCCGGATCTCGCAGAGAAGATCTACGAGCTCGACCGCTGCATCGAATGCGGCTGCTGCGTGTCTGCTTGCGGCACCGCGCGAATGCGAGAGGACTTCGTCGGCGCCGTCGGACTCAACAAGATCGCGCGCTTCCGTCTCGATCCGCGCGACGCGCGCACCGACGCCGACTACTACGAATTGGTCGGTGACGATAATGGCGTGTTCGGCTGCATGTCGCTGTTGGGCTGCCATGACGTCTGCCCTAAGGACCTGCCGCTGCAAACGCAGATTGCTTTCATCCGCAGGAAGATGGTGGTCGAAGGCATGAAGTAGCCAGCTGCCACCGGGCCTGCGATTACCGCGAAGGATTCGCAATGCCACGTATCGAGAAGGACTTTCTAGGGCAAAAAGAGCTGCCGGACACCGCGTACTACGGCGTGCAGACGCTCCGCGGCAAGGAGAATTTCCACATCACCGGCATCCCGATGTCGACGGAGCCCTACTTCGTCAAGGCATTGGGGTACGCGAAGAAGGCCGCCGCGCTTGCCAATCGCGACCTCGGCGTGCTTGATCCAAAAGTCGCCAATGCCATCGCGGCGGCGTGCGACCGGCTGATCGCCGGCGAGCTGCGCGACCAGTTCGTCACTGACTTCATCCAGGGCGGTGCCGGTACCTCGACCAACATGAACGCGAACGAGGTAATCGCCAACGTTGCGCTGGAAAGCCTTGGACATAAGAAAGGCGAGTACCAGTACGTCAACCCGAACGACCATGTGAACTTCGGGCAGTCGACAAACGACATGTACCCGACCGCGTTCCGCCTCGCGCTGATCCTGCGGCTCGGCAGCTACATGGAGGCTTTGACGAAGCTGCAGGAGGCGTTCTTCGCCAAAGGCAAGGAATTCAACAAAGTCCTGAAGATGGGCCGCACCCACCTGCAAGACGCGGTGCCGATGTCGCTCGGCCAGGAATTCCACGGCTGGGGCACGACGATCGGCGAGGAGGTGCAGCGCATCGCCGAAGTGCGCCAGTTCCTGCACGAGATCAACCTCGGCGCCACTGCGATTGGCACCACCGTGACGGCGCACCCCGGCTATCCGGAACTGGCGACCAAGTACCTGTCCGAACTGACCGGCCAGAAGTTCATCTTGGCCGGTGACCTCATCGAGGCGACCTCGGACACCGGCGCGTATGTGCTGCTGTCGGGCGTGCTGAAGCGGACATCATCAAAACTGACGAAGATCTGCAACGACATCCGCCTGCTGGATTCCGGCCCGCGCTGTGGCTTCAACGAGATCAACCTGCCGCAGATGCAGCCGGGCTCGTCGATCATGCCGGGCAAGGTCAATCCGGTGATCCCGGAAGTCGTCAACCAGACCGGCTTCCTCGTCATCGGGCTCGACCTGACAGTGACGCTGGCGGCCTCCGCCGGGCAACTGCAGCTCAACGTGATGGAGCCTGTGATCACGTTTGCGCTGTTCACGTCGATCTCGACGATGGAAAACGCCGTCAACAGCCTGCGCGCGAACTGCATCAACGGCATCACCGCCAATGCCGAACGCACGCGCGAAATGGTGATGAACTCGCTCGGCATCGTCACCGTGCTCAAGCCCTCGCTCGGCTACAAGCAGTGCGCGGACATCGCGCGCGAAGGCTACGAGACTGGCAAGTCGCTGCATGACATCGTGGTCAAGGAGCGCAAGCTGCTCACGCAGCAGAAGTGGGACGAGGTGTTCTCGTTCGAAAACCTGATCGCTCCGAAATTCGAACAATAACGGCGCGTTGAGCCGGCCGGTCCAGCCGGCCAACGAAGCCGTTTTCCCCTTGGGAGGGGCACCATGACACTCGCTATTTTTCTGCAGTTCGTGGTCGTCCTGGCCGCGATCTGGATGGGCGCGCGCTACAGCGGCGTCGGCCTCGGCTTGTGGGGCGCGGTCGGACTGCTGGTGTTGGTGGTCGTCTTCGACGTCGCGCCGACGTCGCCACCGATCGACGTGATGCTGATCATCCTCGCAGTGATCATGGCGGCGAGCGTGATGGACGCCGCCGGCGGCATCGACTTCCTGGTCAGCATCGCCGAGCGCATCATCCGGGCCAATCCGAAGTACGTGACGATCGTCGCACCGCTGACGACCTGGAGCTTCACCTTCGTTTCGGGGACCGGGCATATCGTCTATCCGCTGCTGCCGGTGATCTACGAGACCGCGCACCAGAACGGTATTCGTCCCGAGCGACCGATGGCGATTGCAACGATCGCCTCGCAGCAGGCGATCACCGCCAGCCCGGTCGCGGCGGCCACGGCCGCGATGATCGGGCTCTTTGCCGAAAAGGGGATGGCGCAGTGGGGCCTGCCGCAAATCCTGATGATCTGCGTGCCGGCAACGCTGACCGGCGTGCTCGCCGGCGCCATCATCTCGATGTTCCTCGGCAAGGATCTGAAGAACGATCCGGCCTACCAGGCGCGGCTGGCCGCGGGTGACGTTCCGCCGCCGAAGGCGCATGCGAAGAAGGGATCGCTGAAGCCGTCTGCGAAGGCCTCGGCCTATCTATTCCTGATCGGCGTCGCGCTGGTGGTGCTTTTCGGCTTCTTACCAGGCCTGCGTACGCTGCCCGGCGCCAAAAGCCCACTGGCCATGCCGACCGTCATCGAGATCGTGATGATGTCGACGGCGGCGATCATGCTGCTGGTGACAAAGATCAATGTCGACGAGGTTCCGAAGACTGCGACCCTGCGTGCCGGGGTGGTCGCGGTGATCGGGATCTTTGGGCTGGCCTGGCTCGGCGACAGCTTCATCGGCGCGAACAAGGACGTCATCGTGCCGGCCATCGAAAGCTGGACCCAGGCTGCGCCCTGGACCTTCGCGTTTGGGCTGTTCTTCGCGTCGGTGCTGCTGTACAGCCAGGCGGCTACGACCCGCGCATTGATGCCGCTGGGCATCGCGCTCGGCATTCCGCCGCAGTTTCTTATTGCCATGTTCCCGTCGGTCAACGGATACTTCTTCATCCCGACCTACGGTTCGCTGATTGCGGCGATCAACTTCGACCTGTCGGGAACGACGAAGATCGGCAAGTACGTGCTGAACCACTCCTTCATGATTCCCGGAATCGTCGCGACGGCCGTCGCCGTGATCACTGGCCTCGCTCTCGCGAAGGTGATGTTCTGACCGCTCCGAAGGCATCAGCGGCCCACGGACCGGCGAAAGGCTCGCGACTCGCCACCTGGATTCTCGTCGCGGCGGTCGCCGGCGTCCTTGCCGGCTGGGCCGGCCACGAGTTTGCGCCGGACGCGGCCGCGGCCGCGCGGCTCGCCGGCTACTTCTCGATTCTCTCGGACGTATTCCTGCGGCTGATCAAGATGATCATTGCGCCGCTGGTGTTCGCCACCGTCGTGGCGGGCATCACCGGCATGGGTGACGCGGGCGCCGTTGGGCGCATTGGCGCCAAGGCGCTGCTGTGGTTCATCACCGCGTCGCTGGTGTCGCTGCTGCTCGGCATGTTCTTCGCGAACCTTTTCCACCCCGGCCTGGATCTCGGTTTGCCGCTGCCCGAGAAGGATCTGGCGACGAATCTGAAGACCGGCGGGCTCAACCTGCGCGAGTTCGTTGCGCATGTGTTCCCGCGCAGCTTCTTCGAGGCGATGGCGACCAACGAGATTCTGCAGATCCTCGTGTTCTCCTGCTTCTTCGGGTTCGCGATCACGACCCTGAAATCGGAACCGGCGAAAACGATAACGTCGTTCATTGGCGAAATGGTGCCGGTGATGCTGAAGGTCACCGACTTCGTGATGTGGTTCGCGCCGGCCGGCGTCTTCGGCGCAGTGGCAGCAGCGATCACCACGCAGGGCCTCGGCATCCTTCTGACTTACGGCAAATTCATCGGCTCGTTCTACACCGCGCTGCTGGTGCTGTGGGCCATTCTGATCGGCGCCGGCTTCGTCTTTCTCGGCCCGCTCGTGTTCCGCCTGATGGGGATGGTCAAGGAGCCCCTGCTTGTTGCCTTCACAACGGCGAGCAGCGAGGCCGCCTATCCGAAGCTCATGGAGCAGCTGCACCGCTTCGGGGTCAACGACCGCGTCACGTCCTTCGTGCTGCCGCTTGGCTACTCGTTCAATCTCGACGGTTCGATGCTGTACCAGTCGTTCGCTGCGCTGTTCATCGCGCAGGCCTACGGCATAGAGATGAGCTTCGGCCAGCAGCTCACACTGCTGCTGGTGATGATGGTCAGCAGCAAGGGCGTCGCGGGCGTGCCGCGCGCCTCGCTCGTCGTCGTGGCGGCGGTGCTGCCGACCTTCGGCCTGCCCGAGGCAGGCCTGTTGCTGATCATGGGCATCGACCAGTTCCTCGACATGGGCCGCACGGCGACCAATGTCATCGGCAACAGCATTGCGACCTCAGTCGTCGCCAAATGGGAAGGCCAGCTCGAATCCGAACCAGCTGACGCTCCGGCGAGCGCGGCGGCCTCCACCGGCTGATGCAGACCGGGCGATGAGCACGTCGCGCGTCGCGCGCCTCTGCGCCTCGGTGCACCTGATCGTTGCAGGCGCGCTCGCGCTGCTATTGGCAGGTCCGGCGCCGGCACAGCAGGTCGATGCGGACACGCAGGCACTGAGCGGCGTCCTTAAACGCATCCACGATACCGCCACCGTACGCGTCGGCTATCGCGAGAGCGCCGTGCCGTTTTCGGCGCGCGCTGCACACGGAGACCCGTACGGGTACTCGATCGACCTGTGCCGCGCGGTCATCGAGGACATCGCGCAGGCCGTGGGCGGACGCCGACTCGCGGTCGAGTTCCGCAAAATCACGCCTGCAGACCGCATCGAACAGGTCGTCGACGGACGCGTCGATCTCGAGTGCGGCGCAACGACCAACACTGCCGAAAGGCGTGAGCGCGTCGCGTTCTCGCCGCTGATGTTTATTGCCGGTACTCAGCTCATGGTCCGGCGCGGTAGCTCGATCCGGTCGCTTCGCGACGTCGCCGGCCGCACCGTCGTCGTCGTCAGCGGCACGACCAACGAACAGGTGCTGCGAGGCCAGACATCGCGCGTCCGCGGCCTGCGGGTGGTGGCTGCGCCGGACTATCCGGCGGCGCTGGCCGAACTCGATCGTGGCGGCGCCGATGCCTTCGCCGGGGACAACATCCTGCTCGCCGCGTACCTGGCCGAGCACGGACTGCAGCGGCGCTATGCAATCGTCGGCGAACTTCTTTCCTACGAGCCCTATGGCCTGATGTTCGCGCGCGATGACGCGCTG
>DATEZE010000228.1:0-14818 GCA_035255845.1 Burkholderiaceae bacterium | reverse complement strand
CGCACGTACGAGTCCCAACAGGCGATTTGCACGCGAACGCTGCTCACCTTCTTGCGGAAGACGGCCTGGCGGTAGCTGGGCAGGCCAAACGAGCCGTCCTGAAGAAACGTCTCGGTGCCGCTGTCGCTGACGATCTTGGTAATGCCGAAGTAGCCGGCGGGGGATTCACCCTCGTTGCCAAACGCGGTGATCGCTGTCTCGGCGAACGTGTCGCGCTTGTTCACCTGAACCGTCATCTCCCAGGTCTGGATCGTGTTCTCGGCATACGCCCACCATCCATGCGCTTCCTGTCCGACCATAGTTTTCTCCTTCAAGAGCGGCGACACTACACCCACCAGCGAATGCTGCCAGTCTCGTTGCGGCACACTAATGCGAGGCCAACTTCCCGGCGTCGCTGTCGCTTTACTGGATGTGCGGCGTGGTCTGGCTGTAACGCGGATCGTTGGCCGATCTCATCGCCGACATCAAGCAAGCGTTCAACAAGCGGAAACGGCCGCTTTAGGGCAACTCTGCCAGGACCGCGCGTTGTCGGCTACTGGCCGATAGATCCGCTTGAATCTCCGCTGCGAACCGCGCGATAGTTTCGAATAGCTCGTGGCGTCCGTTGCGCGATGTCCGCGAGGTACAGAGTCGCCGCAATCCGCGTTTGCGCGAGTCTGCCGGCCATGCGTGGCGCGACACCTGCGCGAACGCGTGAGGCCAGCGCGGGAGCACGCGATGCGGCGCGAGGTTCGGGTTCTTAAGGTGCAGCCACAGTGATCGCGAGGTGCGGTCACCGCCACCAGCCAGGAGCCCACCATGAATGAGAACCTCTTCCATGTCGGCGCGCTCGCCATGTTCGTCGCCTTGTGCATCGGCGCCGCCAGTCAGAGCGGGCGCGAGCAGGCCACGCAGGCGGCGGCGCAGCGTGCCGCCACGATCGCCGCGCAGCAGGCCGTGCGCTCGCAGCCTGCCGCCCGCCTGGCGCAACTTCAGGCCGTCGTCGAGACGACGTCTGACGCCCAGTGACGCCGGCGGAGCCCCTCGCGGGCGGCGCGTTGCCGCGTAATGTGCCGCCTCCGCCGCCTATCATTGGTTCGAGGCAAGCAACCGCGATGGAGGGAGCGTGGTCACGACGGTGATGCTGGTCGAGGACGATCCGAAGTTCTTGGCGCGCTTCTGCGGCTACGTTGCCGCCGCCCCCGAATTGCGGCTGATGGCTGCGGTAGGCGATCTGGCCACCGCTCGTCAGTTGCTCGCCACGCACGCACCCGACGTGCTGTTGACCGACTTAGGCCTGCCCGACGGCAGCGGCATCGACCTTATCCGCGAGGCGGCACGCGCGCACCCTGGCACCGACATCATGGTGATCTCGGTTTTCGGCGACGAGGAGCATGTGGTGTCGAGCATCGAGGCCGGCGCTACCGGCTACGTACTCAAGGACAGCCTGCCCGAAGAGTTCGTCGCGCTGATCCGCGAATTGCGCGCCGGCGGCTCGCCGATCAGCCCGCTGATTGCGCGCCAACTGCTGCGCCGGTGGCACCCGACGGCTGCCCCCGCGGCGGAAGCAGCGGCGACCGGCGATGCCGGCCTTTCGGCGCGCGAGAGCGAGGTGCTGGGCCTGATCGCCAAGGGCTTCAACTTCGCCGAGATCGCGCGCCTGCTCACGGTGTCGCCGCACACGATCACTGCGCACGTGAAGCACATCTACCAGAAGCTCGCGGTGCACTCGCGTGGCGAGGCGGTTTACGAGGCGACCAAGATGGGCCTCCTCGACGGGCGGTAGCGGCCAGCTGCAACACGTGTTCGCGTGATGCGCCGACATAGCGCCTGCCTACGATCAGCGCACTTCCACGAGATGCCGATCGTCCCGTCCGCCATGCGCTTGCTGATCGCGCTCCTGATCGCCTTGACGGCCTGCGCCGCGCCGGCAGCCGATCCACCCGGCGCGGTACTGCGCCTAGACCATGCCGACTTCCTTGCCAGCGATGCCGCCGAGCCGCCATCCGACACCGCTGCGTGGCAACCGCAGTCTCTGCCGGACGACTGGGACACCGCGCACGCCGGCCTGCGCGGCGTTGGCTGGTATCGCCTGCGCTTCGAACTGACGCCGCCCGTGCCTGCGAAGCCGGCGATCTACCTGCCGTTGCTGCGCAACGTCGGTGCCGTCTACCTGAACGGCGCGCTGGTCGGCTCGACGGGCGTATTCGGCCGCGTCGAACCCGTCGCCGCACCGGTGCTGTTCGCGATCGAGCCGCGACAACTGCGCGCCGGCAGCAACACTCTGCACGTCCGGCTGTGGGCGCCGCCAGGCCGGCTGGAGTCGCTCGACCCGGTCAGCATCGGCGAACGGCCGGTGTTCGAAGCCGAACTGGAGCGCGAACGCTTCATGCACGTCACGCTGCCGCAGATGGCCGGCGCGTTCTCCGCCGCGGTCAGCCTGTACATGCTGGTGCTGTGGCTGCACCGGCGCCACGACGAGGTCTACGGCTACTTCGCCGCGGCGGCGCTGACCCATGCGCTCTATCTCGTCACCACCGTGCCGATCGGCGGCTGGAAGCTGATGCTGGGCAGTCGGCCGTTCTGTGCGGTGTTCTGGTTCGCCAGCACGGTCTTCCTGTTCATCTTCAGCCTGCGCTTTGCGGGCTGGCGCGCGCCACGTGCCGAACGCGGCGTCTGGCTCTACGCGCTGCTGATGTGGATGACGTTTGCTGGCGGCGGCCTCTACACCGGTCAGCATTGGCAGCACTGGATTGCGCTGGCGGGCGCCCTCTCGATCGAGCCGGGGTCCTTGGTGATCCCCGCGGCGAGCCTGATCGTGCTGCTGTGCGCGTTGTGGCAGCGGCGCAGCAGCGAGACGTTGCTGCTGGCGCTTTGCGCGTTGTACTCGGTCACGGTACTGACGATGGGCTGGTTGATGCCGCGCGGACTAGGTCTGGGCGAGACCCACATCGTCCCGCTGTTCGTCGTGATGGGCTGGATCCTGACGCGCCGCTTCGTGAGCACGCTCAACGAGACCGACGCGCTCAACGCGCACCTCGAAGAGCGCGTCGCCGAGCGGCACGCCGAGTTAGAACGAGAGCAGGCCAAGCTGCAGGCGCTTACGCGCGAGCAGGCGATCGGCGAGGAGCGTGAACGGATCATCGCTGACATGCACGACGGCCTGGGAGCGAGGCTGATCTCGACCTTGGCGAATGTGGAGCATGGGGAAGCGACGGCGCAACAGGTCGGCGCAGCGTTGCGCGAATCCATTGACGACCTGCGGCTGGCGATCGATTCGCTGCAGCCGACCGACGACGATCTGTTATTGGTGCTCGGCAACCTGCGCTACCGGCTGGAAAATCGGCTTCGGGCGCACGGCATCGCGCTCGACTGGCAGGTGGGCGAGGTACCGAAGCTGAGCTGCTTAACTCCGCGCAACGTGCTGCACCTGTTGCGCATCCTGCAGGAGGCGTTCACGAACGTCGTGCAGCATGCGCAGGCCCGGAACATCCGCGTCGCCACCGCCGTGGATGCCCGGCGCGTAAAGATCGACGTTGCCGACGACGGCCGCGGCTTCGATGTCGATCAGGCCGAAAGCGCCGGCAAAGCGCAGGGACTGGCGAAGATGCGCCGCCGCGCGATGACGATCGGCGGCGAGCTGCTCGTGATGCCGTCGCCCGGCGGCACCACCTTGTCGCTGCTGCTGCCGAGAGGGTGATCGTGCGATTTTTCCTGTGCCGATCCCTTGTCACGCTGCTCGTCGCGCTCTTCTCCACCGGCGCACACACGCAGGACGCGTTGCGCACGCTTGACCACGGCGACATCGTATTGAGCGACAGCGCCGAGCCGCCGCCCGACTCGGCGGCTTGGCAATCGGTGTCGCTGCCGGATTTCTGGCCGGCGTCGCGGCCCAAAGAGTCCGGAACCGCCTGGTATCGCCTGCGGTTCGATCTGCCTGAGCGGCCGGACGGGCCGCAGGCCGTTATGGTGGCGCGGCTGAGCGCCGTGGGCGCGGTGTACGTCAACGGCCGCCGCGTCGGACAAAACGGCGAATGGGGGCAGGAGCCGACGCTGCGATGGTCGGCCCTCGTGCTGTATCCCTTCGACGCGAGCCTGCTGCGCGCCGGCGAGAACACGGTTCACATCCGCCTATGGGCTCCGGTTGCACAGAGCTGCGGTTGCGGACGCGGCAAGCTGGCGGGTTTACGCATCGGCGACAAGGCGGCGGTGGTGCAGGCCTTCGAGCACGAGCGCTTCCTCTGGATCACGGTTACACAGATGGCTGGGGTGTTCTCCCTGACGATCGGCATCGGGACCCTGCTGATCTGGCTGCAACGCCGGCGCGAAGAAGTCTTCGGTTATTTCTCCCTCGGCGCATTGCCCATGGGACTGGTGTTCTTCGATGCCGTCGGGTGGCTGCAATGGGCGCCACAGCCAATCACCTCGCAGGTCATCTGGTTCTTCCTGCTCGGCCCTGGCCAGGCGGCGATGTTTATCTATTGCCTTCGCTTCGCCGGCTGGCGCTGGCCGCGCACCGAGCGCGCCGTCTGGCTGCTAACGGCTCTTACGTGGGTGATCGACGAATCAGGCGCGCTGTTCGGGCATGCGTTGCCGGGCAGCGAGGCCAATCCGCTCTTTGGAATGCCGCTGTGGGAACTGTCGTTCGCGGCGCAGA
The DNA here is from genome assembly GCA_035255845.1 of Burkholderiaceae bacterium. Taxonomy (GTDB): domain Bacteria; phylum Pseudomonadota; class Gammaproteobacteria; order Burkholderiales; family Burkholderiaceae_F; genus JALORV01. Next base: position 10,182 of record DATEZE010000228.1, on the reverse strand, counting down.
GTGTAGTGATGGCGTATGTCTGGTACCGCAAACCGGGCCTGGAAAGCGCGTTGCTCACGCTCGCGCACGTTTACTCGACCGGCGCTCTCGCATGGGGGATCGTGCACGGCGACCTCGGCGGCCTGGGGGTGCGCATCACCCACATGATTCCGCTGTTCTTCGTCATGGGATGGATCATCACGCGCCGCTTCGCGCAGTCGCTGACGGAGGCCGAGCAGCTTAACGGCGAACTTGAACAGCGCGTCGAGTCCAAACGCGCGGAGCTCGCCGGCCAGGCGGAACAAGTGCTGGCGCTGACGCGCCAGCAGGCACTCGCCGATGAACGCCGCCGCATCATGAGCGACATGCACGATGGCATCGGCGGGCAGCTGATCACTGCGCTCAGCCTGGTCGAGCACGGCGACGCGTCGAAGGAAGACGTTTCGGCGGTTTTACGCGAGTGCATTGACGATCTGCGGCTGACTATCGACTCGATGGAACCCGCCGCCGACGACCTCCTGCCCCTGCTCGGCAGCCTGCGCTACCGGCTGGAGCCGCGGCTGAAAGCTGGCGGCGTCGCGCTCGACTGGCAGGTGCACGACCTACCGCAACTGCACGGCCTGACGCCGCAGAACGTGCTGCACATCCTGCGCATCGTGCAGGAGGCGTTCACCAACGTGCTCAAGCATGCGCAGGCCGACCGCGTGGCGGTCGAAACCGGCGTCGAGACCGATACGCGCCGGGTCTACATCCGCGTCAGCGACAACGGACGCGGCTTCGACGGCATGCGCACCGAAGGCCACGGCGTGGCCAACATGCTACGTCGCGCGAGGACCGTGGGCGGCGAACTGCTGGTGCGTCCGTCCTCTGGGCGGGGTACGACGCTCGAGTTGCTGCTGCCAGTCGGCTGATTCTCGCGGGCGAAGATTGAGCGCGTTCTAGGGCGCCCAGCCTCGAATTTCTGGCCCGTGGTGAATCCGAGTCTGAGCTTCTGGCGGACTTGGCTTCACCTAGCTCAGAGCGGTTGCGCCAAGTGCCGCGCGAGCATCTCGACGAATGCTTGCCGGTTCGGCTCACATCCTGAACGCCACCGTCAGCAGCACTGGCTGCATGGGCGTCGAGAGCATCGACGTCTGGCGCGTATTGCATAGCCAGAGAGATGTTCCAGCGTGGCTCGCGACCCAGACGCTTAACCGATAGGCGGATAACCCATGTCCGCTTTTGAGCCGGACCTCGTGCGATAGGCAAAGGTTGGTATTGGCCGAATCTTGCCGTACGGCGCTCGCAGACCGAACGGCCTTCGCCGGCAAGGAGGGACTTCCGTGAGTCCGCGTGCATGCTCACTCTCGAGGCCCATCCATGAGGAGTCCTGCCGTTAATTAGCGGTCCTACGCCAGCTTTCGCCCGCCGTCGAAACGATCCGCCCAAGGGGTTTGGAACCCTCTCAGGTGGCATGATGTGCCCCCCATGGCTCGTTCCGCAGAGACTTCGAACCCCGTGCTGGTCCGCTTCGGCGAGTTCGAACTCAATGAAGCGAACGCCTCGCTGCTCCACCGCGGAAGGCCAGTTGCACTCGCGCCGACACCCTTTGCCCTTCTCCGCGCGCTGGCCCGGCAGCCCGCGGCGGGCTTGATGCCACTACTTCGTCACCGATGTCGCCGCCTTATCGATCACATCACACGAGTTGTCAGTAGATTGCGCGTGTAGACCGCATTGTTACGGCGGTAACTAGGCATGAAACGGCTTGCTCACCGACATCCTGTCTACTTGTCGCCATGTATCAGGCTGACTCGACGATACCGCTGCACAACACTATGAGTAGTGTCGCTCCACCGCACATTTTGGCGATCGATGACGATTCGGTCACGCGCCAGGTCATCGTTGACTATCTTCTGGAGGCCGACTTCAATCTCAGTTGTTGCATTGGAATCGGACACAAGCCGACTCATTGATGCGCGCAATTCGATCGTCCGACCCCAATGGCCGGTCGCACAGTGGAGGAAGTTCACCATGAGCAAGAATGAGCGCAGGACAGCCCTTTCTGTGATTGCCTTGATGGCTGCGTTTGGCACTGCAAGTTGGGCACAGCAACCTGCCGCTACCCCAGGGCAATCACAGGCACAGCCAGCGCAGCCTGCTGCGCCTCAGGGACCCTGGACCCTTAGGAAACTTTTCGCTCACGCCGACAAGAATCACGATGGCAAGGTGACAAAGGAAGAAGCGAAAGGCCATCTGCCGATCACGTACGCCAGCTTCGAGGAGATCGACACGGACAAGCGCGGCTACATCACCTTCGAGCAATTCATGGCCTTTACGAACAAGCGCGATCAGAAGCTGGCGGACGACATACTGACGCAGTGGGATAAGTACTGAATCGTTGTGCCCATTCCGGTTGACGGACTTGCTGGCCGCGAGCACCGGGCGGCTCGTACTCCCGGACATCGGATCGGGGAATCAACGAGAGTTCCGCTCGACAACGCAGGCTGCGCTGACAACTAGCGCGGCTGGCAAGAGTTGCTGCGTTTTCATGCTCGATAACCGTCGACGTCCACCACGGCCTGGGCAAAAGCGCGTGGCGCCTCCTGCGGCAGGTTGTGCCCGATTCCGCCCGTGATGAACCGGTGCGTGTATCGACCAGAGAACTTGCTGGCGTAGGCACGTGGGTCCGGGTGCGGTGCGCCATTCGCATCACCTTCGAGCGTGATGGTCGGCACGGTGATGACCGGACTTTGCGCGAGCCGTTCTTCCAGGTCGTCGTAGCGCGGCTCGCCCTGAGCCAGCCCCAGCCGCCAGCGGTAGTTGTGCACCACGATGCCGACGTGATCGGGGTTCTCGAACGAAACGGCGGACCGGTCGAACGTCGCATCGTCGAACTTCCACTGCGGCGATGCGAGCTGCCAGATGAGCTTCGCGAAGTCGTGCCGGTACTTCTCATAGCCCAGCCGGCCGCGCTCGGTGGCGAAGTAGAACTGGTACCACCACTCGAGCTCCGCTTTGGGCGGCAGCGGCATCCTGCCTACCTCCTGGTTGCCAATCAGGTAGCCACTCACGGCCACCAGGGCCTTGCAGCGCTCGGGCCAGAGTGCCGCGACGATGTCTGCCGAGCGCGCGCCCCAATCGAAGCCGGCGAGAGTCGCCTTCTGGATCTTGAGCGCGTCCATGAAGTCGATGACGTCCACCGCAAGCCGCGACGGCTGTCCATTCCGAAACGTCGCGTCCGAGAGGAAGCGCGTCGGGCCGTAGCCGCGCACGTAGGGGACGAGCACGCGATAGCCCGCCGACGCCAGTATCGGCACGACCTCGTCAAAGGTGTGGATGTCGTAGGGCCAGCCGTGCAGCAGGATCACGGGGGGGCCGCCGTCCGGGCCGGCTTCCACATAGCCGACGCTGAGAAGGCCGGCATCGATCTGCTTTACTTTCGTCGGCTGCGCGTACACGGAATTGGTCCTCTTCCCGGTGGCGGCAACTGACTAGTGACCTAGTCGTCACGCCTCATCGGCTGGCGTGCGCGCTCGAGTGCTTCGCCGCGTCCTCGATCACCTTCACCACGACTCGCGGCTGGGACAGGAACGGCACGTGACTCCACGAGCCCTCGGTCACCGTACCGTTGGCGCGCTTGGCTTGCGCTCGCATGAGGTCAGGATTGATCGCCTTGTCCTGCGCACTCACGATGAACCAGGACGGCACCGACTTCCATGCGGCATTCGTGGGCGCTGCTTCGAATGACGCTGCGAGGATGGGCTTTTGGGTTGCAGCTGCGATGCGGGCCTCCGCAACAGGCACGTCGTGGCAGAACACGTCGCGGAACTTCTCGCGATCGACCCAGAGGAACCCTGCAGCATCAGGCTTCAGAGCCGGGCCGAGTGGCGGCGCCGGATACTTGGCCCCCGCGGCTGCGATGGTCTCGCCGACGTCGGGCGCGAACGCCTCCACATATACCAGTGCCTTGACATTGCCGTTGTTGGCGGCCGCTTCGGTGATCACGGCGCCGCCATACGAATGACCGACGACCACCATCGGCCCCGTTTGCGCATCGATGAAGCGCTTGGTAGTGGCCACGTCATCGGCATAGGCAGTGAGGGGGATCTGCACGGCGGTGACGTAATAGCCGTCTTTTTCAAGCAGCGGTATGACTTTCGCCCAGCTGCTGGCGTCGGCGAAGGCGCCGTGCACGAGCACGATAGAGGGCTTGGACGAATTAGGCCCGGACATGGCCTTGTCCGAGGCGGCTTGAGCGACGTCCATCATCGTCATGCTCGTTCCGCTAATGAGGGCGACTACTGCGCGTTTGAGCGTTGACATGGTGGCTCCTTGTCGTTGTTGGGCAGGCCGGGATGGCCAACCGCGATACGGCAACGCTATGAAGCTAATGTGTCCCGGATGCGACGCCTAAATCGGTGCCTCTCGATCTTCCGCAAGGTGACGATCAGGCCGTGTTCGCAGCCTTCTCGGTGCGAGTCGGCAGCTTCCAGTTGGGCCGGACGAAATGGCAAGTGTAGCCGCCAGGATATCGCTGGAGGTAATCCTGGTGCTCGGGTTCGGCCTCCCAGAAGTCGCTTGCCGGAACGACCTCAGTCACAACCTTGCCCGGCCACAGGCCTGAGGCATCCACATCGGCGATCGTGTCTTCGGCGATCCGCTTTTGCTCGTCACTGGTGTAGAAGATCGCCGACCGATAGCTGCTCCCGACGTCGTTGCCCTGACGATTGCGCGTGCTTGGATCGTGAATCTGAAAGAAGAATTCGAGGATTTGCCGATAGCTGATGCGGCCGGGATCGAAAATGATCTCGACTGCTTCGGCGTGTCCGGGATGATTGTGGTACGTAGCGTGCGAGTTACTGCCGCCCGTGTAGCCGACCCGCGTCGACAGCACGCCGTCATAGCGGCGAATGAGATCCTGTGCGCCCCAGAAGCAACCGCCGGCCAGAACGGCACGCTCCTCATTCATGGACATCCTCCACTTGGTTCAAGTAAGCGCCGTAACCCTCTGCCTCCATGTCGTCGCGGTGAATAAACCGTAGCGACGCAGAGTTGATGCAATAGCGCAGTCCACCGCGGTCTTTGGGACCGTCGGGAAACACGTGCCCAAGGTGGCTGTCCGCGTGCGTGGAGCGCACCTCGGTTCGCACCATGCCGTGCGCGGTGTCTCTCAATTCGTTGACATTGGTCGGTTCAATGGGCTTGGTGAAACTCGGCCACCCGCAACCGGATTCGAACTTATCGGACGACGCGAACAGCGGTTCGCCCGACACAATGTCAACGTAGATGCCCGGTTCATGGTTGTCCAGATACTCGCCCGTTCCCGGCGGCTCAGTCCCGCTCTGCTGCGTTACGCGGTACTGCTCAGGCGACAGCTTGCGGATCACCTCTTCATCTCTGCTGAATTTCCGCAATCTTTCCTCCTCGTTCCGAACTCTGCGAGCGTGCGCATCAGGCGCGCCATCCACCGTACCAACTTGGACTACCTTTGCGCTACCGCAACGACTTGAAGGCTACGCGCATCTCGTCCACAAAGAGCTTCGGCTGTTCCCACGCCGCAAAGTGCCCGCCTTTGTCGAGCTTGTTGTAATGGATGAGCTTGGGATACGCGCGCTCGGCCCAGCTCCGCGGTGCTGCATAGATCTCGTCGGGGAAGGCGCTCACGGCGACTGGAAGCTTGACACCCCTCACGTCGAAGAAGCCGCCCGCCCCAAGCTGCGCGGTGTCCCAGTACAGGCGCGCTGAGGAGATTGCGGTGTTCGTCAACCAGTAGAGCGTGATGTTGTCGAGGATATCGTCGCGCGTCAGGCCTTCGGACTTGCCGTCGAAGACGCGCGCGATCATCTGGTAGCTGCGGATGTCATGATCGAGCATCCACGCTGCGAGTCCGACTGGTGAATCGACAAGCGCGTAAAGCGTTTGCGGGCGAGTGTTCATCTCGAGGGCATAGCCCAGCCCTTTCTTGTAGAAATAGTCCAGCTGGTTCCAGGCGTTGCGCTCTTCAGCGGTGAGGTCAGCGGGTGGCGCCTCATTAAACGCAAGCGCCTTCGAGATGTTGGCTGGAACTGTGGCCGCCATGTTGGTGTGGATGCCGAGCAATCCCGCAGGCTGCTGCAAGGCCATCACCTCGGAGACTGCATTCCCCCAGTCGCCGCCCTGCGCCACGAACTTCGTATAGCCGAGGCGCTGCATCAGCGTCGCCCATGCTTTGGCGATGCTGATGGGGGTCCACCCGGGTCCCGTCGGCTTGCCTGAAAAGCCGTGGCCTGGCAGCGACGGAATCACGAGGTGGAAGGCGTCCGCTGCGCTGCCGCCATGTGCGGTCGGATTGGTCAGCGGCTCGATAATCTTCATCTGCTCGATGATCGAACCGGGCCAGCCGTGCGTGACGATCATCGGCAGCGCATTGTCATGTTTCGAGCGGGCGTGGATGAAGTGAATGTCCAGCCCGTCGATCTCGGTAATGAACTGCGGCTGGGCGTTCAATTTCGCCTCGCACTTGCGCCAGTCGTACTCGGTCGCCCAATAGCGCGCGAGCGCCTGAGTCGTCGCCAGCTGCACCCCTTGCGAGGCGTCCGCCACCGTCTCCCGCTCGGGCCACTTCGTTGCCTTTACCCGCTGGCGCAAATCGGTCAGTTGCGCTTCCGGAAAACTCACGCGAAACGGGCGGATCGCGTTATTGCCGGCTGTATGCTTGCTGCGTTCCGGAGCAATGGTTTCAGGGGTCGTCATAGTTGGACCTTTCCAGGGCAAGCGAATGTGAAAAGGCGGGAGGAAAGCGCCGCGACCGAAGCTGCGAGTAAGCCGCGCCGAAACGGGGACTTCAACCAGCGGGCACGTGTGCTGAGCGTATATTTCCTCGTCGATGCGAAAGATCTGATTATCACGCCACAAGAGTTGTCAGTAGATTGCGCGTGCCGACTGCATTGTTACGGCGGTAACTAGGCATGAAACGGCTTGTTCACCGCCATCCCGTCTACTTGTCGCCATGTATCAGGCTGACTCGACGATACCTCTGCACAACACTATGAGTAGTGCCGCTCTACCGCACATCTTGGCGATAGATGACGATTCGGTTACGCGCCAGGTCATAGCCGACTATCTTCTGGAGAACGACTTCAAAGTCACCGCAGTGGCAACGGGGGCAGAAATGTCGCAGACGCTTGCCAAGCACGCTGTCGACCTGGTCGTGCTTGATTTGCGGCTGGCCGGTGAAGACGGCATGCAGCTCGCACGCGAACTGCGTGAAAAGGGTGAGATTCCGATCATCGTGGTCAGCGGCAAGCGCGACGAAGCTGACCGTGTGATGGCATTGGAACTTGGCGCGGATGACTACATCACCAAACCATTCAGTCCCCGTGAACTTCTCGCCCGCATTCGTACTGTGTTACGCCGGTATCAAGCTGCCCGCAAGGCGCTTCCTCCCCACAGTGAGAAAGTTCGCGCGTATAGGTTCGATGGCTGGGAAGTCAACGTCGGCACGCGCCGACTAAAAGCCCCGGAAGGACGGTCGGTGGAGATCACACGAGGCGAGTTCAGTCTGTTACGGGCATTCTGCTCCGCGCCGCAGCGAGTGCTTTCTCGTGATCAGCTGCTCGATCTCACGCGCTTGCATGGCGAAGAGATTTTCGACCGTTCGATCGACGTTCAAATCCTTCGCCTGCGTCGCAAGATCGAGCAGGACGCCGAGCACCCGAGGTACATCAAAACAGAGCGCGGAGCGGGCTATATGTTCGACGCCCGCGTTGAAGTATTGCGTTAGTCAGCCCACTGGGCTCCGCTTGTCTTCCCGTTGCTTGGAGCTTTGATCGTAGCCGACGTTTTCTTCATCGATTGGGCGGTGCTGATTCCGTAAATGTAGAAGCGGTACGCGACTCTCTGATGCAACGGTCGCAGGTGCTTCCACGGACGGCAGGTAAATCGAGAAAGTGCTGCCTTCGTCGGGCACGCTCTTCACATCGATTGCGCCTTCGAAATCGGTCACGATCGCATACACCAGCGCCAACCCCAGGCCCGTGCCGTGACCAAATTCCTTGGTGGTGAAAAACGGCTCGAAACTGCGTCCCAAGGTCGCTTCGTCCATGCCGCAGCCGCTGTCCTCGACACTGACACGGACGTAACTGCCTGGCTGCAATGTTCCATGCGACAGCGCAAGCACAGCGTTCGTTTCTATCGGTGTGACGCCGACGCGCAACGGGCCGCCCGTCTTCATAGCGTGGATCGCGTTGCTGCACAGGTTCATCACGATCTGATGTAACTGCGTGGGGTCGCCCATCATCACCAGCGGTGCATCAGGGATCGCGTGGCACAACGTGATGCGTGCCGGTAGTGAGCTGCGCACCAGCTCGAGCGTCTCCGCGACCGTGGTGCAAATATCGGTCGGTTTGTGTTTGCCCCGCTGGCTGCGCGTGTACTGCAGAATTTGATCAACGAGATCTCGGCCGCGGTTGGCGGCCGTCAGCACGTTTTGCGCGTAGCGCTTGCGCGGTGTGTTCTCCGCAGCGTCATCGAACAGCATCTCACCGTACGCAAGGATGCCGCCAAGTATGTTGCTGAAGTCATGCACGATGCCGCTCGCGAAACGCCCAATCGCCTCCATCTTCTCGGCCTGCTGCAGCCGCTCCTTGAGCCTCGATCGCTCGGCCTCGACAACCCTGCGCTCTGTCACGTCCATCACTGTGCCGACGTATTCGATAAGGTCGCCCGCGGAGCTGAGAACCGGATGGGCCAGGGAGTGAATGCATCTGATGGCACCGTCTGAATGCACGATGCGGTACTCCCTCTCGAAATCCATCTTCTCGCGCACCGCTTTGTCTAAACCTTCCACGAATCCCGGCCGATCCTCGGAATGTATGCGCTCGACAAATGATTCAAGTGACGGCAGACCACGCGCCGGATCGAAGCCCTGGATGCGGTAACACTCCTCCGACCAATACCGGACGTCGGTAGCGGGACTCCACGCCCAACTTCCGGTGTGACTCACTCTCTGCGCTTCGGCTAGGTGTGTTTCACTACGCTGCAGCTCTTCTTCCCTGCGTCGCAGCGCCTCCTCGGCGCGTTTGCGATCGGTGATGTCGAACATCGCCGCCAGCATGCGCACGGCCTTGCCGTCGGCGCCGGCGAACGCGCGCTTGCGCTCCAGCACCCAGATCACCTCGCCGTCGGTCCGCACCAGGCGAAATTCCGTCGTCTGGACCTGCAATGTCTCGAGCGCACGGCGACGAGAAGCGACGAAGCTGTCGCGGTCGTCGGGGTGGACTTGATCCTGGAACAGCGGATAGCTGCCGCTCGCCGGCATCGGCCCGCGCAGCCACTCGGGCGAATCGCTCCAGGTGAGCAGATCCTCCGCGACGTTCCAGTCCATGATGATCATGCGCATCGCGGCCTGGCCGAGCTGCAGTCGCTCGGTCTGCTCGCGCAGCGCCTCCTCGGCGCGTTTGCGCGCGGTCATGTAGGTGGCGGAGCCGGTCCAGCGCTGGACCTTGCCGGCCGGGTCGCGCACACACATGCCACTCAGTTCATACCAACGTATTTCGGCACCATGGATCGTGCGCAATTCTCCAGTGAGGCGCGTGCCACCGCTAGCAAAGAGCTCATTGACCGCACTTTCCCACTTCGCCCAGTCGCCCGGGTAAAAGGGCGCGCGCGCGCTGAAATCGGACCGGCTCTCGAATTCGGTTCCCGGCGGGAAACCCGTCATCTCGAGGAGTTTCGGCGAGATGTAGACCTTGTCCGCCGGGACATCCCAGTCCCAGAAGCCGGCCTCGGCCGCAAGCATCACGCGCTCGTAGCGCTTCTCGGATTCGCGCAGACCGTCCTCGGCGCGCCGTCGCGCGTCGACGTCGCTGATCGATCCCGCCATGCGCTGCGGTTTGCCTTCGGCGTTACGCAAGCACAGGCCGTGTATGCGGCGCCAGCGGTAGACGCCGTCTGGCTGCCGCAGGCGGTACTCGCCCTCATAGGCAGGCGTCTTGCCGGTCAGGTGTGCCTCCATCGCCGCGATGCGCATCGGCACATCGTCCGGGTGGAGCGGCAGGCTTGCGGACCACTCCTCCAGCGGCACGATCTCCGGCCCGGGCGGCATGCCTGCGAGCTCGCGCGCGCGCGCGGAAATGAAGACGCGGGCAGCAGCAAAGTCGATGTCCCATACGCCGTCGTCCGACCCCGCGACCGCGAGGGCGTAGCGCTCCTCGGATTCGCGCAGACCGTCCTCGGCGCGCCGCC
>DATEZE010000227.1:0-4495 GCA_035255845.1 Burkholderiaceae bacterium | reverse complement strand
GCAAGAGTCAGCGCGACATCGAGAACGCGATACACCGGCTCGAAGGCAAGCTGATGCGCGCACCGCACGAAGCGGAGATCGCGCAGGAACTCGGCCTGCCGATCGCCGACTACCGTGACATGCTGACCGGGGCGCGCGGGTCGCAGCTTGTGTACCTGGATGATCTCGGCGGCTTCGATGATGACGACGACTACCTTGAGCGTCACTTCGTCGTTCACGGCAGCGAGCCCGGAGAACTGCTGCGCGACAAGCGCTTCCGGCATGCGCTCGTAGCCGCGATCGAGGAACTTCCCGAGCGCGAGAAACTGCTGATGAGCCTGTACTACGAACAGGACCTCAATCTGCGCGAAATCGGTGCGGTGATGGGCATCACCGAATCGCGCGTGTGCCAGTTGCACAGCCAGGCCGTGGCGCGCTTGCGCTCCAAGCTCAAGAACTGGTAGGCCGCCGGCGGGCGATTGCTGGAAGGGGGGCCGATGACGGCCCGGTTGATCGTTGGATCAGTCGCTCTCGGCCGAGCGCAGCGTCGCGATGCGCGCCGCCAGCGTGCGGCTGCCCGTAGATTCCAACCCGATGACCGCCCGCCCACCATCCAGCGCTGCAAGCTGCGCCGCCTCGCGGGCAAAGCGCTCGAATTCGTCGCTGCCAGCGCGCCGCATCGCACGCAGCGCGTTGGCCTGTGGCGCGAGCAGACGCAGCAGATGCTCGCGCCGGTAGCCAGCATCGGCCAGCCGCGCCGCATCGTTTGCGACCAACGCATCGCTCTCGTCGTGCAGCGCCTGGATCAGCTCGGCGAAAAGATGTGCGGCTGGAGTGTCGCCCATGGTTCAGTGCCTCCAGCCGAAACGGACCGACGCCAGCAGGCCCTCAGCCACGAGGCGGCAATCGGCGATATACAGTCCGCGCCCGATTGCCTGGCGCAATTTGGCGACCTTGGCTCGATCTATGCCGACGTCGACAACGGAGCGCAAGGTGACAGCAATCCTTGCGGCGTCGATGGCGGGGACAGCGAAAGCCATGTTCTGGCGTCGCGCGCAAGGCGCGGAGTCGACTGCAGGGTGCATCGGCGTGCTGCTCTTCATCAGGTTATGCCCGGACTCGGTTCGATTCGCTGGAGTACGGCACGATGGCGGCGATCTTTAGCGAGACGGTGCGCCCAGAACCCAATCTCGCGCTTCGGGTCGGACAGCGCAGACCACGTTCGGCCGGTTCGCGTGCAGCCGTGGAGTATTCTTGAATCGACCCAGATCGCGCACCGTTACTGATCGCGTGTCCGACACCACCACCCGGCTTCGACGCCCCCCGCCTGCGCGCGCGCGGCGTTCGGGGGCCATGGCCGCGCCCGACGTGATGTCCAATGACCGCGCGCTGGCGCTGGGTGTCGCATCGGCCGCGGAAGCGCAGCCGGCAGCGACGCCGCGTTCCGCGCTCTCCCTCACGTCCGCGCCTGGGCTGTCCTATTTTGAGGAATGTCCGGACGCGATCCTCCGCTTCGATGCCGACGGCCGGGTCGTCTACGCCAATCCGGCGATCGAGCGCGCGACCGCGGTGTCGCGCTGGAGGTTTATCGGGCAACGCCTCGAGGACGTCGAACATTTCGTCGACTTTGCGCCACTGTGGAACAGTAGCCTCGTCGCGGTGCTCGAGACTCATGAAGGGCGGTGGTTCAAGTTTTCGTATCCGCATCCCACCGGCGCGAAGCTCTTCGATGTGCGGATGCAGCTCGAAAGCGGAGTCGAGCCGGCGCACACGCACGTGACCGCGGTGCTGCGCGATATCACCGTGCCGAAGTCAGCGCTGCGCGCCACTCGCGCCGCCGCCGATTTCGTCGAAGACCTGCTCGCGAGCGCGATGATCGGCATTGCCGTGCTCGACCGCGCGGCCGTGTACCGGGTATGGAACGAACACCTCGAGACACTGCTCGGCGTGCCGGCGAATTCCGTCTTGGGCCGCGCCTTCGACGAGGCGCCCGGGCTCTCGGCGCTGGCCGGACTCGCAGTCGAGTTGCAACGTCTGGCCAGTGCGGTGGTGCGTACTCCGATCGAGGTCGAGGCGCGTTCGCCGGACGGCGAGCGCCCGTGGGTGCGCGTCAAGCTGACGCCGGTTTTCGATCCCAACGGCCGTTTTGATGGAGTGCTCGTCACGGTCGAGCGGGTCGAGCGCGAGCACTTTGCAGAGGGGTCGCTGACAGCACTGCGTCGCGCGCTTGAGCGCGTCGGCGAGATGGTGTTCGAGATCGATCGCAGCGGCCGTGTGGTCGACGCCAATGACACTGCGCTTGGCGCCCTCGGCTACGAGCGCGAGTCGCTGCGCGGATTGGCCTTGACAGCAATTGATGTCGGACTGACCGGTGGGTTCGAGCGCCTGTATGAGCAATTGCTGTCCCGTGGCTCGTACCAGGGCGAGACCATGTACCGCACGCGCCTCGGCTCGGAGTTCGCGGTCGAGGTCGTCGCGCAGCGGGTGGAGCAGAGCGGGCGCGAGTTCATCCTGCTGCTTGCACGCGACGGTACCGAGCGCAAGCGCGCGGAGATCGCGCTCACCGACAGCGCCGAACGTTTTCGCGCGCTGTTCGACGAAAGCCCGGTGGCGACGCTGCTGCTGGATGCGGGTTTCCGCGTCATCGGCGCAAACCGTGCCGCAGTTGAGACGCTGGGGTATGCGATCGACGAGCTGGTGGGGCGCGACCCGGCCTCACTCGTGCACCCGGAAGATCAGCCCGAATATCACCGGCTGCGCGACCAGCTGGCCGCGGGGTCCGCTCCGGTAGATGCCGCCGAGCGCCGTTTCGTGCACCGAGATGGGCGCCTGGTGTGGAGCAAGCTGCACGTGCGGCCGGTCGCAGGCGGCGAAGGCCTGCGGCACTACCTGCTGGTGCTGGAGAACTTCACCGATCGGAAGATTTTCGAGGAGCAGCTGCAGGTTGCGTTGCGCGACCAGCAGACACTGTTCGAAACGATGTCGGTCGGCGTCGCCCAGACGATGTCGGGCAAGATCCTCCTGGCGAACCGCGAATTCGCCGACATGTTCGGCTACCGCGACGGACAGGTCATCGGCATGCCGCTGTGGGACCTTACGATCGATCGCGACAACCGCATGCCGGGAGAGATCTCCGGCATGCCGGTCGTACGGGCGCACCAGACGACGAGCGCCGAGGTAGTGCTGTTCGGCAAGGATGGCGAGCCGATCTGGTGCCTGGTGCAGGCGCGCCCGATCCAGTCCGAGACGCCGGGACTCGAGTCACTGCGCGAGGCGATCTACACCTTCCAGAACATCTCCGAGATGAAGCGTCAACGCGAGGCGCTCAGTCGTTCGCTGCTCGAGCTCAACGTTGTACTGGATGCGACAGCCACTGGCGTCATGCATCTGCAGGATGACCGCGTTGTCCGTTGCAACGCGCAGGCGCAGCGCATGTTCGGGCGTCCGGGTACGGATCTCCTTGGCACGCCGATCGGTACGCTGTTCGCAGCGGAGGCAGACTACTTCGAGTCGATCACGCCGCTGCGCACACAACTGGCGAGCGGCGCCCCGGCATCGTTCGAGGCGATGATGAAGGGACCGGGCGGCACCTTCTGGGGCCTGGTGTCGATGCGCCGCGTCGACAGCGGGCCGGGCGGCCTGATTGCCTCGATTCTCGACATCTCGGAGCGCAAGAAGCAGGAAGAGGAACTCCAGACCGCGCTGGCGCAGCAGCAGCTGATCTTCGACACGGCGCTGGTGGGACTGCTGTTCGTACGCGACGGGCGCCCGGTACGCGCCAACAGCGCGATGGACGACCTGCTGGCGTGCGAACCGGGTGGGCTCGTCAAGCAGATTCAGCTCTTCACGCATCCGACCGACCATCTACTTCTCGCGAGCCTGTCGGAGCACTACGCGCAGATTCGCGATACCGGCGCCTGCGAGTTCGAGCTGTACATGTATCGGCGCAAGGCCGACCCGATCTGGGTTGCCGTGCAGGGGCGGGCGGTGAACCCGGAGCGACCCGAGCTTGGCTATATCTTCGCCTTTGTCGATATCGACAAGCGCAAGCGCTCCGAACGTGAACTGCGCTCGACGCTTACCGAGCTGCAGCTGATCTTCGACAACGCGCTGGTGGCGATGCTGTACGTGTCGAATGACCTCATCTTGAAGGCGAATGCGGCGACCGAGCGACTGTTCGGATACGACCCGCGTGACTATTCAGAACTGGTGGTCTCGTCGCTCTTCGCGGCACCTGCTGACTGGGAACAGGTCAACACCGAGGTCGCCGACGCCGGCCCCGACGAGCGCTACTCGTTCGAACTGCTGATGCGCCGTGCCGACGGCAGCACGTTCTGGTGTGCAGGCAATGGCCGCCTGCTCGAGCCGGGCTCCCCGGAGCGCGGGCTCATCCTGTCGCTGATGGACGTCGATGCCCGGCGCCGCTCCGAGGAGGAGCTGCGGCGTGTGCGCAACTACCTCGACCTTGTCGTCGAGAACCTGCCGGTGCTGGTGTCGGTGCGAGAGGCGGAAACCG